>DASUYL010000064.1:0-26587 GCA_036377395.1 Jiangellaceae bacterium
CGGAGTACAGCACGTCGGCGACAGGGCCGGTGCGGCCGGGCCACACCGCTGTCCCGCGCCAGTCCTGCACGGCCGAGAGGATGTGGCTGGAGGACGCCCAGAAGTAGTCCTCCTCGCCGATCGTGGCGTGCGGCAGGGTGATCCGGCCCTCGTCGATGTACGCCCCCGGAGGCCACATGAAGTAACCGCCGTAGGAGTGGACGTTCATCGCGAACCCGATGTTGTCGAACTGCTCGGTGAGCCAGACCTCGTTGCGAGCCTCCGGCTCGGACAGCTCCGCGGGCCCGGAGAACACGTCGCTCGTGCACGAGCCCGATGCGCCGTCGTACCCGTCGAAGCGGGACCCGACGCTGAAGTTCCGGTTGATGTCGACACCCCATGCGTTACGGCGGTTCGGGTCGCTGTTGTTGGCCGCGCAGTAGTTGGTCATGTTGCGTCGCTGGAAGTTGGCGTCGTAGAAGGAGTAGTGGCCGCCGTCGGGGTTGACCGCCGGAATGATGAAGATGTCGAGGTCGTCGACCAACTGCCGAGTGGCTGCATCGTTCTGGTAGTTCCGCAAGAGCCGCTCGGCGGTCTCGACGGCCACGAGCGGCGTCACCCACTCTCGAGCGTGCTCCTGCGAGTAGGCCAGGACGCCGGTCTGCGACCCGTCGCGGTCCTTGCCGATCCGGATCGCCCGCACCGTGAACGGCTCCCGTGAGATCGAATCAGGGGCGTCGAGGAAGTCGGAGAGCTGTTCGGAATCCACGACCGTGACGCCGCCGCCGGAGCTACCGCGGTAGGTGGACGCGGACACGAGTGCGGAGGCTGCAGGGGAGGCGTTGATCGCCGCTACGACCTGCGCGGCGGTGCTGGTGAGCGCCCCCGCAGCGTCGGTGGCCAGCGACACCACGATCGTGTCGTTCTCGACGGTCACGGCGAGCGGGCTGCTCGGTACACCTGGGTTGCGCGTCTCGATGCCGAGCTCGTTGCCGCCCTCGTGTCCCCATGCGTGCGACGTCACGTAGAACGCGTTGCTCGTGACCGTGCCGATCAACGCCTGTGCGTGTCGGCGGTAGCCGTTGGTCTGGTACGGCAGGTCGACGATCTCGGCGAGTCCGGGGAACTCGGCGGCCAATGAGTCGATCCGGTCGTAGACCTCCGTCGGGTCCATGTAGTGATCGACGAAACCGGTGGCGACGTGCGGGCCCTCGCCCTTGCGTGGCTCGCCGAGCCACTGGACCACTGCTGCCGTAGTCATGCCGCCCATGCTGCTGGTGATCGTCACCTCGGCTGGGACGTCGTCGACCGCGATCGGCTCGTTGAACCGGTGGTAGAGGTATTGGCCGGCGTCGACGAAGCGGCTCATGGTCTGGCTGCCGCCGTCCCAGCTCACCGTGAGGACGGTGGAGCTGTCGGCGCCGGTGGAGCTCTTCACCTCGATGTTGAGGTAGGTCACCCCACCGATGCTGGTGAACCACTCCGACCGCAGCACGGTCAGCGTGTCGGTGGCCAACGCCGAGAGCTGGTCGAGCCGTTCGATCGCGGCCTCGCGCTCGGCGACGACGGCTTCGGTCTCCTCGTCCGTTACGACCGCACGACCGACGGCGAATCCGCGCGCCCGCAGGTCGTCCTGCTCCTCCGGAGTGGCGACGACGTGGACCTCGAGGCCGCCGGGGACCGGCCTGGCGTACTCGGTGACGTCGGCACCCGCCGCGATGAGGTCGATGACGCCGGCCTGGTCGTCGACCACCACCTCGACCAGTTCGGCACCGTCCTCGGCGCCGAGCGCGACAACCGGCGGGTCATCGGGTTCGGGGTCGGCGCCGGCCGCGAGGGGCAACCCGGCGATGATCAGGGGGAGCGCCGCTACGACGGCAAGCCGTCTGAGCGAACGCCCGGTCGTGGGAGCCATGGCGTTCCTCCTCGGTGAGGTGTGCCGTGTGACATATGACACTTGCCTGTATCCAACGGGCTCCGTCTGTCACACGTCAATGCCTACAGGCCGGTAACGTCCGGTGGCCGAACTTCACCAGGCTTGCGGACCGTTCACCAGGGTCCGGAGCCTGGTGAACGGTCCACCAAGGTGGTGAACGTGATCAACGGGCGGCGGGGCGGAGGCGGGTCAGAGCTTGCGGAGGCGGATTCGCCGGACGGAGTGGTCCCCGTCCTTTTGCAGCACAAGGGTGGCCCGGCCGCGCGTGGGCATGATGTTCTGCTCGAGGTTGGGACCGTTGATGGTGTCCCACAGCTGCTCCGCCCGGAACACCGCGGCGTCGTGGTCGAGGTCGGCGAGACGGCGGAAGTAGGAGGCGGGATCGCGGAATGCCGTGTCGCGCAGCCGCAGGAAGCGCGAGACGTACCAACGCCGAATGTCGTCCGGATCCGCGTCGACGTAGATGGAGAAGTCGAAGAAGTCGCTCACCGTCAGACTGGAGATCCCGTTCCGCCGGGGTCTGGCGGGCTGCAGCACGTTGAGCCCTTCGAGCAGCACGATGTCGGGCCGGCGGATCATCACCTGCTCGCCCGGAACGACGTCGTAGGTCAGATGCGAGTAGACCGGCGCCGTCACCTCGGCGGCGCCGGACTTGACCGCGGCGACGAACCGCAACAGGGCCCGCCGATCGTACGACTCGGGGAAGCCTTTGCGGGCCAGCAGCCCGCGCCGTTCCAGTTCGGCGTTGGGCAGGAGGAACCCGTCGGTCGTGACGAGTGCGACGTCGGGATGGTCCGGCCAGCGGGCGAGCAGCAGGCGCAGCAGCCGGGCAATGGTCGACTTGCCCACGGCGACCGAGCCCGCGATCCCGATCACGTATGGGGTGCGCTCGGGGAACACGCCGAGGAACGACTTGGTGGCCTTGTGCAGCGCACCGATGGCGCGCGTGTGCAGGTTCAGCAGCCGCGAGAGCGGCAGGTACACGTCGCGGACCTCGTCCAGGTCGACCTCGTCGCCGAGGCCGCGAACCGCGTCCAACTCGATGGCGGTGAGGGGGAGAGGCGTCTGGTCGCGGAGGCGCGACCACGCCGGCCGGTCGAGTTCGACGAACGGCGAGGCGTCGATCGGCTGCGTCACGGGGCCATCCTGCACTGGGCGTACCCTGTCCGCCGTGTGCGGAATCGTGGGATACGTCGGCGACCAGTCCGCGATCGACGTCGTGATCGAGGGCTTGCGGAGGTTGGAGTACCGCGGTTACGACTCGGCCGGGGTAGCCGTCGTTGCCGACGGCGCGCTGGCCTCCGCGAAACGGGCCGGCAAGCTGGAGAACCTCGAGAAGGCGCTCGGCGACCGGCCGCTGCCGACCTCGACGACCGGACTGGGTCACACCCGCTGGGCCACCCACGGCGCCCCGACCGATCGCAACGCCCACCCCCACCTCGACGAGTCCGGCCGGGTCGCCGTCATCCACAACGGGATCATCGAGAACTTCGCCCGGCTCCGGTCCGGACTCGAGGAGTCCGGGGTGGCGTTCGAGTCGGAGACCGACACCGAGGTCGTCTCGCACCTGCTCGCGGCAGAGGTTGCCGCCGGATCGGACCTCGCCGAGGCCATGCGCGCCGTCTGTCGTCGCCTCCGGGGCGCGTTCACGCTGGTCGCCGTTCACGCCGACGCGCCCGACCGCGTCGTGGCGGCACGCCGCAACTCGCCGCTGGTCGTCGGACTCGGCGCGGGCGAGAACTTCCTCGCCTCGGACGTCGCCGCGTTCATCGCCCACACCCGGGAGGCCATGGAGATCGGTGAGGGGCAGGTCGTCGAGATCACACCGGAGAGCGTGACGCTGACCGATTTCGACGGTGCACCTGTCGAGGAGAAGCGCTTCCACGTCAACTGGGACGCATCCGCCGCCGAGAAGGGCGGCTACGACTACTTCATGCTCAAGGAGATCGCCGAGCAGCCCAGAGCCGTCGCCGACACCCTGCTCGGCAGGGTCGGCTCGGACGGTCGGCTCTCGTTGGACGAGATGCGCCTGTCCGATGACGAACTTCGCGACGTCGACAAGGTGATCGTCATCGCCTGCGGCACGGCCTACCACGCGGGCATGGTCGCCAAGTACGCGATCGAACACTGGACCCGGGTTCCGTGCGAGGTGGAACTGGCCAGCGAGTTCCGCTACCGCGACCCCGTCGTCGACCGGCAGACGCTGGTGGTGGCGATCAGTCAGTCCGGCGAGACCATGGACACCCTGATGGCGCTGCGGTACGCGCGCGAACAGGGTGCCCGGGTGCTGGCGATCTCGAACACCAACGGCTCGACGATCCCGCGGGAGTCCGATGCGGTGCTCTATACCCATGCGGGTCCGGAGGTCGCGGTCGCGTCGACGAAGGCACACCTCACCCAACTCGTCGCCTGCTATCTGGTCGCGCTCTATCTCGGCCAGCTTCGAGGGACGAAGTGGGGCGACGAGATCCGTGCCGTCGTTCGCGAGCTGACCGACATGCCCTCCAAGGTCGACCAGGTGCTGGAGACGATGGAGCCGGTGCGGGCGCTGGCCCGCGAGCTCGCAGCGGTGACGTCGGTCCTGTTCGTGGGCCGGCACGTGGGCTACCCGGTGGCGTTGGAGGGTGCGCTCAAGCTGAAGGAGATCGCCTACATGCACGCGGAGGGCTTCGCCGCGGGCGAGCTCAAACACGGGCCGATCGCGCTGATCGAGGAAGGCGTGCCCGTCTTCGTCGTGGTGCCCCCGCCGCGCGGCCGTTCCGTCCTGCACGACAAGATCGTCTCCAACATCCAGGAGGTCAGGGCCAGGGGTGCGCGCACCGTCGTCATCGCCGAGGAGGGCGACGAGGCCGTCGTCCCCTATGCCGACCACCTGATCCGGGTGCCGGCGTGTCCGACGCTGCTCCAGCCGTTGGTCGCCGTGGTGCCGCTACAGGTGTTCGCCTGCGAGATGGCGAACATGCGCGGGTTCGACGTCGACCAGCCCCGCAACCTGGCCAAGAGCGTCACGGTCGAGTAGGAGACCGGCGAGCCCGTGACCATGTCGACTCGGCCACCGGACGGGGGAGGCGAAGTGGACATGATCACCGGGTGGAATGCCAAGCTGACCCTGTGATCGTGGGCGTGGGAGTCGACGTCGTCGACGTCGGACGGTTCGCCGAGACGATCGAGCGCACGCCTCGCCTTCTCGACCGGGTGTTCACTGCCCGGGAGCGTGAGCGGCCGATCGCGTCACAGGCGGCCCGGTTCGCAGCCAAGGAGGCCCTGGCCAAGGCGCTGGGGGCGCCGGAGGGGCTGCGATGGCAGGACGCCGAGGTGGTGACGACGGCCGACGGGCGCCCCTGGTTCGAGGTGCGTGGCTCGGTGGCGCAACGCTGCAAAGAACTCGGCGTCGACGGCCTCCACCTGTCGCTGTCGCACGACGCCCGCATCGCCTCGGCGGTCGTCGTCCTGGAGGGCCGGCCGTGATCGGCGCCTACCCGGTCCGGGACATCCGGGCGGCCGAGAGCGCGCTGATGGCGCAACTGCCTCCCGGTGCGCTCATGCAGCGCGCGGCGGCAGCACTCGCGGCACGGTGCGCCCGCCTGCTCCGCGGGCCCTACGGCGCCCGAGTGGCGGTGCTCGTCGGAGCTGGGGACAACGGCGGAGACGCGCTGTACGCGGGAGCACGGCTGGCTCGACGAGGAGCGCAGGTCGATGCCGTGCTCGTCCGTCCCGAACGCGCCCATGGTCAGGGACTGGCCGCCCTGCGGGCCGCGGGAGGCCGGGTGACCAGTGACCCGATCCGGGCGGTAGCCGGCTCCGACCTCGTCGTCGACGGGCTGGTCGGCATCGGCGGTTCCGGTGGACTGCGTGCCGAGGCGGCCGACCTGGCCGAACTCGCCCGCGACGGGGGGCTGGTCGTCGCCGTCGACCTGCCCAGCGGCGTCGACGCCGACACCGGTGAGCTGCCCGGCTCCCACGTCGTGGCCGACGTGACCGTGACCTTCGGTGCGCGGAAGATCGGGCTGGTCGTCGACCCGGCCGCAGCCACCGCCGGGCGGGTCGAACAGATCGACATCGGCCTCGGCCCGTTCCTCGTGGAGCCGACCGTCGAGGTCCTGGAACCGGTGGACGTCGCCGACCGCCTCCCCCAGCCTGGTCGTGACGCCGACAAGTACTCGCGCGGCGTGGTCGGCGTGCTCGCCGGATCGCCCGAGTTCGCGGGTGCCGCGGTACTGACCGTCGGCGGGGCCGTCCGCGGCGGCGCCGGGATGGTCCGCTACCTCGGCCCGGACGAAGCCGCTCGGCAGGTGCGGCACCACTGGCCGGAGTCGGTGGCCGCGAGTGGCAGGGTCCAGGCCTGGGTGGTCGGCCCTGGCCTCGGCTCGGACGCCGAGGGTGCCCATGCAGTGAAAACGGTGCTGGCCGCGGCGGAACCGGCGGTCGTCGACGCCGACGGCCTGCGTTTCCTGCCCCGTCGGCTCGAGACGCCCACCCTGCTCACGCCCCATGCGGGCGAGCTGGCCCGGCTGCTCGGTGTCGATCGCGACGACGTCGAGGCGCGGCGGCTGCACCACGCGCGCGCCGCTGCGACCCAGTGGAACGCCGTGGTGCTGCTCAAGGGCTCGACCACGCTGGTCGTCGCGCCCGACGGTCGCGTCCGGGCCAACCCGACCGGCACGCCGGCGCTGGCGACGGCCGGGTCGGGTGACGTGCTCGCCGGGCTCGCCGGTGCACTGCTCGCGGCCGGCCTGGACCCGTTCGACGCGGGCAGCGTTGCGGCGTACGTCCACGGCGCCGCCGGGCGGCTGGCGGCAGAGCCGGCGGCGTACCCGAGCGCCACCGACGTCCTCGACGCCCTGCCGGACGCGCTGACCCGGGTTGGGAGAATCGGCGGATGACCGACACACCTGTTCCGCACGCGCAGGTGCGCGTCGACCTCGGTGCGATCCGCGACAACGTGGCCGAGCTGCGTCGCCGAGCCAGCAGCGCGGGGGTCATGGCCGTGGTCAAGGCCGACGGGTACGGTCACGGCCTCGTACCCTCGGCCAGGGCGGCCCTGGCCGGCGGAGCCACCTGGTTGGGAACGGCGGTGCTGGCCGAGGCGCTGGCCCTGCGAGCGGCCGACGTGCCAGGTCGGATCCTGGCCTGGCTCGCGGCGCCCGGGGAGCGTTGGGGCGACGCGATCGAGGCCGACGTCGACGTGTCCGCGTCGGCGGTCTGGGCCGTCGAGGAGATCGCCGCCGCGGCCCGGACGACCAGCCGGGCGGCCCGGGTCCATCTCAAGGTCGACACCGGGCTCGGTCGCTCCGGCGCGACCGTCGGGGACTGGCCGATGCTGGTCGACGCCGCCGTCAAGGCACAGGCGGACGGGCTGGTCGAGGTCGTCGGGCTCTGGTCACACTTCGCGATTGCCGACGCACCGGGTCACCCGACCGTCGTCGGACAGATAGAGACGTTCAAGGAAGCCGTCGCGCTCGCCGAGTCCCGTGGCGTCTCACCCGAGGTCCGCCACCTGGCGAACTCGGCGGCGACGCTCACCCGACCGGACGCCCGCTTCGACCTGGTCCGCCCCGGACTGGCCGTGTACGGCCTGTCGCCGGTGCCCGACCAGGCCGCGCCGCACGAGGTCGGCCTGCGTCCGGCGATGTCGGTCCGGGCGCGGCTCGCCCTGGTCAAGAGGGTGCCGGCCGGACAGGGCGTGTCCTACGGACACTTCTACGTCACCGACCGGGAGACCACGCTCGGGCTCGTGCCGCTCGGGTACGCCGATGGAGTCCCCCGGCACGGCTCGTCCGGTGACGGAGCTCCGGGCGCACCCGTTCTCGCCGCCGGCCGGGTCCGGCCGGTGGCCGGCCGGGTCTGCATGGATCAGTTCGTGCTCGACCTGGGGAGCTCCCCGGCCGCAGCCGGCGACGAGGTGGTGCTGTTCGGCGACGCGTCGGCGGGCGAGCCCACGGCACAGGACTGGGCGCAGGCCTGCCGCACGATCTCGTACGAGATCGTGACCCGCTTCGGCCCACGCTTGCCGCGCGCCTACGCGCACGCCGGGGAGGTCGGTGCGTGAGCCGCCTGCTCAGGCTCGGCCGAGCCGCCGGGTCGGTCGGTGCCGCCCTGGGCGTGGCCGCGGCGGGAGCGGCCGTCGGGTTCACTGCCGAGCGGTACGTGGTGGGGCGGTCGTTGCGCGGTGACGACCCGTACGCGGACGAGGACTTCGGATCCCTCCGCGGAACCGCGCACCACCTCAGGACCGACGACGGCGTCGACCTCCATGTCGAGGTGGACGAGGCCGCGGCGCCGGTCACCGTCGTGTTCACCCACGGGTACGCCCTCAACCATGATTCGTGGCACTTCCAACGCCGGGACCTCGCCGGCACGGCGCGGCTGGTTTTCTGGGACCAGCGGTCGCACGGCCGCTCGATGCGTGCGCCCGAGGACAGCATCACGATCGAACGGCTGGGCCGGGATCTCGGCGAGGTCCTCGACGCGACCGTTCCACGGGGACCGGTCGTGCTGGCCGGCCACTCCATGGGCGGCATGACGATCCTCGCCCTGGCCGCGGGTCGGCCGCAGCTGTTCGGGGACCGGGTGGCCGGCGTCGCGTTGATCGCGACCAGTGCCCGAGACCTCGGCGCCGTCTCCCTCGGCCTGCCCGGGCCGTTGGGCCGCCTGACCCACAAGGTGGCGCCGGGCGTGGTCGCCGCACTCGCCCGCCGGCCCGAACTGATCGAACGCGGGCGCCGCGCCGGCAGCGACCTCGGCTACGTGCTGACGCGCCGGTACTCCTTCGTCGAGAGCAGGTCCGCCTCGCTGATCGAGTTCACCGCGGCCATGAACGCCGCGACGCCGATCGAGGTCCTCGCCGACTTCCTCCCGTTGTTCTCCGGTCACGACGGCAGGGCGTCTCTCCCGGTGCTCGCCCGCGTTCCGGTGCTCGTCGTGGGCGCCGTCGGCGACCTGCTGGCGCCGGTCGAGCACAGCCGGGAACTGGCAGACGCCCTGCCGGACGCCTCGTACGTGGAGGTGCCCGACGCCGGCCACATGGTGATCCTGGAACGACACGACGTCGTGACGGCGCACCTTCGCGAGCTCGTCGACCGGATCACGGCCGAGCTGCGGCCGGCCGCGGCCCGGGTCAGCACCGGACGCCGGTGGTGGCGCCGCCGGTGACCGGCGGCAGAACGGTCGCCGTCCCGGACCCGGCCGACATGCGGGCGCTGGGCGAGACGCTGGCGCGCGTCCTGCGCGCCGGCGATCTGGTGTTGCTCGGCGGCGAACTGGGTGCCGGGAAGACCACCCTGACCCAGGGCATCGCTGCCGGCCTCGACGTCCGGGGACCGGTCACCTCTCCCACCTTCGTCATCGCACGGCTGCACCCGTCCCTGTCGGGAGGACCACCATTGGTGCACGTCGACGCCTACCGGCTCGGCGGCTGGGACGAGCTGGAGGACCTCGACCTGGAAGCGACGTTGGACGACGCGGTCACCGTCGTGGAGTGGGGGGAAGGACTCGCTGAGGGACTCTCTGCGGACCGACTCGACGTGCACATCCACCGCGCCGTAGGCGACAGACCGACGGAATCTGCGGACGACGTCCGCGAGGTCCGGATCACCGGTGTCGGCGCTCGCTGGGCAGACGTGGAGCTTCCGCCCTAGCCTGCTGGAATGGAGCTCCTCGAGCGGGACGCACATCTCGCCCTGCTCGGCGACGCACTGGCGAGTTCGGCGGCCGGCCACGGTCGGGTCGCCCTCGTCTCGGGAGAACCCGGCATCGGTAAGACGAGCCTGGTTCGTGCATTCGTCGACCGGCACCAGGACCGGGCGCGAGTGCTCTGGGGCATCTGCGACGACCTCTCGACACCGCGGGCGTTCGGACCGCTGCACGACGTGGCGGGCGAGGTCGGGGACGAGCTGGCATCGGCGCTGGCCGGGGGCGCCCCGCCGGAGCAGCTGCTGGATCTCGTGCTCACCGAGCTGGTGCGGCCGCCGGGTCCAGCCGTGCTGGTGATCGACGACCTGCACTGGGCCGACCAGGCGACGCTGGACCTGGTGGTCTTCGTGGCCCGCCGGATCGACTCGCTGCCCGTGCTGCTGGTGCTGGCCTACCGGCCGGGAGAGATGAGTCTCGATCACCCCTTGCTTCGAACGCTGGGCCGGATACCGGCGCACGTCGCCGTGCGGCTGCCGCTCGAGCCGCTCTCGGTCGATGCCATCGGCGTGCTGGCCGGCGACGCCGCCGCCGAACTGCACGACCTGACCGGGGGCAATCCGTTCTACGTGTCCGAGGTGCTCGCGGCGCCCGAGGACGTGCCGAGGTCGGTGGCCGACGCCGTGCTGGCCCGCATCGCCCGATTACCCCAGCTGTCACGCCGCCTGCTCGAGTTCGTCGCGCTCAGCCCGGTCCGGGTCGAGCGGCCGCTGCTCGACGAGCACGTCCCGGGATGGGCGATCGCGGTCGTGGAACCCGACCGCCTGGGCATCGTGTCGATCCATCGCGACGCGGTCTCCTTCGGTCACGAGATTGCCCGCCAGGCGGTCGCGGCGGCGGTGCCGGCCGCCCGTGCGGCGGAGATCCATCGTGGCCTGTTGGACACACTTGTGCGGACCGGTGCGGATCCCGCTCGCGTCGTCCATCACGCGGTCGCCGTCGGCGACGGCGATGCGATCGTCACCCATGGCCTGGCCGCGGCGCGCCAGGCCGTCCGCTGTCACGCCAATCGCGAGGCGATGGCCCACTTCCGGCGCGTGGCAGAGCACGCCGCCCGCCTGTCACCGGCGGACCGGGCAGATCTCTACACGGACTGGTGGTCGGTCTGCGTCGATCTGGGCGACATCGAGCAGGCCGCGCAGATCGGACACCGCGCACTCGCGCTCCGACGATCTCTGGGTGACACCCTCGGCACCGGTCACATGCTGGTCCGGCTGGCCCAGGCGTACTGGGTGCTCGGGCGGGGCGCCGAGGGGGACCATCACATCGACGAGGCGATCTCGGTCCTGTCCGCGGGGCCGCGAAGCAGGGAGCTGTCCGAAGCGTTCGCAGCACGGGCTGTGCGCGACATGATGTACTGGCGCGCGTCCGACGCATCGATGGGGGCGCACCGAGCCGCCGACCTGGCCCGCGAATGCGGCGACGACAAGGTCGTCGCGTACTCGCTCATGGTCATCGGCATGACGGAGTTCCTCCAGGGCCGCGACGGAACCGGCACGGTGGAGCAGGGCATCGAGATGGCCCGCGCGGCCGGCGAGCACCACACGGTCTGCGTGGCCTACGCCAACCTCGCCGAGACCGCGGTCGAGCGCCGAGACCAGGACCGTGCGCTCCGATACCTCGACCACGGGAGCGCCTGGGCCGACGAGCACGAGGTGCTCAGTGTGCTGGGCTACCTGACCAGCGTGCGGAGCCGGCTCGAGCTCGACCGGGGCCGGTGGGACGACGCTGACGCCCTCGCCACCTCCGTGCTGACCGGACCGGCCGCGAGCCCGCTCAACCAGCTCAACGCTCTCTACACCCTCACACGTCTGCATGTCCGCCGTGGCCAGGAGGACGCCGAAACCCTTGTCCGGCGGTTGGTGGCCGACGCGGACCGGACCGGAGAGCTCCAGCGCAAGGTCGTGGCGGCGGTGGCGCGTGCCGAGTGGGCCGAGCTCAACGGCCTGCTGGCGACCGAACGCGCGGCGTTGCACGACCTGCACGATCAGCTGACCAGCGGGGGACAGCCGTGGGCCGTGGGCGAGGTGGCGGTCTGGCTGGCCCGCGCCGGTGAGCCCGTCCCGGTGACCGACGGCTCCGCCGAGGCATTCCGGCTGGAGGTCGACGGCGACTGGCTGGCGGCGGCGGCCGCGTGGGAGGGGCTCGGCTGTCCCTACGAGCAGGCCGACGCCATGGTGCACGGCGGCCGGACGGACGCGATCCTGGCGGCGTTGCCCATACTCGACGGCCTGGGCGCTACCGCCGCGGCCAACCGCGCCCGCGAGCTGCTTCGTCGCCATGGTGTTCAACAGATCCCGCGTGGCCCTCGGCACGCCACCCGCGTGAACCCGGCCGGTCTCACGCAGCGTCAGCTCGACGTCCTCGGGCTCGTCGCGCAGGGGCTGACGAACGCCGAGATCGCCGACCGGCTCGTCGTGTCGGTTCGCACCGTCGACCACCACGTCGCGGCAATCCTCACCAAGCTCGCGGTCGGAAGCAGGCGACAGGCGGCGGAGCTGGCCCGGGATCTCGGCGTCGTCGCGGTGGACGCAGTGAGCGTCGACTGACCCGGCGGGCGTCGGGCGTGCTGACGCATCGGCGAACTGGTGTCACCATGCCTGCATGGGGGCGGGGCTGGTCGAGCGTGATGCGGAACTGGCAGCCCTGGTCGCGTCCGTGGACGCAGCCGCCGCGGGCGAGGGTTCGGCGATGCTCGTGCTGGGCGAGGCCGGCATCGGGAAGACCACCCTGATCCGTGAGTTCCTGCGGTCGGTCGAGGGGAGCGTTCGCGTGCTCATGGGTACGTGCGACGACCTGCTGACCCCCCGAACCTTCGGTCCCCTGCGTGACGCCGCGGCCGCGGTGGGCGGACCCCTGGCCGCCGCGTTCTCCGGCGAGTCGGACCGGGAGAGCGTCTACCGCGCCTTACTCGACGAGCTTTCGCATTCCGACCTGCCGACCATCCTGGCCGTCGAGGACATCCACTGGGCCGACGACGCCACGCTGGACGCGTTGCAGTTCGTCGCGCGGCGGCTGCAGCGCCTGCGCTCCGTCGTCGTCCTCTCGTACCGCGACGACGAGCTCCAGCCCGACCACCTCCGTCAGCTGCTCGGCGCGCTCTCCGGTTCCACCGTTCGCCGGCTGGTGCTACGCCGGCTGAGCGAGGACGCGGTCGACCGGCTGGCCAGGGCAGCGGGCATGGACCGACGGGCCGTGTTCGCGAACACCCACGGCAACCCGTTCTTCGTCAGCGAGGTGCTCTCGTCGCCGAGCTCGGATGTCCCGGCCAACGTCGTCGACGCTGTCCTGGCCCGGATCCATCAGTTGTCGCCCGAGACACAAGTCGCGCTCGACCAACTCGCGGTCGTGCCCTCCCACGTGGAGAGCTGGCTGGTGAGGGCGCTGCTCGGTGGTACCGGCCCGCTGGCCGAGGCCGAGGAGCGCGGCCTGGTCGAGCTCCGGCCCGAGGGGCTCACGTTCCGTCACGAGTTGGCTCGGCACGCGCTGGAGCACAGCATGCCCGCATCGCGCCGGATGGCTTTCAACGGTGCGGTCATGGAGGCGCTCCTGGCGCACGACCACGCCGACCTGTCCAGGATCGTCCACCACGCGGTGGCAGCGGGTGAGGTCCAGACGATCCTGTCGTACGGGCCGCTGGCCGCGCGCGAGGCCGCGCAGGCCGGCGCCCACAGTCAGGCGCTGGCGCACTACGAGCACGTCGTCGCACACCTCGAGGCGTTGCCCGACCGGGCTCAGGCGCAAATCCTGGTCGAGTACGCCTGGCAGCTGTATGCCGCCTACCGCTTCGCCGAGGCGGAGGAAGCCGCCCAGAGGGCGGCGCAGCTCTGGAATCGGATCGGTGACCGGGTGGCCTTCGGTGAGGCGCTGGTCGCCGTGTCGCGTGCGTCGTACATGGCCGACCGGCCGGGTCCGGCGAGGGCGGCGATCGAGCAGGCGGTGCGGGTGCTCACCGGCAGCGAGAGCACGGCGGCGCAGGCCTACGCCCAGACCTACTACGGTGCGGTGCTGTCGCTCACCGATCAGTTCGAGGCTGCGCTGGAGCAGCTCGGGCCCGCCAGGGAACTGGCCGAGCGCTCGAATCGTCCGGACCTGGTCGCGCTCGGCCTCGACTACGTCGGTTGGACCCGAGTGGCCCTCGGTGACGAACGCGGTGTCGACGACCTGCGGGCCAGCCTCGAGCTGGCCAGGTCGATCCCGCACTACGAGTACGTGGCGCGCGCCTACACCAATCTCGCGGAGGCGTTCTACCACCTGCGTGACCACGATGCCCTCCAGCGGTGCATCGCGGAGGGAGTCCAGTACTGCACAGATCACGATCTGCCGGCGCACGCGTACAGCCTGCGGGCGCACGGCGCCATGCTGATGATGGTCCGCGGCGACCTCGTCGGCAGCGAGGAGCTGCTGCGAGATCTCGTTGCGGGTGTCCCCGACGCGGGGCAACTGGCCCGGCTCACCCTGCCGACGCTGGGCAGGGTGCTGGCCCGACGGGGAAGTCCGGAAGCCGAGCAGGTGCTCGACCGGGCGTGGGAGATCGCGCTGCGAGGAGATGCTCTGTTGTCACTGGCACCGGCTGGGCTGGCGCGCATCGAGTGGGCATGGCTGTCCGGTGACCTCGCCCGCGCCCAGCCGCAGATCGACGTCCTGCTCGACCGCACGGCTGCGGCCGGCGGATTCCGCGGCCGAGGCGAGCTGCTCCGTTATCTGAGCCGGGCCGGTCTGCCGGTCGAGGCCTTCAGCGGTTGTCCCGAGGAGTGGGCCACCGGCCTGCGCGGCGACTGGCGTGCGGCGGCCGAGCTATGGGAGCGAATCGGCGATCCCTACGAACGGGCCCTGGAGCTGGCCGACTCGGGTCAGGCCACGCCCATGGTGGAGGCTCTGGAGATCCTCGACGGCATGGCTGCGTCGCCCGCCGCGAGAGTGGTCCGGCAACGGCTGCGAGGTCTGGGCGTCACCCGGTTCCCACGGGTGCGGAGGGCGGCCGCCACAGCGGAGCGGTCGAAGCTGACCGATCGCCAGCTCGAGGTTCTGGCGCTGCTGGCTCACGGACTGACCAACGCCGAGATCGCCGATCGTCTGGTGGTGTCGGTCCGGACCGTGGACCATCACGTGTCGGCCATCCTGACCAGACTGGGTGCACACACGCGCCGGGACGCGGTTCGGATGGCCGCGGACCTGCGCCTCGACACCGGGCCGCCGTCTTAGGCGACGGCCGCGCGCATGTCGGGCGCCGCGCTCGCGATGACGTCGGCCAGGTACGTCGCGTCGTCGCCGACGCCATCGATGAAGTTCGACTTGCGCCGGTACTGCCAGCGCAGGCCGAGAAAGGACAGCCCGGGAGCGGCGGTGACGCCGCGGCGCTGGATCGGCTCACCCTCGGCATCGAAGACGGGTGCGTTGATCCACGAGTAGTCGCGGCCGTACCCGGTCGCCCAGACGACGGTGGAGACACCGGCGCGAGCCAGGTCGAGCGACCGCGGCGACCGGTGGGCCCATATCGCCGGCGCAGGTGGCGAGATGTCTTCCACCGGTGCGTCGACTCCGTACTGCTCGACATATGCGTCGACGGCGTCACGCAGTCGCCGGACGTTCAGGTCGGCCTCTGCCAGTCGGGCTGGCAGGTCGTCGTCGAAACGCACGTGACCCCGGTCGATGGCGCTCAGTCGGCCGGTGGGGACGACTCCGTGCTCGACCAGACGGTAGAGATTCAGGTCGCGCTCCCCGCCCGCGAGGACGACGCTGGGTGCGCGCCGGGGTGACTTCGGCTCCCGTAACGAGTCGACGGTGCGTTCCAGCATGCCCATGCGGTCCATCCACCAGTACGCGTCCTGGCCGCGGTAGCGCCGCGGCAGGGGGCGGTGATGTCCGACGGCGATGTAGACCTGGCGACCGGCGCGGGCCAGCTCGGCGGCGATCTGCTGGCCGGACGGGCCCGCGCCGACGACGAGGACGGCGCCGGAGGGCAGCTGTTCGGGGTTGCGGTACGCGCTCGTGTGCAACTGGTGCACCTGCGCCGGCAGGCCGGCCGCCATGGCAGGGATCGCCGGGCGGTCGTAGTGGCCCGTGGCGACGACGACGTTGGTCGCGTGAATCCGGCCGACATCGGTCCGAACGATCCACCCCGGCGGCGCCGGATCGACACCGGTCACGGTCACACCGGCGCGGACAGGTGCCTCGAATGTCCGGGCGTAGCGGCTCAGGAAGCCCACCACCTGGTCGCGGGTCATGAAGCCCGCGGGATCGGACCCGGTGTAGCGGAATCCAGGGAGCCGCGTCTGCCAGTTCGGGGTGAGCAGGGTGAACGAGTCCCACCGCTCGGTCCGCCACCGTTCGCCGACGTGGCCACGGTCGACGAGCAGGTGATCGTGCCCCAGCGTGGTCAGGACGTGGCTGATCGCGAGGCCGGCTTGGCCGGCCCCGACGATCAGCGTCTGCACTCGGGTGGTCATGGTCAGCCGACGGTGGCGTCGATCTCGACCGGCACGCCATTGGTCATGACGTCGAAGACGGCCGATCGCGCCCGTGAGCGCTCGAGCAGTTCACGGAGCACCTCGTCCGATGCCTCGCCCTTGATCCGGAAGTTGACCCGGACCTTCTCGAAGCCGTTCCTGACCTCATCGGACAGGCCGAGGATGCCCAGCAGGTCGATGTCACCCTCGACGGTCGACTCGACCTCGGTCAGGACGACGCCGCGCGCCGAGGCGATGTTCACGAGCCCCGCCGTCAGGCAGGCCGCCAACGCGTGGAGCACGTACTCCACCGGGGTGGGGCCGTTGTCCGCGCCGACCAGAACCGCCGGGTGGTCGGCGTCCAGCACGGTCTCGGTCCGGTGCGTCATCTCCTGCCCCGCACCGTAGAAGTCGCCGAACCGGCTCTGGCTGTGGGTTCCGGACACCCAGCGGTTTCGCGCCCGGAACTGGAACGCACCAATCTCGGGCTGTGCACTGACGGCGTCCAGGGTGGCGAACAGCGTCGCGGTGTCGACACCGTTGCGCGCTGTGCCGCGGGTGGTGGCCTGTGTCATCGAGTCCTCCAAGGTCTCTCGTTCGGGCCAGGTGCCCCGACTGTGCGCGTCGCACCGGCCACAGCTCGTCGGCAACGGCTGCCTATTTATGTGCCAGGGGCTACCTACTCGGGCCGCAGAACCGGTCCCGACGGTCCGACGGGCACCTGCCGGACTCGGTGGATTCGGTGCTTCGGCATGGCGGAGCCAACCGCGCAGGTGCGTGATTCCGCCCGACGGGCTGGCCAGACCTGTTGCCGCGGTGCCTGCCGTCCTCGCCGTTGCCCCACTGACATGTGCAAACCGCCAGGTCAGTGGGCCAGCTGCCCACGACGCCTGGCATTCCCGGGCGACATGGGCATCCGGCCCGCATCAGTTAGGCAGTGATCACCGATGTACGGCCGGTGCGGCGCGCCGATCGTTGGACGTGGCGGGCAGCCGCCTGGCCGGCCCGATCCGTGGCCGACCGAGAACGAAGCGGAGGGAGCACGACATGCAGCACGACTACCTGCACGCGATGCTCTTCGAGGCTCGCAGACGCGACCTCGAACAGCACGCTCGGCAGGCGCGGCTGGCGGCGGAGGCCCGCCGGCGACCGGGACGCCGATTCTCGGGCCGGCTGTCCTGGCTGCGGGAACGCATCCTGGCACCGAACGGAAGCGTCAACATCGGCCTGGAAGAGCCGGCATGACCTCGGCGCCGGTGGCGGTCAGCGCGCCGCGCATCGAGCTGGCGGCGGCACGGGACATCGTTCCGGTCGCCGCCAGCGTCGTGCCGTTCGCTCTCGTCATCGGCAGCGCCATGCGGGAGATCGGCGTGTCGGGTGGCGTCGGCGTTCTCGGCGGCGGCGCGCTGTATGCCGGCTCCGCGCACCTCGCCGCCGTCGCCCTGCTGGGTGCGGGGGCAGAGCTCGTGATGATCCTGGCGGCCGTCGCCGTGATCAACGCGCGACTTCTCGTGTACGGAGCCGCTCTGGAGCCACTGTTTCGCGGCCAACCGCGCTGGTTCCGCTGGCTCGGACCTCATTTCCTGGTCGACCAGACGTACGCCCTGGCGACGGCGCGTGACGACCTCGACGAGCCCGGTCGGTTCCGACGCTACTGGCTGGTCGCCGGTCTGGTGCTGGGCGCATTCTGGGTGACCGCGATGGCGGTCGGTATGGCTCTGGGCGCAGCGATTCCCGCCTCCTCGCCGCTCAACTTCACGGCCACGGCGGTGATCATCGCCCTGCTCGCGCCACGGCTACGCGCACGCCCTCAGGTACTCGTGGCTGCCGTCGCTGCGGCGGTGGCGACCACGTTTTCCAGCCTGCCCAACGGGCTCGGGCTCGGCGCCGGTCTGGCCGCGGGCATCGTCGCCGGCGGACTGATCGAGGTGAGGCGTCGATGAGTGCGGTCGTCCTCCTCGCCTCGAGCGTGGTCACCTGGCTGCTGCGCGTGGGATTCATCGTGATCTTTCCGGCGAGACGTCTTCCAACGGGTTTCCGGCGCGTCCTCGACCATGCCGCCGTCGCCGCCCTGGCCGCGCTGCTGGCCACGGCGCTGACCCGTGAGGGCGGACCCGGCTGGCTCCTGACGCCGTCGCCCGTTCTCGTCGCCGCAGTCGCTGCCGGCCTGGTCGCCTGGCACACCCGACGGATGGGTCTCACCGTCGTGGTCGCGGTGAGCGTGCTCTGGGTGGCACAGCTCCTTACCTGACGGCACCGCTGTACCGCGTGCCATCCGCCGCCCATCGCCCCAACAGCTTGATCACGCTCAGCCACGGGCACGGTCACGCGGCGGCCCTCGCCCGATCGATGAGCACGTCGGACCGTGCATCAGTGCGGCCTGTACCCCGCAGTCGTCCCTTCAGATCATGGCGCAGCCAACGGGCCACCCAGGTCTCGAGGGGAGATGGATCGCCCACGTCTGGCGCCCTTATCGTTGGAAGCTCGGTTCGAAGGACGCCTTGAGTGCGTCAATCGTTGCGGTGCGTTCTCTCACGGCGATCCTGCGGAGTAGCGGGGTCGCCAGACCGTAAATACCGTACGTGCGCATTCTGGCGTGGTGGCGTACGCGTGTCGTGTCTGGATCCTCCACGTCGAGGGAATATCCGGGCCAGCCCTCGAGCCTGGGTTTGCCAGACTTGGACCTGTCCCACCAGTGGTACACCAACGTGTGCGGCGCCTGGAACTCGACGATTTCGCCCGGTGTCGGGCCATAAGCCGTTTCATCGAGGTAGGTCGTTCCAAGGGTCGGCTCTCCGGGCGACGTCTGTTGAGTTTGCCGCAGGATGCTGCCTTTCTTGGGCATCCAGTCGTTGTGTCCGTTGATGTCGGCCAGCCGAGCAAAGACGTGCTGGATAGGGGCATGGATGGTGCGTTCCAGCTCGAATTCGATGACCGCCATTGGCCCATGATGGGGGGCTGTGACGCGACCCTCAAGTCTGTCTGGGCTGGGGCAACTCGAGGCAGGAGTCGAGCGAGGGCACCCAGCAGTCCGGTAGCGGCGGCCGACGCTTCTTACGGCGACGCCGCAGGGGCCCACTGGCTCACAGCGGCGGATTGTGAAGTAATGGCGGCTCCGTGGACGAAGCCCGGCGACCGCAAACGACAGCGCCGACGTGTCCGGGCCTGCTGCAAACCGCGTCAATCCACCGCGACAGCGGCAGTGTCTGCCGCCGCGAAGCGGTTGCGTGTCTCACCGCCACAGCGGGTACGTCCTGGTCGCCCTGCTCCGCGTCGGGAGCGAGGTTCGAGAGCGGCCAGTTCGTCGAACCACCCGACGAATCAGCAGGTGATCAGCAAGCCGCGTGACCAGGGCGGCCCTGAGGTCGGTCGGAATGTCGGTCAGCGGGACTTCCGGGTCAGGTTCGGGCTGCTTGACGGGGTGGGGGGATGGTTGGACTCAGACATGCAGGGTGGGCCGGTAGATGAGCTCTTGGATGTGACCGTCGAGTGTCCGGGTCTCGAGCAGCTCGAGGTCGAAGTCGGCCGCACCGTGGAAGATCGGGTCCAGCCCGGTCTGACCGGTGATCACGGGGAAGAGCGTCACCTGCACGCGGTCGACCAGCCCGGCGGCCATCAGCGCCCGGTTCAACGACAGGCTGCCGTGCGAGCGCAACGGCACCTCGGACTCTTCCTTGAGCCGGGCCACGACGTCGACGGCGTCGCCGCTGACGACGGTGGCGTCCGGCCAGTCGAGGGGTTCGTCCAGCGTCGTCGACACCACCGTTGCCGGCAGGCTCCTCATCCGGGTGACCCAGGGGTCCCGTACCTCGGACTCCTCGGTGCTCGAGGCCAGCATCCGGGCGAATGCCCGATACGTGTTGGCCCCGAAGACCATCCGCTGCTCCGCGTCGTACAAGGCGAGGCGGTGGTCGAGCAACTCGGGGCCTTGCTTGCCCCAGTAGCCGGTCCAGTTGGCGCTGGCGGCGCCGTAGCCGTCGAGGCTGGAAAAGACGTCGAAGGTGTAGGCAGCGGTCATGTCGTTCTCCTCGAGTGCGGTTGATCGGGGTGTGCGGACACAGACTGGGAACCACGGCGAGACTCATCGCCGTTGGGGTCCTGGCCTGCGGCCGCCCCCCGGATGCGGCCTCAGGCTTGACCATGGCCAAGACGGTGGCGAAGGTCAGCGTGGTCAGCGACACGGCGGGCGAAAAGCAGACGCGTGGCACGCCGATCCCCCGTCTTGACTATGCCTCCCATGCGTCCAGTAGCCGCGTGGGTCGCCCCGCCATGATCGTCTGTGGGCCCGATGCGTGGAGGACGGACTCTCAGGATGTGCCGGGTGGGCCGTGCAGCAGCCTCGGCACGTACTCGACCAGCTGGATCTGGCCGTCGAAGGTCCGGCTGTCCACCATGTCGAGGGCAACGTCGGGGTAGCCGTCATAGATCCGTTCCTGGCCGGTGGCGCCAGTGATGACCGGGAACATCACCACCCGGAACCGGTCGACAAGGCCGGCCACGAGTAGCGAGCGGCACAGCGTGAGGCTGCCGATGGTGCGCATCGACCGGTCGCCATTCTCCTTCATCTCCCGCACCGCATCGGCCGCATCGCCGGTGACCAGCGTCGAGTTCTCCCACTCCAGCGGCTCGGTCAGCGTGCTGGAGAAGACCACCTTCGACACGCCGCCGAGCACGTCCGTCCCCGGCTCGCCCTCCTTCGTGAACCCGTACATGAGCCGGTAGGTGTTCGCTCCCATCAGGACCAGGTGGTCCCCCTCGGGGTTCTCGCCCAGCCAGGCGAGGTACTCCGGCCCTTCCATTCCCCACCAGCCCGGCCAGCCCTCGGCGGAGGCGTACCCGTCGAGCGAGGTGATGAAGTCGACGACAACCTCAGGCATCTGCATTCCTCCCTCTTGCACCGACCACTCTGCCCGGATGGCCCCGCCGAACCCGCAGCGCCAGGAGCAGCGCGTTGATCGCAGGCAATACTCCCAGGCGTCGGCATTGCGCGACTCGAGGAGGCCGCCGCCGGCTCGACGTCGTCTACGCCCTCCTCGCCGACGAGGCGACGTGCGCTCGCCAGGGGACGGCAGGGATCGAGCGCGTCATACCGCTGCCTGCCGGCGCACTTCCGGAACTGCGAGTGCAGGGTGTATGCGGTGAGTTTCCGGCCAGGCCGCCTCACGGCGAAGGGCCGCGCGCTGGTGCTTGAACGACGCCACGGTTGGGACGCGCATCGTCCTCCTGGCACCCCGTCGTGTTGCATGGACACAAACGGGAGGGAGCGCCCAACCAATGATCCTCCCGAAGGTTCGAGACCCTCGTTTTGTGACGATTCGTCGCGGTGGGACCCTCACTGATCCGGATCACCACCTCCTCGCTCTTTGGGCGGCGTCGTGCGCGGAACACGTCCTTCACCTGTTCGAGTCGGCTCAGCCTGATGACCCACGACCACGTGAAGCGATCGAGCACGCCCGCGCCTGGGTCCGGGGCGAAGTCACGATGATGCAGGCTCGCGCGGCAGGCGGCCATGCAATGGGCGCGGCCAGACACCTGCGTGGGGCGGCACGGCACGCCGCCTACGCTGCTGGCCAAGCTGGGGCCGTCGCACACGTCGCCGCGCACGAACTCGGTGCAGCCGCCTACGCGATCAAGGCCTCACGTGCTTCCGCGCCAGAAGGCGAGAGCGAGGCCGCAGGGCGACTCGAGTGCCACTGGCAGCGTGACCAGCTCCCGGAGGCGATTCGCGAGCTCGTGCTTGACGACCAGCGTCTGCGAAACGACATCTGCTGGTCAGTATTCGACTGCTGAGCGTGGAGCGCTCCCCCTAGCGGACATCCGGACATGCCGCGATCCGCATGGATGCGGACATGCGTCACATCGCCGCGAGCGGCCACATGAGCGCGTGGATTCCAGCAGTACAGGTCTCTAGCGTTGTCACATGAGCGACAGCCTGCAGGTTCGCTCCGCCGTGGCCGCGGACGCGGTGGTGGTGGCGAGAATCGGGCGTGAAGGAGTAGCGACTCAGTACATCGGCCTGGTCGATCCGGCGGCTGTCGAGGCCGCCGTCCAGCAGACGTACTCCGTGAACGCAATCGCCGCATGCATCGAGCGATGCTCCGGCGCCGAGCTCGCGGAGTTTCTCGTCGCCGAGCGAGACGGCATGGTGGAAGGATTCCTTCACTTCGATGCATTCGGACCCGAGCCAGAGCTTCACCGCCTCTACGTCGACGGCCGCGCGCGTGGTCACGGGGCGGGTCACCTGCTGATCGAGGAAGCGCATGCACGACTTCCTCAGCGGCTGCCATACATGCTTTTAGTCGTCGAAGGAAACGACCGGGCCGTCGCCTTTTACAAGCGACACGGGCTCCACGTGGCTGAGAACGTGGAGGGCCTCGAGTACTACCGCGACCGCATGGCTGTCGCATTCCCTCCCAACACCCGGCCATTTCGCCTGCTCCTGATGCGCCGAACGTGAGTCCGGCCTTCTGTGGGTCTGGCTTGACGCCCCGCGGAACGCACGGATCAGCCGGCGATCCGCGAGACTTTCCAGCTCGAGGGGCGTGCGTCTTTCCGCCGCCTGTCGGCGTGTGGCAGACCAACGGATCTGGCGATGCGCGGTCAAGCGCACTCTCAGGCCGCGGAGGGCAGGAGACGCTACCGCGGCCCCCGCATCTGCCGCGGACAGCTGCGGGCTGCCTCGAGTGGAATTGGGAAAAGGCCGACGCTGGCAGGCTCGGCCTACCACCTCGCCGTCTGCCTCGTGCGGCGTATCCATCGCGGCCGGGCGCCGCTTTGCGCGGGCACTACCTCAACTGGTCGCGGCGGCGTGTCAGGTAGGCGATCTCGGCGGTGTTGCCCGCCAGCTCGATGGCTTTGTCGTACGCCGCGCGCGACTTCTGAGAGCGGCCCAGCCGGCGCAGCAGGTCGGCGCGGGTCGCATGGTAGGCGTGATACCGGGCCAAGGCGCCGTCGAGGCGGTCGACGGCCGCCAGTGCCACCTCTGGGCCGTCAAGTTCGGCGATCGCAATGGTCCGGTTGAGGGCGATGATCGGGGAGGGGTCGAGGCGCACGAGCCGGTCGTAGAGGGCGACGACCTGCGACCAGTCGGTGTCGCGTATGTCGCGGGCG
Source organism: Jiangellaceae bacterium (assembly GCA_036377395.1). GTDB lineage: Bacteria > Actinomycetota > Actinomycetes > Jiangellales > Jiangellaceae > DASRTE01. The sequence continues at coordinate 23,164 of DASUYL010000064.1, forward strand.
GAGGTGTGGACGGCGTTGATCGCTGCGAGGATCTGGTAGCGCCCCGGAGCCACCCCGGCGGCCAGGCGCTCGCGCACCAGCCGGTGACCCTCGGCGATCAGCGTCGCGTCCCAGGCCCCACGGTCCTGCTCGTCGAGGGGGACCAGTTCGCCGCTCGCTGAAACGCGGGCGGTGCGGCGGGCCTCGGTGAGGAGCATCAGCGCCAGCAGGCCGGCCACCTCACCGTCGTCCGGCATGAGGGCACGGATCAGGCGAGTGAGCCGGATCGCTTCGGCGGTCAGGTCGGGACGGACCGGATCGGTGTCGGGGCCGGTCGCCAGGTAGCCCTCGTTGAAGACGAGGAACAGGACGGTGAGGACGCCGGAGACCCGTGCCGGGAGATCCTCCGCGGACGGCACCCGATACGGGATGCGAGCCGCCTTGATCTTGGCCTTCGCGCGGGTGATCCGCTGCCCCGTGGTGGTCTCCTGCACCAGGAAGGCACGGGCGATCTCGGCCACGGTCAGACCGCCGACCATGCGCAGCGTCAGCGCCACCCGGGTCTCCATCGCGAGCGCTGGGTGACAGCAGGTGAAGATCAGCCGGAGCCGTTCGTCGTCGATGGCGCCGACAGGCTCAGGCGTGCCGTCGTACAACATCTGAGCCTCCTTCTGCTTGTCGTCGCGCTTGTTCTCGCGCCGGATCCGGTCGATGGCCTTGTGGTTGGCGGTGGTGGTCAGCCAGCCGCCGGGATTAGGGGGTACGCCGTCGGCCGGCCACCGCTCGACGGCGGTCGCGAACGCCTCCGCCGCCGCCTCCTCGGCGATGTCGAGGTCACCGAAACGCCTGGTCAGGGCGGCGACCATCCGGGCCCACTCCTCGTGGTGGGCCTGGGTGATCACCTCCCGGACGTCGATCACGCTCACAGGAATGGGCGCACCTCGACCTTCCGATTGCAGGCCTTCGACCCCTCGGTGGCGAGCTTGAGCGCCACGTCCAGGTCGGCCGCCTCGATGATCCAGAAGCCGGCGAGGTACTCCTTCGACTCCAGGAAGGGCCCGTCGGTGAAGATCGCCTCCCCACCACGGTTGTCGATGACGGTGGCCGTGTCGGGCGCCGCGAGGCCACCGGCGAAGACCCAGTGACCCTCCGCCACGAGCCGGTCGTTGAATGCGTTGATGGCAGCCATCTCGTCTGGGGTGGCCAAGTCGGGCGCGTCATGGATCACCGAAACCAGGTACTGCATCACGGATCATCTCCTGCGGTTCGGGGCGCCCGTCGTGGGCGGCCACTCACCCCTGCTACGAACACCGCTGCCCCGATACGACACCGCCTCCCGGATGTCTTTCAAGACTCTCCCGCGCGCCGGTTGTGAACGATTGGCCTCGTCCAAGCCATCGCTGGACACCTGCGCCGGCCGTAGGCCACACGGCTGGAACGGTCGGTCGTCTCGTGCGTCCTACGTCACGCGTTTCATTCGGTTGCATACTGCGGGCGCCCGGCCGGCCGGTAGACCTGGAGTGTTATGCCCGTCGGGAAGGCTCGCGACTCGACCAGATCAAGTGCCATGTCCGGGCCGGTGGCGGCGAACAGACGCGTGCCCTGGCCGACGATTACCGGGACGACGAGCAGATTCATCTCGTCGACGAGGTCGTTCTCGAGCAACCACCGGGTCAGGGCGCCGCTGCCGTGCAACTGCAGCTCACCCGCCGACTTGGCCTTCAACTCGCCGATGGCCGCCGCGAGGTCACCGGAGAGAACGTTCGTGTCCGCCCAGCGCGGTTCGGTGAGCGTGTTCGATGCGACGTACTTGGGCTTCGTGTTCAAGGCACCCACGATCGGATTCTCCAGATCCTCCCTCACGCCCCAGTAGCCGGCGAAGAGCTCGTAGGTCCGCCGGCCGAACAGGAACGCGTCGGCGCGCTGGTACACCTCGTCGACGAACGTCATGGCCTCGCTGTCGAACAGCGGCCTAGCCCATCCGCCTCGCTCGAATCCGGGATCGAGAATCTCATGCCGCCCGCCGTTTCCCTGCATCACTCCATCGACGGAGACCTGCGTGGTGGTCGTCAGTTTCATGATCGCGGTTCCCTACTCCTCGGGGGCGCTCGCTCCTCGTGGGCGGCCTCTCACTCCTGCTACGAACACCTCTGCCCCCATCCGACACCGCCTCCCGGCCTCTTTCGACGACTCTGATCGGCCATGATCGATGCGATAGGGAGAGTGCAAGCCCGAGTCGGCACGACGGCGGCTCGCTCGACTGGGTGACCGCCACGGCGCGCGGTCAGGTTACCGGCGCGCGTTCCGTTCGCCCAGAATCGACCCTGCCAGCAATCACCGATCGAGGAGCGCGGATGTCACTTACACGGATCCACAACTTGTCCATCTCCCTCGACGGCTTCGCCACCGGCGAGCCGCAATCCGCCGATGCACCGTTCGGCCACGCCGGCGAGCGTCTGCACGAGTGGATGTTCAGTACCCGGTTCTGGGATGCCGGCGGAACCGCCGGAGTCGACGATGCCTTCGCCGAGCGCCACAGCTACGGCATCGGCGCCGAGATCATGGGTGCCAACAAGTTCGGCCCGCCCGGCTGGCAGGACGACCCGGATTGGAGGGGCTGGTGGGGCCCGAACCCGCCGTTCCACACACCGACCTTCGTGCTCACTCACCGCCCGCGGCCTTCGATGGAGATGGAGGGCGGCACCACGTTCTACTTCCTCGACGCCGCCCCGGCCGAGGCGCTCGAGACCGCTCGCGAAGCAGCCGATGGCAAGGACGTCCGGATCGGCGGCGGCCCCAGCGTCGTACGCGACTTTCTCGCCGCCAGGCTCGTCGACCACATGCATCTCGTCCAGGTCCCGATCGTGCTCGGCCGCGGCGTCCGCATCTGGGACGGCCTGGAGGCCCTCGAAAATGCCTACGACGTCGAGGCGGTCTCCTCGCCCAGTGGCGTCACCCACCTCACGTTCACGCGGAAGGTCGTCTCGTGAACGCCGACACCGAACCGCAGGTGCGCCGGCGCTGGTCGGCGTCAAGACCGTTCGTCCGGTGGGGCGCTGCGTCTTGACCCCTTGGGCGCGCCGGCGCTGGGTGGCGGCTGTCGAGGCCGCGCGAGGTGTGGAGCCGGGCCTGTCGTGGCCGTAGCGTCGAGGGTGCGGGTCTGGGAAGTGACTGATCCGAAGTGTCGATGTCCGGGGGCAGGTCGACCGCGCTGGATGGAAGAGTCGCCCCGGAGTGTCCTCGCGTCGCCATGATCGTCTGTGGGCCCGATGCGTGGAGGACGGACTCTCAGGATGTGCCGGGTGGGCCGTGCAGCAGCCTCGGCACGTACTCGACCAGCTGGATCTGGCCGTCGAAGGTGCGGCTGTCCACCATGTCGAGGGCAACGTCGGGGTAGCCGTCATAGATCCGTTCCTGGCCGGTGGCGCCGGTGATGACCGGGAAC
>DASUYL010000065.1:0-3313 GCA_036377395.1 Jiangellaceae bacterium
CGCTCACGCGCGACGTGAGCCCTGGGGCGTCTGGGGAGGAGAGCTGTTCATCTCCGGCGTCGTCGTCGCGCGCAAACGCCCCCGCGGCCGTCCGCGCAAGACCGAGGTCGCCGCGTGAGCAGCGGCGGCAGCGAACACTAACCGCGCGTCGACCGACGCGCCGACAAGGGCGCGGGCGACAGCCCGAGCTCCCGACAGAACGAGAGAAGCCCATGACAGCGACGACCCACCGGTACGTCGACCCGATCGTCAGGAGTACGCACATGTTGTTGATCAGTGAAGCCCTCGCGAGAGCGCAGTATCAGGAGCGCCTCGCCGAGGCGGAGCACGAGCGACTGGCTCTGCGCGTCGCCGCCGCACGGCGGCACCAGCGCCGTGCCGAGCGTGCTGCCAGCCGGGCCAGCCGAGCCAGTCGGCAGGCCAGCGTCTCGGCCGCCCGCGCGCTCTGACACCGACGGCCGGATGCTGCCACGGGCGCCGTGACGCCCCCAGGCGCATCCGGCCGCCGGCCATTCTCCGGCGCCCACCAGACTGGGAGCCGTGGACCGTCTCGTCGACCGAGCCGTCGATGCCCTCACCGCTGCGGCGCTCGGCGACATCGTCGACCTCGTGGCCTGGCCGGACGGCGACGGTGCCGTGCTGGTGGCGAACAAGACCGGGCGGGCCCGGCTGTGGCCCGGCGCGGTCGACGAGGTGATCGACGGGGTGAACCCGGTCGCGGAGCAGGACCCGATGGCCTTCCTGCCGTATGGCCTGGAGTGCGCGGACCCCGCTCCGCCCAACGCGCGCAACGCCTACCCCTACGCGGCCGAACGGCTGCACTCCCTGCTCGCCGACGGTGGCCGTTCACCCGACCTCGTGGTCGTCCACACGGCGGCGCACTACTTCCCCGAGGCCGGCGGCCACGTCGGCGAGCACGGGAGCCTGGACGTGATCCAGTCCCGGGCGCCGCTGCTGTTGTCCGGACCCGGCGTCAGGACCACCGGGTGGCTCGACGACCACGCCCGGCTCCGCGACATCGGTCCCACGCTCGCGTGGCTGACCGGCGTCGACCCGGACCCGGTCACCGGCCGGTTGCTCGACGCCGCCGGGTCACCGGTCGACGGCGCCATACTCGACCGGCTGGTCGGACGGGACGCCACGCTTGTGGTGGGGGTGCTCTGGGACGGAGCCCATTGCGGCGACCTTCTGCACCTGGCTGGCCGGGGTGAGTTGCCGGCCGTGGCGAGACTTCTCGAGCGCGGCTGCGCCCTCCGCGGCGGAGCCGTGGCGGAGTTCCCCAGCGTCACACTCACGAATCACACGTCGATCCTCACCGGCGTCGGTCCCGGCCGGCACGGCATCCTCGGGAACATGTTCTACGACCGAGGCTCCGGCCGGTCGGTCAACGCGAACGACGCGACCACCTGGCACCGGTCGGCACAGTGGCTGCGACCCGACGTCACCACCGTCTTCGAGCAGGTGGCGCGCGGGCGTCCCGATGCGCTCACGGCGTGCGTCAACGAGCCCGTGGATCGGGGCTCGGGCTACTCCACCATGGCGCTGATCCGAGCGACTGGCTCCGCGGACGGCGCCACGAGCCTGGCGCAGGCGCTGCCGGACCCGACCGGCTCCCCGCACCTCGGCGACCGCCGTCATATCGCCGACGGCTACTACGCCTGGGCCACCCAGGTGGACGACGCGGGTCTCGACCAGATGCTCAGCCTCTGGCCGGACGCGCCGACCGCACCGGTCCTGACGTGGTGGTCGAACGTCGTGACCGACGCGGGCCACCACGCTGGCGGACCGCGTTCGCCGATCGCCAGGGACTCGTTGCGCGACGCCGACCGTCGTCTCGGTGCGTTCCTCGACCACCTCGACCGTATCGGCGTGGCTGACGAGGTCTTGCTGATGCTGACGGCGGACCATGGGTTCGAGGGGACCGACCCGGCATGCCGGGGCGGGTGGGACGGCGCCCTGCGCAACGCGGGCGTCCCGTTCCGTGACGAGGGACCGGGTTTCGTGTACCTCGGAGAGGGGATGTCACCGTGACGACATCCGCACACGAGGGGGAGCGATGAGCGTCCGATGTGCCGGCTGCGGCACGTCCGCCGAGGGCGACGACGTGCCGCTGGGGTGGGTGAGCAGCATCGAGGACGGCCGGACAGTGCACTATTGCGAGCGGTGTGCGCGCGAGAACCTCCGTGCGATCGAGGCCCGTCTCGACCCCGCCTGGTGGTGACCCACCTTCAACTTGTGGCGGGAAAGCAACGTCTCACCGTCGGGTGAGACGTTGCCAACCCGCCACTAGTCAGGGGGCGGCGAGAGGCGATCAGGGTGAGACGGCGGCGAAGCCGGGCAGCCAGCGGTCGAGCTCGGCGCGGAACGGTGCTTCGCAGTCGAGTTGAGACAGCACGCCGAGGCCGCCGAGCCATACCCGGTGGATGAGCAGGTACGACGGCGGCAGGTTGAGCTTGAGGCCGACCGTGTAGCCGGGGCGCCTCGGGTCGTTGATCCGGGCGAACTGCTGACGCATCCACGGCCGGTCGAAGTGGAAACGCTCGACCGCGGCCGGCTCGAGAAACGGTGCCAGATAGTCGTAGAGGGCCTCGGGCTCTATCTGGATGTGCGCCTTGACGAAGCCTTCGTCGCGCAGGCCCTCGAGCATCTCCTCGACCTGGCCGGCCAGGGCCCGCCGCATGAGCTGGCCGATCGAGGGAGGCAGCCCCTCGGGCAGCCGGGCGACCGCGCCGTAGTCGAGGACGCCGAGCCGCCCGTCCGCGGTGATCCGGTAGTTGCCGGGGTGCGGGTCGGCGTGGAGCAGGCCGGCACGTTCTGGTCCGGAGAACAGGAAGCGGACGTAGAGCAGGCCCACCCGGTCGCGCTCGGCCTTCTCGCCGTTGGCGATGACGTCGGACAGCGGCCGACCCTCGAGCCATTCGGACACCAGGACGTGCTCTGCGCCCTCCACGAGGTTCGGGACGGCGAACTCGGGATCACCGGCGTAGGCGAGCGCGAAGCCGTCCTGGGCGTCGGCCTCCATCCGATAGTCGAGTTCCTCGACGACGCGTTCCTTGAGTTCGTCGAGCAGCGGCCGGATGTCGAGACCCGGCACCATCGACCCGATCACGCGGCCGAGCCGGCTCACCTGGTTGAGGTCGGACCGCAACGCATCGCCTGCGCCCGGGTACTGGATCTTGACGGCGACGTCGCGGCCGTCGCGCCAGACCGCCCGGTGAACCTGTCCGATCGAGGCCGCCGCGGCCGGGACGTCGTCGAACTCGCGGAACCTCCGTCGCCAGTGCGACCCGAACTCCTGCCTGAGCACGCCGTG
>DASUYL010000066.1:0-7170 GCA_036377395.1 Jiangellaceae bacterium
GGACCAGTCGCCCGCTTCTACGAACGCGTCCTCGGGTTCGAGATGGGCGACTTCGAGCCGCCGCACTGGGCACAGCTGTGGGACCACGCGGGCGGCGTGCACATCAACATCCAGGGTGAGACGTGGTACGAGCCACCGACATGGCCGGAGCGGCCGGGCGAGCCGTCGAAGATGCTCCACTTCGAGGTCGAGGTCGACGACGTTGCGGCCGCGGTCGCCACCGCGCTCGAGGCCGGCGGCACGGAAGCGCCGTGGCAGCCTCCGGACCGTGACCGCGAGCGCATTCGCGTCGTGCTCGACCCCGCCGGGCACCCGCTCTGCCTCTTCCTCCGCGGCGAGTAGGCCACAACCCCGCCGCGCCGGTCCGTCGGCCTCCCCGTCGTCGCTCACGGCGGTGAGGGGAGGAATTGGCTCCGGCCGATTGCGGGATCGGTTCCTGGGGTACCGTTCGCGGCAATTCGGGGGAGGGACGATGGGTGGCGCAGGGGAGGGCCGATCTGGCGACCCACAGCACGAGCCGGACGAGGCCACAGGCCCCGGCCCGGCCGGCGTGGCCGCGCCTGCCGACCCGCAAGACATTTCCGAACGGGTGGCCGCTGTGGTGCGGGCCTTCCACGCCCTGCGCCAAGGCCGGCCCCTGCCGGACCCGCTGCCCACGATCACGCCGCCCGGCCGGGCGCCGGACGTGGCCCAGCCGCCCGCCGGGGCACACACGGGACCGCCGCTCCCGCGGCGGGTGAAGGGAGCCCGGGCCATGCGGCCACTCGGCCGGGCGGGGGATGCGGCGCCGTCGCGGCGCGTGGGGGGACCGGGTGTCGGAGCGCCGCCTGCCAACGGGAAGCGGGTCCCACCGGCCGTGGCGTGGCCGGCGAACAAGAACGTGGCCCCGCCGGCCGGTGCGTCGCCGGCGAACGGGAACGTGGCACCGCCGGCCGTGGCGTCACGGGCCAACCGGAACGATGCCCCGCCGGCCGTCGCATCGCCTGGCCCCAACGGCCGGCTGCCGGCGAGCGGCGAGGCACCGCTCGCCGACCGCGCGCACCCCGAGCCGGCGCACCCGGCCAGCCGGCCGGCCGAGCGCACCGCGGCCGTGAGCGCGCTCGACGGCGCCCTCCTCGACCTGGCCGCGCTCGCCGTCGCCGTCGGCGCGTTCGTCGCCCCGTGGGCGTGGCTCGTGACCGTCGCCGCGGCCACCCTCGCCGGGGCCGTCGCCGCCCTCGCCCGCGACGGGTCGGGCCCGCGGACCCTCGCCCGGCGAGCCGGGCGCCGTGTTGCGGCCTGGCTGCACCCCCGCTCGCTGGTCTGGCTGCCGGTGCTGATGGCGCGGGTGGCGATCGTGTCGGTACTGCTGCCCTCAGCCATTGGCGCGGGGCGCTGGCTGGTCGAGCACGGGTCCGAGGGGGCCGTTGCCGCGGGCCGGGCCGCGGCCTGGCACCACGGGTTCCGGGTGGCCGCTGCGGCCGTCTGCTTCCTGCTGGTCGCCGGCAGCGGCGCGGCCCACGGCCGGCGTGCCCTGGCGCTGAGCCGGCGGCTTCAGCCGCTGGGTCACACCGTGGTCGTGTCCCTGGCAGTGGCGGCATTGGCACTCGTGGTGTGGGTCCCGCTCCTGGGCCCGCGGGCCGGCGGGGTCCGCCCTGCCGGAGCCGACGACCTCCCCTGGGCCCCATCAGCGCTCCGGAACGAGGTCGACCGGGTGCGCGACGCCATCGTGCGGGCCGAGCTGCACGCCGCGACGATGTGCCTGTCCGAGCGCCAGGACACCAGCTGGGATTCCACCTACACCGACGGGAACCCGCCCGGGGAGCGGGACGTGGCCACGCTGCGCACGGAGCAGGCCGACCCGGCACCCGGCGAGGTGGCGACCGCCGTCGTCGCCGTCCACAACCAACTCGCGGCCTGGGTCGACGACATCGAGGTGGTGGCGGGCGAGGCGTCGGTGGCGCGGGTCGAGCGGTGGAGGCTGCCGTCCGCCGCCCCGGCCGCCCACGCCCCGGTGGGTGCCGCCACCGTCGGCGCCGACCTGATCCGCGACGGGGTCGCCGGGTTCGACCGCGGCGTGGCCTTGCGCTGCTCCGCTGGCCCCGTCCTCTAGTCAGGTCTGCACGCTCTGCGTGCCCCACGATGAGAAGCCATGCACAGGGCCGACCGACTCGTCCCGGAAGCTCGTCAAAGGGTGCACGCGTAGGCTCGTCGGGAAGCCGAGTCGCGCCCGCGGCCGGTGGGACCGCTCGACGAGGAGACGAGGGTGCGATGAGCGAAGAGCACGATCCGTCCACTCCGGCCGACCACCCCCTGCGGCTCCTGCGCGACCTGCTGGACCGGGTGGCCGAGACCTCGCGCGCTGTGCTCAACGCCTCGGCGCGCAACACGCCGGGAATCCTCGGCGGGCCGCTGGCGGACTACATCGAGGCGCTCACGAGCCTCACCGATAGGTTGACCGGGCCGCTCCAGCAACTGCTCGCGGAGCAGCAGCGAATCGCCGACCAGATGTCCGGCTGGGCCGAGCAGCACCGGCGGCTGTCGGACGAGATCGCCACCCTGGCCCGCCAGCACCAGCAGATGACCGAGCAGATGCAGCGCCTCATCCGCCCGGCGCTGGCGGAGGCCGACCGCATGTCCGAGGTGGCCAGGAGCTACGTGGACGAGCTCCGCCGCTGATCGCCGCTCCGGGCAGGCGGCCAGCTCGGCGGCCGTCGGCGACGTCCTCGCTGTCCAGCGTCGCAGCGACAGGGTCGCAGGCCTCCTCGGCGACGGTCGCGTCGTTGGGGCCGAGGAGCCGCTATCGGAGGACGAGGAAGTCGAGGCCGAGCAGCCAGGGTTGTTCACCCCTGTCGCGTGCCTGGCGGATCTTGGCGATGCCTCGCGCCCACTGCTCGTCGTCAATGCCGATCAGCGCCGTGTCGCTGCGGCGCATGGCCGGCAGGAGCTCGAGGAACTCGTCGTAGCTGTCGAAGGTGGGCTCGCGCACCCGCTGCAAGGTGTGGCAGGAGAATCCCGTCTCCTCGAAGACGGTGATCACCTCGCCCAGACGAGGCCAGGTCGATGCCAACGCCAAGGCAGTGGGGAAGCGTTGGAAGTGCTCGTGCTCGTCGTGACGACCCGGGAAGGAGCTGCGGATCATGACCGGTGCGTGGGGAGCCAGCACGCGACGCAGCTCGCTGGCCGCGGCCCGCAGGTCGGGGAACTGGTGGATCACGGTGGACAGCCAGGCACCCGAAGCAGACCCACTGCGCAACGGAAGGCTGTCGGCGGACCCACCGACGTAGCGGACGTCTGTGTGCCGATGCGCCGTCGCGGCACGAGTGCGCATTCCGGTCGACGGTTCGACACCGACCACCGAGACACCGCACCGAACCGCTATCGCCTCTGACCAGATCCCGGTGCCCGAGCCCACGTCGACCACCAGTTGGGGTCGGTCGAGGCCGTTGTGGGCGTCGAGATGGGTGGCGATGTGCCGACACCAGATCTCGACGCACTCGGGTCGTCGGTCACGAACCTGGTCGAACTCATTCGCAACCTGGATCTCGTCATAGCGCACATCGCTCACGAACAGCCCCGTTTCCTGTGTGTTTGTTCTCTGTCTACCTGACGGCCTCCTGCAACTTCCGTCGCCAAGGCCAGGACGGGCCCGCGATCCGACAACCCCGACTCGGTATCCGCTGAGCGGCAGCGTCGCCGGCAGGGTCGATGTGATGGTGTTCTCGCACACCGCCCACCACGCCTCGAAGCCACGGTCGTCTCGCGCTTCGTCTTGAAGCGGCATCACCGGACAGCTCCGGACGCCGTCACCCACCGAACCTCGGGGATGCCACGTGGCCGGGCGTAGGCCGCACGATGGGTTGCCAGTTCGCCGCGCTGCTCGGACCCCCGTCGTCACTCGGTCGCCGGGCGGCGATGACTTCCGCCGACGAGACCGGTCGATGTCGGCTGACCCCCCTGAGGAGGAGGATTCGATGACCGAACCCGTCACGCATACGCTGGAGGTGCCCGGCGCCGTGGTGCGCTACGACGTCCGCGAGAGTGAGCCCGCCGGCGGGCCTGTCCTCTTGATGATCGGCTCGCCGATGGGCGCCGCCGGATTCGGCACGCTGGCGACCCATTTCACCGACCGCACGATCGTGACCTACGACCCCCGGGGCGTCGAGCGCAGCGAGCGGACGAACCCCGATCTCGAGGTGACCCCCGAGGTGCACGCCGCCGACGTGCGCGCGGTGATCGACGCGGTCGGCGGAGGCCCGGTCGACCTGTTCGCCAGCAGCGGCGGCGCCGTCAACGCGCTCGCCCTCGTCGCTGCGCACCCCGGCCTCGTGCGAACCCTCGTCGCTCACGAGCCGCCGGCTGCGAGCGTGTTGCCGGACGCGACGAACGCGCTCGTCGCCTGCCGTGCCGTCCGCGACACGTACCATCGGCATGGCTGGGGCCACGGGATGGCGCACTTCATTGCGCTGGTCTCGCTGCGCGGTCCGGTGCCAGCCGACTTCGCGTCGCAGCCGGCGCCCGATCCGGCGATGTTCGGCATGCCGACGGAGGACGACGGCGCCCGCGACGACCTGATGCTCGGCTCGAACATCGTCACGGTCACCCACTCCCGACCCGATGTCAACGCGTTGCGCGCCGCGTCGACGCGGATCGTGCTCGCGGTCGGTGCCGGCTCGGATGGCGAGCTCGCGCACCGCGGCGCCGAGGCGATCGCGGAACTGCTCGGGACGACCCCGGTGACATTCCCCAGCGACCACGGTGGCTTCCTCGGCGGCGAGTACGGCCAGACGGGCGAGCCGGACGCCTTCGCCGCCAGGTTGCGCGGCGTCCTCACCGCTGATCACCGAGGACGGTCGACATCGCTCCGGGCGTCGACCTCGTAGATCACCCGGAAGTCACCGCGTCTCGCGCTGCGCTTTCCCACGAGGTCGAACCGAAGCTGTCGGCCTACCTGGTGGGTCCTCACGCGACAGTCGCTTTGTGCGGCCCGCGGCCACGTCGCGCTGGCCGTCGCGAACGGCCTCCAGCAGCGCCGGGGTGCTCAGGATCTCCAGCGTTTCCTCGAGAGACTCCATATCCTCGATGCTGAGCATGACGGCGCCGACTCGCTCGGGCGCGCATGTCACGGAATCGGGCGTTGGCAGAATGGTGGCAGCAGCCGCGGAGCAGGCCCGGTCGCGATGTGCGGGCCGCCCGAAGCCATCACTGGCGGCGAGTTGGCCGATCGCCGCGATTACTGCGACGACCTGTGGAAGTGGTGAGCGAGGACGTGGTTCGCCGTCTTCCTGCTGATCGTGACTCCGGCCTCGACCGACGATCGGTAATGGATACCGCCCCAGATGCGGCCGTTGCTGACGTCGTACTCCAGGTCCTTGACCCGGTCGAAGTGACGATCTCCGAGGCCCGTCAAGCTGGGGACCGTGAAGTCGATGTTGCCCGTTCCCAGGAACCTCTTGATGACGCGCCCCCCGGCCGGGGTGATGCACGAGTGTGCGCTCGGATACTCCGGGTGGTTCGGTGTCACCGGGAGCAGCGGAGTCCAGGCCGGGTCGCCCACCGTCGCCTCGTTGCCGTCCGTGTCCCCGGCCCGGATGGCGGTGATCGGGCGCCAGAACGGGTCGTGGTACTTGGCGTCGAAGCAGGCGATGAGCGCGTCGGCGTATGTGACGGACACCATCGCCATGAACCTCGACGCGTCCACGACGTCCAAACCGTGGTCGAGCACGAACTTGCGGAAAGAGCCGCGTGCCTGTTGGACCGGGGGCTCGCCCCAGAACCGGGCCGCGAGCGTCTGCTCGTCAGTCCGCGTCGTGCTCGTGCTCGAGCCGATCTCCTTGACCTCGTTGTAGTCGCGTGCCCACGTCCTGCTGTCGAGAGCCGGCGGCCCACTTGGCCGGAACTGGTCGGCGCTGGCCAGGCTGAACGGCCGCATGAGGCCGAGATAGGTGCCGATCGGGGGCGTGGGTGCCGTCGGGATCCAGACTCCGGGGATCGGTGGGTCCGGCGGTGTGTACGTCACCGTCGCTCGAAAGCCGTCGTCGGCGCGCTCGGCAATGAGGCGAGCAGCAACCTGCTCGCCCGTTGCCACGCCGTCCGTCTTCGCCGGGCCGTCCGGGATCGTGGCGAGCGATGCGGCGTACGCGGGATCGAGGATCCCCGCGGCCTGGGCCGGCAGGTAGTTGACCAGAACGCGATGCGCGGCCGCGGCGACCGCCGCTTCGGGTGAGGCACCGGACGGGGCATCGACCTCGATCGCGAAGGGCTGATACCCGCCCTCGATCGCCATCACCGAGTCGTAAACCGCGATGGCGACATAGGCGAAGATGACGTGGCCCTCGGCGGGTGTCAGGCCCGCCGCGGTGAACGCCTGTGATCCGACCAGGTCCCAGTCCGTCACGTACGTGTCCGGCGGTCCCGCTGCTTGAGGCTGCGCGCTAGCAGCGGTGGCTCCGCCGGGCACAACGACCGCGGCGACGAGCAATGCTGAAGTCATCAACCGGATCCGTCTCATGATGGCAATCCCTTCAAGAGAACCTTGGGTGTGACACCCAATGGTCAGATCACGCGCGCCACTGGTCGAGCCTCAGCCACCCGAGAACGTCGCCATATGGCGGATGGTGACCGTGGCCCGCGCGTTCGGTGTCGGCGAAGTGACACCGTCGGAACCAGTAGCGCTCGCGGTCGAGCGGCTCGCCCGGGAGGCGACGCACGGGCCAACACATGAGGCGCTGACACACGCGGCCCCACGAAGACGTCACCGCATGGCGCCTCCTTGTGCGGGATGACCGCCCGCGCGCCCGCCCCGCGGAGGACAGCATGCGCTCACTGAGTGGCCGTGACAAGTGTCCTGTGCCCCGGCCCGGGCTGGGCGACGCCGGCGCGGTGTGGGCCGGCCTGGTCCACTACAACGACGCCTCGGGGTGGGCGCGGGATGCCACCTCCAGAGGCCGGCGCGTGCCAGAAGGGGCGGTCTGGACGGGTACCCGTCCCACCGGAACCGGGAAGAGTCACCGTTGCCCCCTTGCATCGAGTGGTCTAGCGTCACCGAAAGTGGCAACGGACAGGTCCACGAGACATGGAGGAAGGGCAGATGCGGCGGGCGATGATTGGACTGGTCGTGGCGGCGAGCGTCGTGCTCGGCACGAGCGCGACCGCACATGCAGGCGAAGTCAACGGAAGGGGCGAGCCGAT
>DASUYL010000067.1:0-7276 GCA_036377395.1 Jiangellaceae bacterium
GTGGTCGTGCTCCCGTCCGTCGACCTCGATGCGCTCCCAGGCGTACTCGTCGACCTCGATCCGGGCGCCGTGGACCGGTTCGATCTCGTCGACGAAGTGGCGTCCCAGGGTGAGTGCGAAGTCCTCGATCTGTCCCACGCCGTACTCCTTGGCAAAGGCGTACACCGTGTTCTTCTGGGTGTCCGTCGGCAGCACGTTCGCCTGGTCCCCGGACACATGGGCCGCGTCGAAGTCGCCGCGCAGTGACGTCGATACGGACACATCGCGGATCTCGTGCCGCGGCGTGTCGCGGTAGATCCGCACCAAGCGGTTCTCGGCCTTCCCGTAGCTGTTGGGACCGAGGACGATGCCCACCGTCAGCTCCCTCGGTAGGTGGAGTAGCCGTACGGGCTGAGCAGCAAGGGAACGTGGTAGTGCTGGCCGGTGTCGGCCAGGCTGAACTCGACCATTACCTGCGGGTAGAACGTCTCGCCGCCGATGCCGGCGAAGTAGTCGGCCGTGCCGAACACCAGCCGGTAGGTTCCTGCCCCGAGGTCGTCGGCGGCGAGGTTCCGCACCCGCCCGTCGGCATCGGTGGCGGCAGTGGCGACCGCTTCGGACCCGCCGTTCACGACACGTTCGAGCCGGACGGCGACACCGGTGGCCGGGCGCCCCCGAGCGGTGTCCAGCACATGGGTGGTGACGGTGCTCACGACTTGTCCTCCGTCCCCGCATCCTGCAGCAGCTTCTGCAGCCGAATGCGGTTGATCTTCCCCAGCTCGGCCCGCACGATCGCCCGTTCTGTCTCGGCGTCGTTGCCGAGGCGGTCCTCGAGAACCGCCAGCAGTTCCTTTGCGCTTCTTCCGGTGGCGCAGACGAGGTACACGTGGCCGAACCGGTCCTCGTAGGCCCGGTTCCCCGCAGCGAGTCGTCGCCTCGTCTCCGCATCGGCGTCGGCGGTCCCGGACTGTTCCCGGCTCGACCACTCGGTGTCGGGGCGCTCACCGATACGCGGGTGCCCCGCCAGCGCGTCGTCGACGTCGTCCTCGCTCAACCGCGCGAGGGCGCCGTCGGCGGCGCTGAAGAGCTGGTCCGCATTCAGGTAAGGCATGCTCGCCGCCACCTCCCGCACCCAGGCCGGCGATGCGCAGCAGGCCAGAAGGGCCTGTTCGGCGCGGTCGTCGGACAGGGCGTTGAACCCGTCCAGCCCGACCCCCTCGAACGCTGCCATCGTGACTCCTCCAACGGTCCTGCCGTCGCGGATCACCCTAGTGAGCGGGTCGTGGCACAGTGACGGCATGACGGAACGGGTCGTGATCGAGAACGCGGCCATCGCCACCGTCGACGCCGCCGACACCGAGATCCGGTCCGGACACGTCGTGGCCGAGGGCAACCTGATCGTCGCCGTCGGCGCCGGCCCGGCGCCGCAGTACACCGACGGCATGCCGACCCGGCTGGTCGACGGCACCGGCCACCTGGTCACACCGGGCCTGGTCAACACCCACCACCACTTCTACCAGTGGGTCACGCGCGGCCTGGTGCAGAACGGCACGCTGTTCGAATGGCTGGTCGGGCTCTATCCGATCTGGGCCCGGATCGACGAGGCCGTCGTCTATGCCGCCGCCCGGGGGTCGATCACCTCGTTGCTGGTCTCGGGCTGCACGACCGCAGCCGACCACCACTACATCTTCCCGCACGGTTCGGGAGACCTGCTCGGAGCCGAGATCCGGGCGGCGCGTGAACTCGGCCTCAGGTTCCACGCGACCCGAGGCTCCATGGACCGCGGTACGTCCGACGGCGGGCTGCCGCCGGACTTCGCGGTCGAGAGCATCACGGCCATCCTCGACGCGACCGAGCAGGCCGTGCGGACCCATCATGATCCGTCTCCCGATTCCATGATCCGCGTCGGCGTCGCGCCCTGCTCACCGTTCTCGGTCTCTACCGACCTGCTCCGCCAGGCGGCCGACCTCGCTCGAGGGCTGGGCGTGCGGTTGCACACCCACGGCTCCGAGACGGTGGAGGAAGAGCAGTACTGCCATGATCTGTTCGGCATGGGTCCGACCGACTACCTCGACACCGTGGGCTGGCTGGGTCCGGACGTCTGGATGGCTCACTGCGTACACCTCGACGACGCCGACATCGGACGGTTCGCAGCGACGGGAACCGGTGTGGCGCACTGCCCGTCGTCCAACGCCAGACTGGGAGCCGGTATCGCCCGACTGCCGGAGATGCTCGCCGCCGGGATACCGGTGGGCCTCGGTGTCGACGGCACCGCCTCGAACGAGTACGGCTCCCTCGGTGCCGAGGTGCGGGCAGCGCTGCTCTTCGCCCGGGCCCGCAAGGGACCGGCGGCCCTCACGGTCCGGCATGCCCTGCGTCTCGCCACCGCGGGCGGAGCGCGGGTGCTCGGGCGCGAAGACGAGATCGGCACGGTCGAGGTCGGCAAGCTCGCCGACCTCGCGCTGTGGCGGCTCGACGGCCCCGAGCACTCCTCGATCGCAGATCCCGTCGCCGCGCTGGTGCTGGGCGCGCCGCCGCCGCTGAGGCTGCTTCTGGTCGACGGTCGGGTGGTGGTCGAGGACGGTCGACCCACGACCGTCGACACCGACGAGGTGGCCCGGGAAGCGCGGGAGCACGCACGCCGACTCATGACCCTCGCGCAGCGCTGACCTGCGTTTTGGCTACGGAGCGGGCGCGCTGGTAATCTTCGAGGTCGCGTGCGCGCCCCGCCCTCCAGACCGTCGGGGCACGCAGGTCCCTCGTCTCGACCGCCTCCAGCCTGCCCGGCGGCCGTCACGGGGACCGGAGCCCCGAGATCATCACGGCGACAGACGAGGCGTTTGAGTGGCGAACATCAAGTCCCAGAAGAAGCGTAATCTCACCAACGAGAAGGCGCGGCAACGAAACAAGGCGGTCAAGTCCTCCCTCAAGACCGCCGTGCGCAGGTTCGACGCAGCCGCGGAGGCCGGCGACGCCGAGCAGGCGACGACGCTGGCGCGTGAGGCATCCCGCAAGCTGGACAAGGCCGCCTCGAAGGGCGTCATCCACAAGAATCAGGCCGCCAACCGCAAGTCGGCCATCGGCAAGCGGGCAGCCACACTCTGAGCAAGCCCATCGCGACCGACGGCGCGACCCCACGCCGGGGTGGCGCCGTCGTCGTCATTCGTCAGGCTGCAGCCCTGGCCGCGCCGATCTCGACCACGGCGGTGGTGAGCGCGAGTGTCGCGTCGTTACCGCCGCCCTTGACCTGCAGGTCTGCCGCGGCGACGGCCCGGATCGCGCGAACCAGGCCCGAGGGGGTCCACCCGCGCAGCTGCCCGCGCAGGACGCGAACCTTCCACGGCGGCACAGCCAGGTCGCGGGCAAGGTCGGCGTCACGGACACCACGCGGAGCACCCGCGAGCCGGGCCAACGACCGGACCGCGGTCGCCAGGGCCGCTGTGACCAGAACCGGATCGGTGCCGGTCTCGAGCGCCCAGCGCAACTGCTCCAGCGCGTCGGCTGTGCGGCCCTCGACAGCGCGGTCGGCCACCACCCAACCCTTCACCTCGGCCCTGCCTTCGAAGTAGGTCGCGACGACCGCAGCGTCGACGACCCCGCCCTCGGCGTCCGTGGCGAGCTGGGCGGCCGCGGACGCCAGACCACGCAGGTCGGCACCCACGGCCTCGACCAGCCGTCGAGCGGCGGCCTCGTCGATCCGACCGCCTGCGGCGGCGACCTCCGACCGGACGAAGTCGACCTGGACGTCCGGGCGCGTGACTCGCTCGCAGCCGACGACACCGACCTGGGTGCCGCGCAGGTCGTCGAGCAGCCGCTTGCCCTTCGGTCCCCCGTGGTGCACCAGGACGACGTGCACGTCGTCAACGGGGCGAGCGGCGTAGGCCACGAGTGCCCTGGCCGTCGGATCGGAGACGTCCTCGACGCCACGCACGACGAGGACCCGGCGCGTGGCGAACAGCGACGGGCTCACGTGCTCGGCCAGGGCGGCAGCGGTCAGGTCGGCACCGGTGACATCGGTGACGTCCGCCTCAGCGTCGGCGGCACGCGCGGCAGCCACGACGGCCGCGACGGCACGCTCGGCGAGCAGGGTCTCCGGGCCGACGACGAGCGTGACCCGGGCATCGTGGCTGTCGGATGCCGGCATCGCGGCCAAGGATGGCACGGTCGACCCGACACGGTCGGTCAAGGTGGTGCCACCCGCGGCCCACCGGTGACGACCCCGAGACCTCCACCGGAGGTCCGGACGACGGCGATCGACCCGTCGAGATCGGTGCGGCGGACTTCCGCGCCTGCGACGTCGAGGAGTCCGATGGTCGCCGGTGCCGGGTGACCGTAGGTGTTGTCGGCTCCGGCGCTGATCAGGGCCACCCGGGCGTCGAGGCCTCGAAGCAGATCGGGCTCCTGGTGAGCCGAACCGTGGTGCGGGACTTTGAGCACGTCGGCGCTGAGTCCAGGCTCGGCGGCGAGCAGTGCGCGCTGGGCCTCGGGCTCGAGGTCACCCGCCAGCATGATTCGGACGCCGTCGACCTCGGCATCCAGCACGATGCTGGCGTTGTTGGCCATCGAACCGGCTTCGATGATCCGCCTCGGCCAGAGCACGCGTAGCCGCACCGCGTCGACCACCATGAACTGGTCACCGGCGCGAGCGACTGCGACCGGGACACGTGCGCCGGACAAGAGGGCTGCGACGTCCTCGGCCTGTTCGCGCGGGTCGGCCAGTGGTGAGACCACGGCCTGGCCGACGTGCCGGCCAGCCAACAGCCCGGTCAGGCCCTCGACGTGATCGGCGTGGAAGTGGGTGAGAACGAGCAGCGGGACTCGCTCGATTCCCAGTGATTCCAGGCACCGGTCGACGGCGCGCGGCGCCGGACCGACGTCGACCACGACCCCTGAAGCTTCGCCGGCACGGAGCACGAGAGCGTCACCTTGACCCACGTCGCAGGCGACGACGAGCCAGCGCGGCGGCGGCCAACCCGGTGTCGGCACCCAGACCAGAAGGAGGAGCACCACGCCGGCCGACGCCGTCGTTGTCAGCGGGCGTCTCAGCACTGCGGGCAGGACCAGCGCCGACCCCGCCGCGAGCCCGACGGCGAGCATCACCCCGGATGCTCCTCCCGGCCAGCCGACCACGGCGCCGGGAAGGTCGGCGCCGCGCCTGGCCACCAGGACGATCCATGTGGCGGGCAGCCCGGCGACCCAGCCCAGGCCCGATGCCACCACGGGTGACACGGTGGACACGACCGCCGCCGCCGCGCCGAACACCGTCGCCGGCGCAACGGCGGGTGCCACCAGGATGTTCGCCGGTATCGACGCGAGACTGGCCTGCGCGGCCACCACGACCACGACCGGAATGCACGAAACCTGCGCCGCCAGAGGTACGGCCAAGGCCTCTGCCAGGGGGCGGGGGACCCACGGCATGGCGTCGCGCCACCGGCGGGCCAGCAAGAGGATCCCGCCGGTTGCGAGCACGGACAGCGCAAAGCCTGCGTCGATGCCGAGCCAGGGATCGACGAACAGCAGCACGAGAACGGCTGCCGAAAGGCTGGGTACGCCGCGTCGGCGGCCCGCGGCGGTGAGGCCGACGAGCGCGACGACGCCCATGACCGCCGCCCGGACGACACTGGGCTCGGGCCGGGCGAGCAGCACGAAGCCCACCACAGCCGACACGCCGAGTGCGGGCAGACCGTACCCTCGGACTCCCACCCACCGGGCCAGGCCGAGCACGGCGACCAGCACGATGGTCACGTTGGTGCCGGACACGGCGTTGAGATGCAGCAGTCCGCTGATCTTCATGTCGTCGCGAACCTGGTCGGTCATCAGGCTCTCGTCACCGACCACGAGTGCGGGCACGAGCCCCCGCGGGCCCTCCTCGAGCCCCGCGACCGCCTCGCGCAGCCCCGCGCGCAGCGGCTCCGTGATTGTGCTGGCCCAGCCCGGCGGTCCCTGGGGATCGGGCGGGTCGCGCACCCGGAGCAGCCCCGCGGTGTCACCCCAGCCGTCTGCCGGTTCGAGCCGGCCGCGCACGACCACCTGCTGCCCCGGACGCAGGTCGGCCCAGCCGAGGTCCGTGGCAAGCAGCACCACCGGGGTCCGCACCCGCGTGGCGGTTCCTCGCCCCGTCACCTCCTCGACTCGCAGTCGGCCGACGACATAGGCCGAACGACGGGGTCCGACGCCGGTCCTGCGCACGCTCGCATCGCTGGTGAGCACGCCTTCCACCGTCACGACGGCGCCCGCGGCGGCCAGCTCGTCGACCGGCCCGGCCCGAACGCTTGCCGCCCGGATCCACCCGGTCGCACCACCACCGACGAAGCACAGGACAACGACGAGCGCGGCCAACCGAACCGGTTTGCGAGCAACCCGACGGGAGACGACCAGCGCGGCCGTAGCTGCGGCCACGCCCAGTCCGGCCAGGACGGCCGACGCGGCCGTGAGCCCTGCGATCACTCCTGCCCAGGCGGCGACCGCGGCCGGAACCAGGCGCAGGTCGGGGCCACCCGGAGCCGGCTGGTCGACCGGGCGGTGGCCGAGTGGATCCGTCCTGTCGTCCCGGCTGGAGACGCCGGTCACACCGTGACCAGGGGTTCGAGCTCGGCAAAGGTCTTCGGTCCGATGCCCGAGACCTCCAGGAGCTCGTCGACGGAGCTGAAGCGACCATGCTGCTCGCGCCACTCCAGGATGCGTCCCGCGAGCGTGGGGCCCACGCCCGGGAGGGTGTCGAGCAGGTCGGCGGTGGCGGTGTTGAGATCGACCGGGCCCCCGCCCGCTGTCGCCGGAGCGCTCGGCGGACCGGCCGGGCCCATCGCTGTGGAGGGCGGCGCGACGCCGACCAGCACCTGCTCGCCGTCGGCGACGAGCCGCGCCAGGTTGAGCCCGGACAGGTCGACACCGTCGTCGGCGCCGCCGGCTGCCTCGACGGCATCGAGCACCCTGGAGCCCGGCGGGAGGCGCACCACACCGGGCGCACGCACCCGGCCGGCAACGTGGACGACGAGCTCAGCCGGACCCGGTGCCTTCGTCGCGGCGACCGGAGGGGCGTCCGGCATACCCGAGGCCGGCGTCCCGGTGGCGACGACCGTTGCCGACGGGCCCGGCCCGGCCGCGTCGACCGGGACCGTGCGAGGTCGACCGACACCCAGTAGAAGAGCGGCGACGGCGAGTCCGAGCAGTACGACCAATGCCAGGACGACGGCATGCCCTCGTTCGAGACCCCAACGACCCGCCCGCACTGTCGGCAGGACTTCCGCGGCCACCCTCACCGGCAGCGGCATCCGCTCGAGGACAGCCGATGCGACGC
>DASUYL010000068.1:0-20908 GCA_036377395.1 Jiangellaceae bacterium
TGGGAGGGTCGCCATGGCGAGTATGGCTGGCTTGGTGCGGGTGGGGACGACGGCGTTGTGCACCGCGCTGTTGGCTCTGGGGTGCGGTGACGACGACGACGCTCGCGATGGCGAGTCCTCGGTGACCTCACGGGTGGTGTCGGACGCGACGACCCAAGACATCCATGTGTTCGCACCGCAGGGCACAGGCACATCGCCCGTCATCGTGGCCTTGCACGGGATCGATGGATCAGGCCAGGACATGGGTGAATTCGCGACTCGACTGGCCGGGGCCGGCATGGTCGTGTTCGCTCCGACCTACCGCAGCGATGACCTCACCACACCGGACGGCCTCAACCGGGCCGGCTACGACCTCGCGTGCGGCTACCGGTTCGCTCGCACCACCGCTTCCGAACACGGTGGGGACCTCACCCAGCCGGTCACCGCCCTGGGATGGTCGTTGGGCGCCGACTTCGCGGTCCTCGGTGGCCTGTCCGACCGCTCCCCGGACGACCCGTGCCCTGGCGACACGGCTCCCCCGGACGTCGTCGTCGGCATCTCCGGCTGCTACTACGAGTACGAGGGCAAGCCGGTCACCTGGTTCGACGACGTGTCCAGCTTGGGGAACAAGGGCGCCGACATCTACCTGCTCGCGGGTGAGCAGGACACGACCTGCCCCGCATGGCAGTCGCAGCAGCTTGCCAGTGCCTTGCGCGACGCGGGCTACCACGTCGACCTCATCCAGCTCACCGGTGGCGACCACTACGCACCGATCTTCCACGAGGTGCGCAACGGACAGTTCCAGGTGGTCGCCGACGACTCGGCCGGTCAACGAGCCGTCGAGGCCGTTCTCGACGCCATCGCCACCCGCCAGGACGCCTCCTCCGAGCAGTAGACCGACCGTCCTGAGCAGGGCACCTTCACTACGACCTCAAGGAAGGTCCGAGGAGAGAGGAGAGCTCGCCGCGCCCGGTGGAGTTGACCACGGAACAGCGCCGCGAGACCGCCCTCAGGGCTCTGGGCGCAAACAGTGGCGCTGCCTTCACACACGGAGTACAAACGGGGCAGCACAGCGCGGAGAGTGGTCAACCAAAGCGGGGGATGTCGGTGCTGGGCGGACAAGGTGGGCCGGTCTTCGCACGAGCCTGCTTTGCGCTGTCCACTCGCACTCCCCAGAGGAGGCGGCGTGTACCGACGAGGCTGCAGGGCACCATGGCTGGCCCTTGCCGTGGCAGTGACCGCGGCACTTGTCGCCTGTGCGACACCCACGAGCGGCGAGCCCCAGGCGTCACCGGCATCGCTGGTCTTTCCCGACACCGCGGTGGGGCAGTCGGCGGCCGAGCAGGTGGTGATCACCAACGTCGCGGAGTCCGGTGCGCTCACGATCGAGTCGATGGGGATCTCGGGGCCTGACGCCACGATGTTCGCGGACCAGTTCGACGACGAATCGTCGGTGGTCCTGCAGCCGACCGAGTCCACCACGGTCACGGTGGTCTTCTCGCCGAGCGCGGCCGGGGCGCGGACCGCAACGCTGCAGGCCAACCACTCGGGGAGCGGCCCGCTGAGCATTCCGCTCTCGGGCACCGCCACCACCCCTGACGCGGGCTCGAAGCCGCTCCAGGCGTCGCCCGCCTCGCTCAGCTTCGCCACGACGGCCGTCGGTCAGAGCACCAGCCAGGACGTGGTGCTTCGCAACGGGGGCGCCTCCGGCTCGCTCACCATCCAGTCGGCCGAGATCTCGGGTCCCGATGCGACGATGTTCTCCGGTGACCTCACCGGCGGGTCGCCGGTCACGTTGGGTCCCGGCAACTCCACGACGGTGACGGTGGCCTTCTCGCCGACCGCCTCCGGATCCCGCTCGGCACGGATGGTGGTCACCCACACCGGCACCAACACACCGCTCTCGATCCCGTTGTCGGGCGAGGCCGACGGGTCTGCCCCCCACGCCGTGCTCTACCGGATCAACGCCGGCGGTCCGCCGGCGTCGGCCTCGCCGATCTGGTCCGAGGACTCTTCGGCGTCGCCATCCCCCTACGGGAACGGCGGCGCAACCGGCAATGCGGTGGCGAGCTGGGGCGCCACCGTGGACCTGTCGCACCCCTCGGTGCCGGCGGGGACACCCATGCAGCTTTTCCAATCCGAGCGCAACGACCTGCCCGCGTCGCCCGACCTCACCTATTCGTTGCCGGTGCCGAGCGGCACTCCGGTCGAGGTGCGTCTGTACCTCGCCGAGATGTACGGGGGTGCCCAGGTCGTGGGCGGCCGGGTCTTCGACGTGAAGGTCGACGGCGCGCTCGCGTTCCGTGACATCGACGTGTTCGCCCGCGTCGGGGCGAACAAGGGCCTCGTGCTGTCCGCACCCGCCGTGTCCGACGGTTCGGTGGACCTCCGGTTCGTCGCCGGCGTGGAGAACCCCTCCGTGAAGGCGATCGAGGTCGTCACCACGGGCGACGAGGTGCCGGCGTGGCTCGCGGCCGCGCCGTCGACGGTCGAGTTTCCGCAGGCCACTGTCGGGCTGACGGGGACCAAGGATGTCGTGCTCACCAACATCGGCACGTCCGGGTCGCTGACGGTGTCGTCGACCGCGATCTCCGGGCCGGACGCGAAGATGTTCGCCGATCGCTTGGACGACACCGGAGATGTGGTGCTGGCTCCGGGCGAGTCGACCACCGTGACGGTCGTCTTCCTCCCGTCGGCGACGGGCGTGCGTTCGGCGATGCTGTCCGTCGCCCACACGGGGGCGGGCACTCCGTTGGTCGTTCCCCTCTCGGGCACCGCCGCCCCGCCCGCCAGCGGCGGCACGGGACCCTCGTTCGGCAAGTCGCTGCTGTCCGGAGCGAGCATCGGGGCACCGACATCGTTGCAGTTCGGACCCGACGGCCGCCTCTACGTGGCCCAGATGGACGGGACCATCAGGGCCTTCACCGTCGAGCGGGCAGCGCGCAACCAGTACCGGGTGACGGCGACCGAAACCATCACCCTCGTGCGGTCGATACCGAACCGCAACGACGACGGCGCGTTGAACGCGTCGGTGACCACCCGGCTCGTGACCGGGATCGCGGTGACCGGCACGGCCCAGAGTCCCGAGATCTATGTCGTGTCGTCGGACCCGCGCATCGGCGCCGGGACGGCGGGCGTCGATCTCAACCTCGACACGAACTCCGGTGTCCTCTCGCGCCTGAGGAAGGTGACGGGCGGTTGGCAGAAGGTGGATCTCGTCCGAGGCCTGCCCCGCTCCGAGGAGAACCACACCGGCAACGGCGTCGTCGTCGACCCGGCGACGAACACGCTGCTCATCGCCCAGGGCGGGAACACCAACAAAGGGGCGCCCTCGCACAACTTCGCGCTCCTGCCGGAGTTCGCCCTGTCAGCCGCCATCATCTCCGTCGATCTCGACGCGATCGGCAGTTCGACCTACGACCTCCCCACTCTCGACGACGAGGGAAGGCCGGGTTCTCCCGATGCCAACGACCCCTTCGGCGGCAACAACGGGAAGAACCAGGCCCGGATCGTGCCGGGCGGGCCGGTGCAGATCTATGCACCGGGCTTCCGCAACCCCTACGACCTGGTGATGACCGAGTCGGGGAACATGTACACCATCGACAACGGCGGCAACGCAGGGTGGGGCGGTCCGGCGCAGCCGGACGATGCCTCGGGCACCTGCACCAACAGTCCCTTCGAGCCCAGCGACAGCGACCGCGACCCGTTGATCCGCATACCGGAGCCGGGCTTCTACGGCGGTCACCCGAACCCGACCCGCGCCAACCGGGCCAACACCTTCAACGCGAGCAATCCGCAGTCTCCGGTGCCGTCGCCCCATCCCGTGGAGTGCGACTACCGCACCGAGGCCGAGCGAGGGGCAATGGCGAGCTTCGGCTTCTCGACCAACGGGCTCGACGAGTACACCGCGTCGAACTTCGGGGGCGCCATGCGGGGCGACCTCCTCGCCGCATCCCACAACGACACCATCTACCGCATCCAGCTCAACGCCGACGGCACCGCGGTCACCTCCACCACCCCGCTCTTCTCCTCGGCGGCCGCCCTGCCGCTGGACGTGACGGCACTGGGCGACGACAGCCCGTTCCCGGGCACGATCTGGGTGGCGGACCTGCAGGGCAACGCCGTGGGCGTCTTCGAGCCGGAGGACTTCGCGTGCACCGGCGGCGACGACCCCGCCCTCGACGAGGACGGCGACGGGTTCAGCAACGCCGACGAGATCGACAACGCAACGAACCCCTGCTCCCCGGCCGACGTGCCGCCGGACGCCGACGGGGACGGCATCTCCGACCTCAACGACCCCGACGACGACAACGATGCGCTGCCCGACACCGCCGATCCCTTCGCCGTCGACGCAAACAACGGACGGAGCACGGCGCTGCCCGTCGTGCACACGTGGGACAACGACGCGCCGCCCGCAGGTGGGCTGCTCGGTCTCGGGTTCACGGGGCTGATGACCGACGCGTCGACGAACTACGCCTCGCTGTACGACCCGAGCAAGATGACAGCCGGGGGTGCCGCCGGGGTCGTCACCGTCGACGAGGTCAGCGACGGTGACGCGCTCGGGGCCACGAACACCCAGCAGTACGGGTTCCAGCACGGCATCGACGTCAGCGGCACGACGGGTCCGTTCGTCGTGCACACCCGGCTTCCCGCCCCGTTCTCCGGCACGACCCCGACCGGCGCCCAGTCCTACGGCGTCTTCGTCGGCACGGGCGGCCAGGACGACTACGTGAAGCTCGCCGTGAGCGCCAACAACGGCGCCGGTGGGTTCGCTCTCGTCAAGGAGGTGGCGGGCTCACCGGCCGCTGTCACGGCCCCCGGCCCGACCTGGCCGATCGCCTCGGCCGTCGACCTGTACCTGCGCGTCGATCCCGGCGCGGGGACGGTCCAGGCCAGCTACTCGATCGACGGTGCCGCTCCCGTGGCCGTCGGGGGCCTCCAGGCCGTGCCCACGTCGTGGTTCTCCCGAGCCGTGGCCCCGGCCGTGGGCATCATCTCCACGTCGGCGGGCGCCGCTCCGCCGTTCCCCGCGACCTGGGACTTCCTCGAGGTCCAGCCCGCCCCGGCGACCGCGCCGTCCACGACGATCACGGTCGGCGCCGCAGGGCTGAACTCGAGCACCTTCACCAGCGGATCGTTCCGGATCGCCAACGGGTCGCCCGGCGGGCAGCAGATCTCGAGCGTCCGGTTCGATCTGTCCCCCAGCGTGCTGCCCGACCTCGTGTTCGACCCCGACGGCGCCGGTGGCGACACGCTGGGGAAGGGGTTCACCGTCGACAGCAACCCGGGCGTCGGAACCATCGGGCACAGCTTCACCGGCTCCCATGACGGCGGCTTCGACGTCCTCAACGCGACCTTCACCGACTTCGGGCCGGGCGAGACGCTCACCTTCTCCGCTGACATCGACCCCACCAGCATCAAGGGATCCAGCCCTCCGGGGCCGGGCGAGGCGGGCAGCGTGTCCGGCCTCGAGTTGACCGCGGCGTCCGTCACCGTCACCTACGAGGACGGCACCGCACAGACCGGCCGGCTGTACCGGACCCCGGGCAGTCTGGGGCAGTCCGAAGTGCGGCTCGGGGGGACGGAGCGGCCCACGCCGTCGCTGGCCGTCGTAGGTGTCCCATCGACGCCGGCGGTCGTGACGCAGGCGGCGCAGACGGTACGGGTCACGGGCCCTGCCGGTGCGTCCGTGCGCCTCCTGCAGCTCGAGGGTGCGCTCTTCACGGCCGGCCTGCCCGGCGGCGGCTTCGACATCGACCCGTTCGAGGCCAACAGCGTCGTGGCCGTGCGCGAGTACACCGGGACCATCGGGCCGACGGGTTCGGTGGACATCGCTGTCGCCCTCACCTCCTCCGTCGCCGGGGGCGGGAGCAACCGCCTCGTCGCGGTCGTCGCCGACGCTTCCGGGACCGGACCGACCTCGAACATCGCCGTGCTGCAACTCGGCTAGCGCCTGCGCCCGGCGGGTGGTGGTCGACGCAGCGGAGAGCCCAGGCCAGTCCCTACGGGAGCTCGCTCAGCACCTGCACCGGATCGAAACGCTCGAGCCCGACCACCTCCGCCGCGAGGCTGCCCGTCACGTCCTCCTCGAACCAGGCGGCGCCGCCTTCGGGGAAGTCGTAGAACCGGTGGCCGGTACCCGGACCGATCACCTCGACCCGGCCGTCGCGGCTGCGCGCCGCCCAGCGGACCTCGACCACGTCGGGGGGACCGTCCCCGCGCACGACCGTCACGCCGGCGGCCAGCCACGCCGGCTCGCGCTCGATCGCGAGCGTCTGCGCGGCTGGAGCACCCCCGGGCCCCGCACCCGCGAGGCCCGCTTCGCCGGCGGCGGGGGCGACCGCGGCCGGAACGGCAGCGCCCTGAGCTGCGCCGCCTGCGACCTCGAACTCGACCCGGTCGATCTCGTCGCCGTCACCGTCGAGCGTGCGCAGCCAGGCGGTGCCTGACGGCTGGGCGCCATCCGCCAGCGTCAGCCTCACGTCGACCTGCGGGGCCGCCACCTCGGGCAGGTTGCCCAACTGATACCGGTCCGGCTCCTCGAACGCCGACCCCGGACTGCGGATCGGCAGCCAGGTCCACAGCGACCGGTCAGCGAACCGGTCGCGCAGGCGGAACAGCTGTTCCGCCGTGTCTTCGTCGACCGCGACGAGGCGAGGCTCGGCATCGATCTCGGCCGGCACCACGACGCGCACGAACGGGTCGTCGACCGCACCGGGGAGCATCAGCACCGAATTCCGGGGCGCCGCCTCGGCCACCGCGATCTGGCGGTCGCGGTCGCGCTCCGCCCGACCGATGCTGCTACCGACGACCGCAGCGCCGGCGACGCCGCCCACCAGGACGACGGCCGCCGTCCCGGCGAGGAGCGCCTTCCGCCGGGCGGGAGCGAGGCCCCGGGCGTAGCTCACCAGCTCGCCGCCCCCGGCCACGGCCAGCGCCATCACGGGACCCAGCGCACCCAACCAATAGGCAGGGCCGAGCGCGCCGGTGAGGCCGAAGTTCACGAAGTTCTGGGTGCCCCACCACAGGGCGTGGCCTGCGATGACCGACCCCGCGGTGGCGGCCAGCACCCAGCGGCGCCCGTCGTCTCGCCGGCGGGCCACCGCGAGCACGGCCAGGACCAGCGTGACCACGCCGCCGGCGAGCCACAGCGGCGTGACGACTCCGAATCGACCGACGGTTCGCAGCGACCCCCATGGCGTGAAGTCGAGCAGGTCCCGGGAGAACTCGGGGTCGGTCGGTGCCCAGCTCGCCCGCGGGCCGAAGCCGAAGCGGTCCTCTGGCGCTCCGACCGAGAACGCCGGCTGCAGAGGGTCGCCGGTGACGTGCCGGTTGTAGGCCAGCCACGCCGCGACGAAGGGCGCCGCCGCCAGCGCGAGCGTCAGGAGCGACGCCCAGCGTGCGTCGCGCCTGGCCCGCCAGACGAGCCACACCCCGACGGGGATGGCCGTGAGCAGCGCGTCGTACGGGCGGTGGAAGAACAGCACCCCGAAGCCCGCGCCGGCAGCGAGCGACCAGG
This sequence comes from Jiangellaceae bacterium, assembly GCA_036377395.1. GTDB lineage: Bacteria > Actinomycetota > Actinomycetes > Jiangellales > Jiangellaceae > DASRTE01. Next base: position 7,499 of record DASUYL010000068.1, read on the forward strand.
CGCGTGACCCGGTACGCGCCGCCCGCAGCGTCGCGCCGATCGCCGCCGCCACCAGCCCGCCCGACGGCAGGTAGGCAAGGGCGGTGCCGCTGTGGGAGACGAAGATCGGCGACACCGCGACCGCCGAGGCGGTCGCCGTGCCCAGCCAGCGGCTGCCCGTGAGCTCCCGACCGAGCAACCACATGGCGAGCGCCGTCGCCACGCCGGCCAGCACCAACCCCGGACGGTGGTCGCCGATGGCCGCCTCGGAGCCGGCCAGGATGGCCGGCCACAACGGCTGGTACTTGAACACGATCCGATCGCCGGCGATGCCTGACAGGTAGGGACGGAAGTCGGGGAGGTAGGAGCCGGCGTCGTACGTGAGCGAGCCGTGTCTGATCGCCTCGGCCTGGTTGAGGTACGCGATCTCGTCGAGGTTGAGGGTGCCGTGCGGCCACACCAGGTACGCCGACGCGAGCGCCACCAGCCCGCCGACCGCAGCGGCGATCACCACAGGTGCCCACCGCACCCCCGGCAGGCGCGGTGCCGACGTCGCCGTCGTGGATGGCGACGTGGTCGTGGCCGCGCCGGGCAGGTGGAGAGTTCTCACCGTGGCCCCATCGGCGACCACGCTAGGCGCGCGGGCACCCGCCATGCCGACGCTGTGCGACCGCACGCCGGGACGTAGCGTCACGAACACGAACGGGGGTCGATCTCACCAATGAGTTCAACCCCCGCGACCCGTCGAAACGCTCGTGAAGCGCGCCGTCGAGCTGTTCAGCCTCGAGCGACGACCGTCGCGCTCGCCGTTCGTGGAGGAGACGTGGCAGACACGGAGCGAAGCTGAGGAGTCCTTCATCTCGGTGGCGGCGAGTCACTGGGAGATGGTCGTCACGCGGCAGTGCGGCGCGGCTCGGCTGACGGTGAGAGGGCCCGAGACCAAGGCCACGACCGTGCCGGTCCCCCGGGACGCGGAGTTCTTCGGCATCCAGTTCAGCCTCGGTACGTTCATGCCGAGCCTGCAGCCGGGGCACCTGGTCGATCGGTCGTTGGCGTTACCGCAGGTGGCGCACGGGTGGTTCTGGCTCAACGGGTCCCCTTGGGAGGTCCCGGGACCGGACAACGCCGATGTCTTCGTCGACAGGCTCGTTCGCGCCCGTCTGCTGGTTCGTGATCCGGTCGTGTCGGAAGCCCTCCACGGTCAGGTCAAGGGCCTGTCCACGCGGTCGGTGGAACGACGGGTGTCACGGGCCACGGGGTTGACCCGGGGGGCCATCGGGCAGATCCGACGGGCCGAGAGGGCGGTCGAGCTGCTGTCCCGCGGCATGTCCCCCCTCGACGCGGCGCCGTGCGCCGGCTACGCCGACCAGCCCCACCTGACGCGGTCGCTCAAGCGCCTGGTGGGCCAGACACCGTCCCAGATCGTGTCCCTGCGGTCGGCGAGCCCTGACTGACGTTTTCGTTCAAGACGACGTCGCCCGCTCAGGGCTAGACGTGAAGGCGTCCGGCCGGGACCGCCCCGGGATGGACGGATGGACACCCCGCGCAAGACGAGAGGGACCGATTCGATGCGGCAGCTGATCAACTCCACGTACGTCACGCTCGACGGCGTCGTCGAGGGTCCGCACCTGTGGCCTTCCCTGAAGAGCGGCGCCTCCGACGAGGGCGCGACGATCCAGACCACGCTGCTGGAGACGTGCGACATCGTTCTGATGGGCCGCCGCACGTACGAGGTGTTCGCTCCCGCGTGGTCGAGCCGCGGTGGGGACCCGTACTCGGATCGCATCAACACCATGCGCAAGGTCGTCGTCTCGACCACGCTCACCGACCCGCAGTGGAGGAACACCGAGGTGATCGCCGGCGATGTCGTCGACCGAGTCCAAGATCTCAAGGGCGAGGACGGCGGCCACATCGTGCAGTACGGCTTCGGTGACATCTCGCGGCTCCTGCTCGGACACGGCCTCTTCGACCAGCTCCAGCTGTGGATCCATCCGCAACTGGTCGGACCGAGCGACGTCGGCGACCTGCTGTACCGCCCCGGCACGGCGGCGACGTTCGACCTCGTGGACGCGAAGGTCCTGAGCAACGGGATCGTCCTGGCGACCTACGCACCCTGAGCAGTCGGCCGACGCCCCAGGGAGCGAGCCCGCATCAGCCCTCAAATCAGCGCATCAGCGTCCTGTGGTCGGTCATGTCGCGGGCTCCGTGGACGTCGCATGCGGGACACAACCCAGGCGCGCGCCAGCAGCAGCACGGCGCCCACCCCGCTCAGCAGCGGCAGCAGGGTCTCCTCCGCCGGTACGCCCGCGATGTGGGCGATCATGTGGTGTCGCTGCCTTGTGAGCCGGCAATGCGACGGAGCCATTCCTCGTGGGTCGCCTGGCCGTCGCCGTAGTCGTCGTGCCAGTTCCACCACTCATAGGGCGGCGTCTGGGGGTAGCCCTGCGGCGAGTCCTCCCACTGCTCCTGGCGCCCGAGCGCAGTCATGTCGAGGTAGCTCCAGGTGCTCCCCATCGCCTCGTCGCCGCGGCTGTTGATGAAGTAGGTGCGGAAGACGCTGTCCCCGTCGCGGATGAAGGCGTTGGTGCCGTGCCACTCGTCCACCCCGAAGTCGGTGTCGAAGCCGTCGGTCAGCGTGTACCAGGGCATCTCCCAGCCCATCCGCGCCTTCAGGCGCGCGATGTCGGTCTGCGGCGCCCGCGAGGCGAACACGAGCGTGGTGTCGCGGGCGTTGAGGTGGGCGAGGTGGGCGACCTGGTCGGCCAGCATGGAGCAGCCGCGGCAGGCATGCTCGGGCCAGCCGAACACGCCGGGCTCGAAGAAGGCGCGGTAGACGATCAGCTGACTGCGACCCGCGAACAGGTCGAGCAGGCTCGCCCTGCCCTCGGGCCCGTCGAACGCGTACTCCTGCTCCACGGCCTGCCACGGCATCCGCCGACGCTCGGCGGCCAGCGCGTCACGGGCGCGTGTCAACTCCTTCTCCTTCACCAGCAGTTGCAGGCGCGCAGCCTCCCAGTCCTGCGGCGACACGATCGGGGGAGTGTTCGTCACGACATGTCCGTTCACCATCGGTGCCTCCTGGGTCTCCACATCGGCGCGCGGCCCGACCGCCGCGCCTGCACCCCCTAAGACCGTTGTCCGTCGCGGAATTCATCGCGGAGCGCCGAAGCATGCTTCACGGTTTCAGGGATCGAACCGTCCGGTGAAGTGGGTGACAGCCGCGGGGCGGGTCAGCTCGTAGACCGCGAGGCGTTGGCCGCCGTGGGCGCGGAAGGCGGCGCACGGCCCGTGCGGGATCTCGAGCTCGATGAGCTCCGTGACGGCCGCGGCGCGAAGGGCGGCGACTGCCGTGTCGTAGTCGTCGACGCGGTAGACGAGGATGGGGATGTCGCCCTCGAGGTGGCCGGCCAGCAGGATCAGTGGGCCCTGCTGGGCGACCCGGATGGCAGCCACGGTCGTGCCCATGGCGCGGACGCGCCATTCGAGCCGGGCATCGAGGACCTCGACGTAGTGGCGGGCGGTCGTGTCGACGTCCGCCGTCGGGACGTAGACGAAGTCAAGCGAGCCGAGCACCTAAGTCCCCTCTGCTGGCTTCTGGCGAGGGCGAGGGCGGCGGGCGGGGAGGTGGGCGTCGATGAGGGTGCGGGCGGCGCGGGCAGCGTGAGCGGCGGGGCTGGTGGGGCCGTACATGCGCGCAGCGGCGAAGGCGCCGTCCATCACCAGCAACAGGGTGTCGCCCAGGGCGTCGGGGTGGGCGGCGCCGGCGGCGGCGGCGAGTTCTCGGAGCCGGGTGCGCACCGCCTCCTTGTGGGCGAGCGCGGTGGCGTGGCCGGGATGAGCCCGATCGGGGAACTCGGCCGCGCTGACCTGGAACGCGCAGCCCAGGCAGGCGGCACTGGTGGCGAGGGTCTCGATGGCGTCGAACACGGCGAGGAGCTGGTCGCGGGCGGGGGTCACCGGGTCGACCGACGCGTCGAACCACGCCCAGAACTCCAGGTTCGCCCGCTCGAGGTAGGCGACGATCAGCTCGTCCTTGGAGGGGAAGTGGCGGTACAGGGTCGTCTTGGCCACCGCCGCCTGCGCGACGATCAGGTCGACGCCCACCGCGTGGAACCCGTGCTCATAGAACAGCGCGGCCGCCGTGTCCAGGACCCGCTCCCTGGCGGCCGGGTCCGGTGCGTTCACCCGCTGGCGTCGAGCTCGGCGAGGCGCGGGACGATCTCGCTGCCGGTCCGCTCGACGTACGCCACCGGGTCGCCGCTGGGCATCAGGGCCACCTCGTCGATGCCGAGCTTGGCGTAGGCGTCCATGTCACCGAGGAACCCGTCGAGGTCGGCGAAGGGGTCGCGCACCGCCAGGATCGTCCGCTGGACCGTGTCCGGGTCGCGGCCCTCGGCCTCACAGTGGCGGGCCAGCACATCGAGCTTGTGGGCGATCTCGTCGGGGCTGGTGGCGAACAGGTTGCAGGCGTCTCCGTAGCGGGCGACCAGGCGCAGCGTCTTGCGTTCGCCGCTGCCCCCGATGAGGACCGGCGGGCGCGGCTGGGACACGGGGCGGGGCTCGCAGATGGTCTCGGCCAGCCGGTAGTGGCGACCCTCGAACGCCCCGTCGTCCTCGCTCCACATCTGCAAGCAGATCTGCAGCGTCTCCTCGAGGCGTTCGAACCGCTCCGCCACCGGCGGGTACGGCACGCCCAGGCCCCGATGCTCGCGTTCGTACCAGGCGGCGCCGATCCCGAGCTGGCCCCGGCCGCCCGACAGGACATCGAGCGTCGTCACGATCTTGGCCAGCAGGCCGGGGTGGCGGTAGGTGACCCCGGTGACCAGCAGGCCCAGCCTCATCGTCCGGGTGTGGCCGGCAACGAATCCCAGCGAGGTGTAGCCCTCCAGCATCGGGTCGTTGGCCGGCGCCATCGCCTCCATCTGGAACCAGTGGTCCATCAACGAGAACGATGACACCCCTGCGTCCTCCGCACTGCGGGCTGTGGCGGCCAACGTAGGGCTGATCGAGTCGGGAGCCCCCGGCCAGGTGAAGCTCACGACATGGATGCCGACTCGCATACTTCTCCTCCGGTCAGGTGCTCGCGACTCAGGGCGACACCGCCGAACCGCTCGGGCACCGTACCACTGCTACAGACAGGTCTGTATCGCTTGCTCGATGCGGGCCGGCTCCGATCGCGACGCAGCGTCGGCCCGAGGAGTCGGCGAGCAGGGTCCAAGGACCCTGGCGAGCACGGTTCGTCGAGCCGGAAGATGAGGCCAGATCGAGAGGAGGCCCTTATGGACGACTGGCATGAGGGCGTCGTGCTCCTGGATGTTTCGCCCGGCGACGCCGGGGAGTTCGATCGGGCCGCCCTCGAGCGGCTGGGTCATCCGGTGGTGGTGTGCCATGGCCCGTCACCGGAGGCGTCGTGCCCCCTGCTGGGTGGCGATGGATGCCCGAAGTTCGAGCAAGCGCATGGCGTCGTGTTCAAGCTCGACCTCGGTCGGGATGAACATCGAGCGATCCTGCGCCGCTACCGGCACCTCGCCCGCCCGGACGTGCCGATTCGCGTGCTGGTGGCGCCGGCTGACGCCGAGCGCTACGCGGAGCTGCTCCAGGATGTCGAGTGCTGGTCCCACGAACCGAACGTCGCCGATCTCGACGGGTTCGCCGCCGAGGTCGAGGCAGCGGATCGACTGGCGTGACCTCGACGCAGCGGCGTCGGGCCGCGCCGGCTCACGAGAGGCGCAGGTCCGTTGTCTGGACCTTCGCCTCTGTCCCGACGCCCGGCGCGACACGTCTACTGCGATGAAGGGAGGCGCGCGATGGACCGCATGAACCCACTCGATGCAGAGTTCCTGTACCTGGAGGACGGAACGACGCACATGCACATCGCGTCGTGTGCGGTGTTCGAGGGACCGGCACCTGCCTATGACGACCTGGCTGCGCTGTTCGCGTCGAAGCTGCCGCTGGTGCCCCGCTACCGACAGCGGGTCCGCTTCGTGCCGATGGACCTCGGGCGGCCCGTCTGGGTCGACGACCCGCACTTCAACCTCCAGTACCACCTTCGGCACAGCGCCCTGCCCCCGCCCGGCGACAAGGCCGATCTGTGCCGGCTCATGGGCCGGTTGATGTCCCAGGAGCTGGATCGGGCCCGGCCGCTGTGGGAGGCCTGGATCGTCGAGGGCCTGGCGGACGGGCGGTGGGCGGTCGTGAGCAAGGTGCATCACAGCATGGTCGACGGCGTCGCCGGGGTCGACCTCGTCTCGGTCGTGCTCGACCTCGAGCGCGTGCCTGCGGCGGTGACGGCCGCAGACGAGTGGGAACCGGGGCCCGACCCGTCCGGGCTGCAGCTCGCGGTCGACGCCACCCTCGACCTGGTGACCAGCCCCCGCGAGCTGCTCCGAGCGGCGTGGACGGCCGTCCGCGCCCCGCGCCGTGCGCTGGAACAGGGCCGCACCATCGCCAGCGGGCTCCGCTCGTACGGCTCGGCGCTGCGACCCACGCCGCCCACGTCGCTGGACGGGACGATCGGCCCACACCGCCGGTGGACGTTCGTCGGTGCCAGCCTCGCCGACGTCCGCACGATCCGCCACGCGTTGGGCGGCACCGTGAACGACGTCGTGCTCGCGGCCGTCACGAGCGGCTTCCGCGACCTCATCGTGGCCCGGGGCGAAGATCCTGACCACGTGGCCCTGCGCACGCTCGTCCCCGTCTCGGTGCGCGACGAGACGGGCCGCGGCGTCTACGACAACCGCGTCTCGGCGATCTTCCTCGACCTGCCCGTGCACATCGAGGATCCACTCGAGCGCCTGGCCGCCATCCACACGGAGATGGACCACCTGAAGGAGTCGCACGAGACCGAGGCCGGCGAGGCGCTGACCCAGCTCGCCGGCGCGGTGCCGGCGGCGCTCACGGCCCAGGCCACCCGGCTCGTGTCGCGGCTCGTCTCGCGCGTGCCGCAGCGGACCATGAACACGGTGACCACCAACGTCCCCGGTCCGCAGTTCCCGCTCTACGCCGCGGGCCGCGAGCTGCTCGAGTACCTCCCGTTCGTCCCGCTCGGGCCCGGCGTCCGCATCGGCGTGGCCATCCTCTCGTACAACGGCCAACTCCACTTCGGCATCACCGGCGACTACGACAGGGCCCCCGACATCGGTGTCCTCGCCGACGGCATCGACGCCGCGGTGGCGACGCTGCTGCGCCTCGCCGACGCGGGCACTGCCGAGACGGCCACCGACGGGGCCGACACGCCCGGGCTGGCCGCCCGCTGACGGGCCGACCCAGGTGCGCAGCGTGGGTGTGCGCTGCCACCACCCCGGCGTTCCGTCGGGGGCCAGCCGCTCACGTCCGCTGCCATGTGTCGCGTCCGGCCATGCCGTATTGCTTCAGCACCAGCGCTCGCTCCGGCTGGACGGCCACGAAGCAGTGGTCGGGTGACTCCAGGCCGCCGGGGGCGAAGTCGTCGAGGTTGTAGGTGAACACGCCCGTCCACAGCCGACGCTTCGTGTCGAGGTCGGTGTGCACGGTGGCCGTGCCCCACACCTCGACGCCGTCGCCGCTCTCGTCGACCTGCCAGTGCAGCGCCACGTTGGGGTTGGAGGCCAGGTTGCGGACCTTCACGCTGGTGGCGCCCGTGAAGACCCACAGCGTGTCGTCGTGCCATGCCGGCCACACGGGCACGACGTCGGGCTTGCCGTCGGCGCCCACGGTGGCCAAGTGCGCCCAGCTCGAGAGTCGGGTCGCCTCCGCCATCACCTCGTCGAGATCCATGTCTGCTCCTGGGGGTCGGGCCCGCACCGGCACGCATTGTGCACGGTCGGGGGACCCCTGCGGCACCGGCGTGGCTAGGCGCCGGCCGAGCAGCAGCGGACGACGGCGTCGACCAGGGGGACCGAGCGGCGGTCCGCGGGGGTGGCGGGGCCCATCTGGTTGACCGTGTAGCCGAAGGCGAACCCGTGGCCCGGGTGGGCGAAGCCGACCGAGCCGCCGAGCCCGTAGTGCCCGAAGCTGCCCGGGCCCGCCATGGGCCGGAACGGGAAGGAGAGCTGGAAGCCGAGGGCGTACGCGGTCTCGTAGCCGCTGACGCGGTCGATCCCGCGGCACTGCTCCTCGGTGGCGTGGGCGACGTTGGCGGGTGCGAGCAGGCGGACGCCGTCGACCTCTCCGATGACCGCCGCGTACAGGCGCGCCAGCCCGTGTGCGGTCCCCATGCCGTTGACTGCGGGGAGCTCCGCCGCCCAGATCACCGGGTCGTTCATGATCGTGAGCAGGCGCGACGGGATGAGGAAGGCCCAGTGTGCGATCGAGTCGGGATCGAGCAGGCGGGTGGTCAACTCATCTCGCTGCCCGGCGGGCGGGGGTAGCGCCGGGATCAGCGGCGCGACGCGGTGGTGCTCTGCCGCCGGGAGCCCGATGTGGAGATCCAGCCCGAGGGGGCGCGCCACCTCCTCAGCGAACACCCGGCCGCAGGTCGCGCCCGTGACACGGTTGATGACCTCGCCCACCAGCCAGCCGTAGGTGACGGCGTGGTACCCGTGGTCGGTGCCGGGTGGCCAGGCCGGACGTTCCGTGGCGAGCGCCGCGACAGGTACCGACCACCCCGCGATGTCCTCCTTCGAGAGCACGCGGTGGATCGCCGGCAGCCCAGCCTGGTGGCTGAGCAGCCATCGCACCGGCAGGTCCGCCTTGCCCTCGGCGGCGAACTCGGGCCAGTAGCGCGCGACGGGTGCATCGAGGTCCAGCTCGCCGCGCGCGGCCAGCATGTGCGCGACGATCGCGAGCGCCCCCTTGGTCGCGGACGCCACCATCTGCAGGGTGCGATCGGTGTAGGGCGCCTCGCCACCGGCCGTGGTGGTCCCGCCCCACAGGTCGACCACCGGTTCGCCGCCGCGGTAGACGCAGCAGGCGGCCCCGACCTCGCCCCGCTCCGCGAAGTTGCGCTCGAACTCGTCCTGCACCGGCTCGAAGCCGCGCGCCACCGTGCCGGCGATGTCCACCCGCGCAACGTACCGTGGGATGGCCCTCCTCGCCGCAGGCGCACCCGTATCCTCGGGCCGGTGACCTCGCTGTTCGAGCCGTACGTCCAGCTCGTCGACGTGACGGCGACGGCGGCCCTGGTGGCCTGGGGCGGCTTCGTCCTCGAGGAGGACGGCGAGTCGTGGCGGGCCCGCCGCACCGGCGAGACGTTCGGGGCGAGGTCCGTCCCGGTCGGGCGGGCCGCGGTCGAGGTGCTGGACGGCGACGGGCGGGTCGTGGCTCGCGAGGCGGTCGACGACGCCAACCACGTCTGGGTCGATGGCCTCGAGCCGGCCTCCACCTACGAGTACCGCGTGGTGGTCGACGGCGAGCCGTGGGGGGTGGCCGACCGCCACGACTGGGCGCCCGGGGAGCTGCGCCCGGCGGCTCGCCCGCTCGACCTGCGGCTGCGCACCCACGCCGCCGCCGACGAGCCGGACCCGGTGACCTTCCTCGCCGTCGGCGACTGTGGGGTCGGCATCGCCGCCGGCGAGGACGGGCGTCGTCAACTGGCGGTGGCCCGCACCATGCAGCGACTGGCTGACGCGTTCGACGTGCGCTTCGTGGTCACGCTGGGCGACACGATCTACCACGGGCCTGGCGGCCCAGCCGACCAGAGCGGCGCCCACGACGACGACTGGTGGCTCACCTACTTCCAGCCCTACCGCTACCTGCTCGACCACCTGGCCTTCTACCCCACGGCGGGCAACCACGACGGGCCCGACGAGGAGGACGCGGACGACCGCGGCCAGCTCGAGGACAACCTCCACCTGACGGCCCGGTTCGCACCTCGGGTGCAGTCCGGACGCGCGTCGCTCGGGCCCGGGCTGTTCTACAAGCTGCAGGTGGGCGCGCTACTCGAGCTCGTCTCCATCGACACGACGTGGGGTGCCGAACGTGGCATGCACTGGTTCGACGAGCCAGACCACCGCGCCTGGCTCGACGGGGCCTTCCGCTCGACCAGCGACGACGTGGTGTGGCGCCTGCCGTTCTGCCACCACCCCGCCTGGTCCGCTGGCCCGAACCACGCCAGCATGGACGCGCAGATCGAGCGTCTGGTCCCCCTCTACCGGCGAGGCGGCGCTCGGCTGGTGCTGCACGGCCACGAGCACAACTTCCAGCACGGGCGTGTCGACGACCTCGACTACATCGTGTCCGGCGCCGGGGGGAAGCTCGACGAGCGACCCCCGCTCCGGACCGCCGAGGCAGGCACCCTGTCCTGGGCGGCGGCGGCGCACTGCCTGCTCGTGCACGCCACGCCGGAGGCGCTGACGGTGGCGGCGTACGGGGCCACGCCGCCAGGCGGCCAGCCGGCGCCCCTGGCCCGCCACCGCCCCGACGGATCGATGACCGACGACCCGATCGTCCTCACCAACGACTGATTGCGCGTCGGGCGGCGTGGGAGACGTGGTCAGCGGCCGTGCTACTGCCTGGCCATGGCGATGCGGAGGCGTTCCTCGGGCTCGATGAAGTGGTCGTGATCGTCGGTGCCGACGTCGAGCTGCACCCAATTGATCCTGCCGGTGAACCGGCTGCCGTGGGCGGTGTAGTCGGCCGTGACCGTGGTGCCGGACTCGTAGCCGATGTCGGTCGTCTCGTCGGCCGAGAACACCATCGGCTGGGTCGCCCCGACTCGGCCCTTGCCGACCGCGGTGCCGTCGTAGAACAGGGTGACGTCGCCGCCCTTGGCCAGCCCTCCACCGTCATAGGCGAACTCGACGCGCACCTGATGGGTCCCCTCGGGCACGGGCGCGTCGGCCGCGGTCGCGAACTCCTGGATGCCGAGCACGTTGTAGACGAACTTGGCCTTGCCGTCCTTGACGTAGACGCACCAACCACCGAATCGGCCGCCTTGGGCGATGATCACGCCCTCGGTCCCGCCCGATGGGACGACGACTTCGGCGGTGACGGAGAACGACTTGTTCTTGATGCTGACGACGCTGTTCTCGGAAAGCCGTCCCATGCCGGCGAAGAACAGCTGTGAGTTCCCACGGATGAGCGTGGGGCGCCCCGCCATCCCCGGGTCGAACCGCTCGGCGGTACGGTCGTCCAGCGGCAACACGTTGTACTTCGTCGCCTCGATGAGCCACAGCCGTTGCAGCTCGGCGAGCATCTCGGGCTGGTCAGCCGCGAGGTCGTGAGCCTGGCTGTAGTCGTTGTTGCCGTCGTAGAGCTCCCAGATGTCGTCATCGAACGCCGGCAGTTCGCCGCCCACCAGGACCCAGGGCGTGCGGTGCTTGGTCACCGCGCTCCAGCCCTTGTGATAGATGCCGCGGTTGGCGAACATCTCGAAGTACTGCAGGTCGTGACGTTCCGGTGCCGCCGCCTCGTTGAACGTGTAGAGCATGCTCGTGCCCTCCATCGGCGACTGCAGGACGCTGTTCACCATCGTCGGTTCGGGCAGGCCGGCCGCGTCGAGGATCGTGGGGGCCACGTCGATCACGTGGGTGAACTGGGAGCGCAACCCACCGCGCTCGTCGATCCCGTTGGGCCAGTGGACGATGGTGCCGTTGCGGGTGCCGCCCCAGTGCGACGCCACCTGCTTGGTCCACTGCAACGGGGTGTCCATCGCCCACGCCCAGCCGACCGAGTAGTGGTTGTACGAGCTCGGCGAGCCGAACTCGTCCATCTTCGACAGCATGAACTCGGGGGTCTCGAGCGCCGCCATCCCGTTGAAGTTGGCCATCTCGTTGAAGGCACCGTTCATGGTTCCCTCGGCGGAGGCGCCGTTGTCACCGATGATGTAGTAGATGATGGTGTTGTCGAGGACTCCCAGGTCGTCGACGGCATCGATCAGCCGGCCGACGTGGTGGTCGGTGTGCTCGAGGAACCCGGCGTACACCTCCATCTCCCGAGCCAGCACCGGCTTGAGCTCGGCCGGCATGTCAGCCCACGCAGTGATCTCGGCGTGGCGGGCGGTCAACTCGGCGTCGGCCGGGATGATCCCCAGCTCCTGCTGGCGAGCGAAGGTGCGCTCGCGCTGCACGTCCCACCCGTCGTCGAACTCCCCCTCGTACCGGTCGGCCCACTCCTTGGGAACGTGATGGGGGGCGTGGGTGGCGCCGGGGGCGAAGTACACGAAGAACGGCTTGTCGGGCATCAACGCCTTTTGCTGGCGCACCCAGCTCACGGCCCGATCGGCCAGGTCCTCGGTCAGGTGATAGCCCTCCTCGGCGGTCGCCGGCGGCTCGACCGGTGTCGTGCCGGCGTACAGCGCCGGGTCCCACTGGTTGTTCTCCCCGCCGATGAAGCCGTAGAAGGTCTCGAACCCGCCGCCACCCGACGGCCATGCGTCGAACGGGCCCATCGGCGACGACTGCCACACCGGCACCTCGTGGCACTTGCCGAACTGCGCCGTCGAGTAGCCGTTGAGCTTCAACGTCATCGCCAACGGCGCCTTCGTGTTCGGCCGCAACGAGCTGTTGCCGGGAGCCGACGTTGCCGTCTCGGTGATGCTGCCCATTGCCACCGAGTGGTGATTGCGGCCCGTGAGCAACGCCTGACGCGTCGGCGCACACAACGCCGTCGTGTGGAAGCGGTTGTACCGGAGCCCACCCGCCGCCAGCCGATCCGCCGTCGGCGTCCGACACGGCCCCCCGAACGCGCTCGACGCACCGAAGCCGACATCGTCGAGCAGGACGACCAGGACGTTCGGCGCCCCCTCGGGCGGGAGCAACGGCTCGATGGGAGGAAAGGCGGTGGCGGGGTCCTTGGCGTCATACGTCGTCAGACCCGGCAGGGGGCGATCAGGGATCGGCAAGATGGCGCGCGCATGCCGGTCGGGGCTCATGACGTTCCTCCGTTGGGGTATCTCGCTGGTTCAGCCGACTCGACGACGCAGCGAACGCGATCGTCACGATCGCACCACCCGGCAGCGGGCCGGTCATCGTCCCGGAGGGGTGATTCGTCGCGGTGGATCACCTCTGATGCGGGTGAGAGCGCTACGGCGACGTGCACGCACCGATCACGTCGGGACGGGGGCGCCGGGCGTCAGCGCGGGGGGAGCGTGCACGCGGTGTCGAGGCCCAGCACGTGGTTGAGCCGCCCGAACGCGAGCCAGGAGCCGATGCTCATGGTCAGCTCGACGATCTCGCGCTGGCTGTAATGCGCGGTCATCCGAGCCCAGAACCGGTCGTCGAGGCCGTGGTGATCGAGGGCGTACCGCTCGGCGTACTCGGCGGCCAGTCGGGTGCGGTCGTCGAACGCGTCGGTGCTGCGCCATCGGGTGACCGCGTCGGCGAAGCTCGCTTCGACCGTCTGGCCGCCCCGTTCGGTCCGCCAATCGAGGCAGAAGGCGCACCCGTTGATCTGCGCGATCCGCAGCCGTGCCGCCTCGAACTCGCGGAGCCCGAGCGTCGAGTCGGCGTACACCGACTGGGAGAACTTCGAGGCGGCGATCCCGATGCCGGGGACCAGCTCGGCCCACACGTA
>DASUYL010000069.1:0-86802 GCA_036377395.1 Jiangellaceae bacterium
TTGAATGCGTCGGACACCGGAGAGCACCCGGCCGCCTGGGCGCCGAACACCCGCGGCGGTTCCCCCTCGACGAGCCCGAGCTCGATCAGCTCGCGGAACGCCTTGTCGACCTTCACCAGCTGGGCGCCGCTGGCGACCGGGATCACCACCTGCTGCGGCAGCCGCCAGCCCAGTTGCTCCGCCACCTCGTACCCGAGCGTCTTGGAACCCTCGGCGTAGTAGGGACGGACGTTGACGTTCACGAACGCCCAGTCCTCGTGCTCGCCGGCCAGTTCGGAGGCCAGCCGGTTGACGTCGTCGTAGTTCCCCTCCACCGCGACCAGCGTCGTGCCGTACACGGCCGTCGTCACTATCTTCTGCTGCTCGAGATCGTGCGGTACGAACACGAACGACCGGATCCCGGCGCGGGCCGCCGCGGCCGAGACCGCATTGGCCAGGTTGCCGGTGGACGGGCAGGCCAGAACGGTGAACCCCAGCTCCCGCGCGGCGGCGAGCGCCACGGCCACCACCCGGTCCTTGAACGAGTGGGTGGGGTTACCGGAGTCGTCCTTGACCCACAGGGCCTCCACGCCGACCGCGCGGGCGAGCCGGTCTGCGCGGACCAGCCGCGTCCACCCGGGATCGGTGTTCGGAACGCTGTCGACGCGGGGCGGCACGGGGAGCAGATCGCGGTATCGCCACATCGACGGAGGGCCCGCCTCGATCCGCTCGCGCGACACCCCGCCGAAGTCGTAGCCCACCTCCAGCGGGCCGAAGCAGTCGGCACACGCATAGAACGCACCGAGCGACGTCGAGGCCCCGCATTCACGACATGACAGGTGCGTCGCCCGACCGAGATCCGGCCGGGCGCCACCCCTGGACGGCACCGGGGTCTGGGCGGCGACGGGTTGCGTCACGGTCATCGCGGTCGTCCTCCTCATCTTTCCCGCGCATCGCGGGCCGGACTTGGCACCAGACCCGTATGCCGGGTGGGTTGCCGGGGCTTCGTCGGGCCGGTCCCTCTGCCCCTCTGGATGAGTTCCTGGACGAGACACTACGCACGCAGGTCCGCCCGCCGACAGCATTGTCCGTGATCCGAGACGACCGTCCTGCATGCCGGACGGGTTCCCGAGGCTCTCGCGATCGGCCGTGCGGGGCGGCAGGATGATCGACGTGAACCGACGCCAACGCGCCCGGCAGGTCGTCAACGCGATCAACCTGTCCACCCTGCTCGGACTCGGCGTGGCGAAACTCGGCCAGGCCCACCTGGCCCATGGCCCGGACGGGCTGGTGCTCGGGTTCGGCTACCGCCTGCCGGTGCCTCCGGCCACGGCGTTCACGCTGGGCAACGTCGTCGTTCTCAAGGGCGACGAGTCGGTGCTGACCCGGCGCCCGACCCTGTTGGCACACGAGGCCCGACACGCAAGCCAGTACGCCATCTGCATCGGGCCGGTAATGCTGCCGCTGTACGGCGTCGCCGCCGCCTGGTCCTGGGTGCGCACAGGAGATCCGGCGTCTCGCAACATCTTCGAGCGGCGGGCCGGGCTGGCCGACGGCGGTTACCGTGAACGCCCGCTGCGCAAGGTCTTCCGCCGCCGGGGCGGATCCGGTGAGTTCTCGTGATCGAGCTGCGATGTGGTCAGGCAGTCCTAGACGTCGACCCGGGAGCTGGCGGCCGAACGGCACGGCTCGCCGTCGGCGGTCTCGACCTGCTCGTCGACGGCAGCGGTCCGGGCATCCCGTGGGGCAGCTTCGTCATGGCTCCCTGGGCCGGGCGGATCCGTCGCGGGCGCTTCACGTTCGAGGGTGCGCAGCACGACCTGCCCACCGATCTCTCGCCGCCGCACGCGATCCACGGCACCGTGCTGAACCGGCCTTGTGCCGTGGCCCGCGCGACCGAGACGTCGGCGGTCACCGAGTGCTCGATCGGCGACCCCTGGCCGTGGCCGGGCCGGGTCCGGCAGACGGTGTCCCTCGGCGAGGACCGCGCAGAGTTCGGCGTCGAGGTTCACGCCGACGACGAGGCGTTCCCCGCGGCCGCCGGATGGCACCCGTGGTTCCGCAGGCGGCTCAACCGTGGCCGGCCCGCGACGATCGGCTTGGACGCGTCGGCGATGCTGGCCCGCGACGGCGACGGCATACCGACCGGCGCGCGGGTCCCTGTTCCGCCCGGGCCCTGGGACGACTGCTTCGACGGTGTTCGGTGGCCGGTGACGGTCACCTGGCCGGGTGCGCTCCGCCTCGAGGTGCGTGCGGACACCCGCTACGTCGTCGTCTACGACGCGCAGGAGCACGCGGTCTGCATCGAGCCACAGACCGGACCACCCGATGCGCTCACCCTCGAGCCGGTGGTCGTGACGCCGGGCAGACCCCTGACCGCGGCCATGACGTGGAGCTGGTCCGATCTCACCGCTGCACCGGCGTGATCATGGCCCGGCCCGGGTCAGGTTGCGTGGCTCTCGACGAAGGCGAGGGTGCGGCGCCAGGCGTCGTCGCACTCCTTCTGGTACTCGTCGAAGGCCCGATCGAAGAAGCTGTGCGGCGCATCCGGGTACACGTGCAGCTCGGCTTCGACACCCTGCGCCCGAACGCGTTCGGCGAACTCCTCGACCTCGGCGACCGGAGTCCGGTCCTGCCCCGCCGCCAGGATGAGCAGGGGATCGGCGAAGTCCGGTATGCGGTGCTCGACCGCCGATGGACTTCCGTAGAAGCCGATGCACCCCGAGAGCCCATGGCCTTCGGCGGACTGTGCCCACGACAGGCTGCCGCCCCGACAGAAGCCGACCGTGAACACGGATGTCACGTTGTGATCGCCGTTCCCCCGCAGCCACCCGACCGCCGCCGCGACGTCGGCTGCCACGTACTCGGGCCGCATCTGTTCGGCGTGCTCTCGGTAGGGGAAGCCGTTCTCACGGGTCGAGGCGAATGGAGCGGTGCGACCGAAGTAGTCGATCGCGATGGCGAGCAGGTGCGCCTGGGCGAAGCGCTGCGTCAACTCGTGGTAATAGGGATGCAGTCCGCGGACGTCGGGCATGACGACGACCGCGGAGCGCACCCGCGCTGTCGGGTAGGCGTAGTACGCGTTGAACTGGGTGCCGTCCGCGGAACGCAGGAGAACCTCTCCGTGGTCTCCGACGATGCCTGGCAGCGGGGGTTCGGGCGGGCTGGCGTCGTCTCCGAAGCACATGGCGTCAGCCTGGCACTGCGACGTGGTGATCGTGAAGAGTCACGACGCCATACGGTCGGCCACGCCGGCGAGAAAGGCGACAACCCCTTCCGGACCGTCGACGACCAGGTCGGCTTCGCTGCGCAGGGGCGGCGGGGACTCGGCCGAGTCGCTGCACACGACCAGGCCCGCGACGTCGAGGCTGCGCAGCGCGGACACGGCCGCGAGGTCGCCGAAGTCGTCACCGACGAACGTCACCGACCGGGCAGCGGCGTCGGCGACCAGGCGCTGCAAGGACGTGCCCTTGTCGACGCCCGGCGGCCGTAGCTCCAGGACGAAGCGGCCAGGTGCCAGCTCGAGTCCGGTGTCGTGGGCGAGGTCGTCGACCTGGGGTCGGATCTCGGCCAGCACGGCGCCGGGGTCGGCCGAGCCACGGGTATGGAACGCGACCGAGTGACCCTTGTCCTCCAGCACGACTCCTGCGGGAGCCTGCGCGACGATCTCTGCGCCGGCGGCCCGGGCGACCGCCACGCCGGCGTGCTCGACCGGTGTGTCGAGCCGGCCGTCGCTCCACCGCTCCAGCCCGTAGTGGCCCAGCACGACCAGGCCGGGGACGTCGGCGAAGCCGCCGAGACGCACGGCGTCGGCCGCCGGACGGCCGGTGACGATCGCCACCCTGGCGCCCTTCGCGGAGAGCGTCCTCAGCACGGCGGCAGCGTCGGGGTGCGCCACCGCGACCTCCGGCCGGTCGACGATCGGCGCGAGCGTCCCGTCGTAGTCCATGGCGATCAGGGCGTCGGCGGGCTCGGCGAGCAGGGACGCGAGCGCCAGCCGGCCGCTCTCGGTCCGTGGGACGGGCAGTGTCATCACTCGGTGCTCTCGACCACCTCGACGTAGTCGTCGCCGACGACGAGAACCAGCCACTGGGTGGTGAGGTTCGGCAGCGTCGGTTCGACCTGGGTGATCTCAGGGAACTGCGCGGCCAGCGCCTCGGCCGATTCCTGCAGCCCGTCCGGGTAGTACACGGTCGTCGACGCCAGCGACTGGCTGTACGTGTCGATCACCGGCACCTCCCAGCCTCCGGCCTCGAGCCGCTCCTGCGCCCTGCTGGCGAGCCCGGTGACGTCGGTGGCGTTGAGGATGCCGACCGGCTCGCGAAGCTCCGGGGCCGCGGTGACGGGGGTCGCAGGCGGACCGTCGCTGCCCGGGGTGCCCTCGGCGGTCGGCTCCGCAGCGGCGGTCGGGGTGCTTCCCGCGACGGTGTCGGCGTCGTCGGGACCGATGTCCTCGCCGAAGAGGACGAGCAGCCCGGCGACCACCGCCGCCGTACCGAGCAGGGCAACCAGCGAGGGCCAGACCCGGTCGAATCGCTCGCGGACCGTCATCGGTCGGGAGGCTACGCCACGCCCGCCTCACGCCTCGAAGCCGAGACGGCGGGCGGAGCGGGCCCGCTGGCGGCTGGCGCGCAGCCGCCGAAGGCGCTTGACCAGCATCGGGTCGTGGGCCAGCGCGGCGGGCCGGTCGATGAGGGCGTTCAGCACCTGGTAGTAGCGGGTGGCCGACATGCCGAACAGGTCACGGACGGCCTGTTCCTTGGCGCCGGCGTACCGCCACCACCGGCGCTCGAAGTCGAGGATCGCCCGGTCGCGTTCGTCCAGCACGGCGGCGGCCGCCGGTGGGTCGGACGTGCGCACGGCCGGTACGGCGTCGGGCGCTGGTTCCATGCGGGCATCGTACGGAACCCGATCGCGAGCTTCGCGGAGGACAGGCCGTCCCGGGCGGGGTGTCTGCGTCGCCGGCGCCGTCGGCAGGGTGTCAGCACGGCCCCGGTTGGCTACGGTGAGAGGCAGGAGGCGAGGCCGCGTGGCGAGCAAGGGCACGAGCAGCTTCGTCGTCGTCGCGAACCGGCTACCCGTCGACCGGGTGACCGACGCGGAGGGCACGACCTCGTGGCGGCGGAGTCCCGGTGGCCTCGTGACCGCCCTGGCCCCGGTCATGCGCGCCTACGCCGGGGCCTGGGTGGGCTGGACCGGCGTCCCAGACGACGCGCCCGAGCCCTTCTCCTCCGAGGACATGGACCTCGTCGCCGTCCCGCTGTCGGTCGAGGACATCAGCCTCTACTACGAGGGCTTCTCCAACGCGACCCTATGGCCCCTCTACCACGACGTCATCGTCGCGCCGGTGTACCACCGCGAGTGGTGGGACGCCTACCGCAGGGTGAATCGCCGCTTCGCCGAGGCGACCGCCGCCGTCGCCGACGGCGGCGCCTTCGTGTTCGTCCAGGACTACCAGCTCCAGTTGGTGCCGCAGATGCTCCGCGACCTGCGCCCGGACCTGACGATCGGCTTCTTCCTGCACATACCGTTTCCCCCTGCTGAGTTGTTCGCGCAGCTGCCGTGGCGTCGGCAGATCCTCGAGGGACTGCTGGGAGCGGACCTGGTCGGCTTCCAGCGCCGGGGCGCGGTCGAGAACTTCGTCGCTCTCTGCGCGCGTTTCACCGACGCGGAGCCGGCCGAGGACTTCGTGCTGGCCCACGACGGACGCAAGGTCCTGGCCCGCGAGTTCCCGATCTCGATCGACGTCGGCGAGGTGGCCCGGATGGCGGCCGACCCGGACGTCCTTTCCCGCAGTACCACCATCCGGGACGAGATCGGGTCACCCGAGCACATGCTGCTCGGGGTCGACCGGCTCGACTACACCAAGGGAATCGGACACCGCCTCAAGGCGTGGGGCGAGCTACTCGCCGACGGCGAGGTGACCCCCGACGAGGCCGTCTTCGTCCAGGTGGCGACGCCCAGCCGCGAGCGGGTCGAGGCCTACCAGACGTTGCGGGACGACATCGAGCTCCAGGTCGGGCGGATCAATGGCGACTACGGCCGCATCGGCACGCCGGCCGTCCAGTACCTTCACTCGTCCTACGACCGGCCCGAGCTGGTCGCCCTCTTGTGCGCCGCGGACGTCATGGTGGTGACGCCGCTACGCGACGGCATGAACCTGGTGGCGAAGGAGTACGTCGCCGCGCGTTCGGATCTGCGTGGGGCGCTCGTGCTCTCCGAGTTCGCCGGGGCCGCAGACGAACTCGATGGCGCGTTCCTGGTGAACCCGCACGACATCGACGGGCTCAAGCGGACGCTGTGCGAGGCGATGCGCCTGCCCGACGACGAGGCCGAGAAGCGGATGCGGCGACTGCGCGAGCACGTCATGTCGCACGATGTCGCCCGCTGGGCACGGGAGTTCCTGCAGGCCCTCCGCGCAGTCTGAGTTGCTCAGTCGCTGTCGCCGTCGTCGAACAGGGTCGGCTCGGGGTCGCGGTCGGTGTAGGCGATCCACGCCTGGGTGTCGGCGGCGTCGAAGGCGCGCTCCGCCGTGGTCCCCGCGGGCTCGGCGTCGACGCCGAGACTCTCGACCGCATGCTCGGCACGGTCGATCTCGAGGCTGGCGAGTTGGACCAGGTCACGCAGGCCCTCGGGGCCGAACCGGTCCCTGATGTTCCTCACGGCGTCGGCCACCATCGCGTCGACGTCGGCGGTGGGCTCCATGGCGCACTCCTCGGTCTCGTTGCTGCGTTGAGGAAGGCTAGCCGCCGGCGTTGGTCGACGGCACCTCAGGCCGGAGCCGCCCGAAGCTCGGCGGTGATCACTAAAGCAGCAGGTGTCGGCTAGGGTGAAGTTGAAGTAAACATGAAGTCCGAGGTGTTCCTGTGGGCAGTCGGCTGACGATCGGCGAAGTCGCCGCGCGGAGCGGAGCGTCGACGTCCGCATTGCGTTTCTACGAAGCCAAGGGGTTGCTCTCGTCCGATCGCACCGCGGGTGGTCACCGCGTCTACCCTCGGTCGACCCTGCGCCGGGTCGCGTTCGTCCGCGCGGCGCAGCGGGTCGGGCTCAGCCTGGAGGAGATCCGCACCGCCCTGGGTACGCTGCCCAGCGCGCGGACACCGACCACAGCGGACTGGACGCGGCTCTCCCAGACGTGGCGCTCGCGGCTCGACCGCCGAATCGGCGAGTTGACCCGGCTGCGCGACGAGCTCGACCAGTGCATCGGGTGCGGCTGCCTGTCGCTGCAGACCTGCAACCTGTACAACCCCGGTGACCGCGCCGCCGTCATGGGCGCCGGCCCGCGTTACCTGTGGGGCGATTCGCGCCCTGACCCGACGTGACGCGCATCGATCCGCGGTTAGGCTCGTGGCATGCGAGGGCGCATTCGACGAATCGTCGGATGCGCCGCGGTCGCCGGTCTCCTGTTCGGCTGCGCAGGTGAACGGGCCAGCACGGAGCCGTCCGCGCAGTTGAGCGCGACAGTGATCCAGTCCAACCTGGACCTGTCCAGAGGAACCATCCGGGTTCAGGTGACCAACGCCGGTGATGCGCCGGTCAGGGTCGACGACCTCACCTTGGCGGCGCCACCGTTCCCCGAGAGGACCAGCCGGGACCGGGCCGTCATCCAGCCCGGACGACGCATCAACTTCCGGGTCCGCTACGGCGAGCCGACCTGCTCCGGGCAGACGCCGACCTTGGGGCCCGCCTCGGCTCGGCTCGTCGCCGACGGACGCGATGCCCGGATCAGCGTGGAGGACTCCTCGAACGTGCTCCGGCGCCTGCTGGGCCTCGGCTGTGGCCGCCAACGGTTGGCCGACGTCGTCGAGATCGACCTGGGCCAGACGTGGACGCCCGCACCCGGCGGGCAGGCACTGATGGGCAGCATCGAGCTTCGGCGAGTGAGCGCCGGCCCGGTGGTGGCCCTCGAGAAGGTGGCTGGCAGCGTCGCCTACACCTTGCAGCCGATCGATGACACCGAGCCGGTCGCGACGCTGGAACCCGACCAGGCAGCGCTGTCGATTCCGGTGCGGGCGGTCGCCCTCCGTTGCGATCCGCATGCCCGCGCCGAGGGCAAGAAGAACTACGTCTTCCCCCTCTGGTTCAGCCTCGACGGCGGACCCCAGATCCACGTCGAGGTGAAAGGGGACGTGGGCATCCAGAGCGCCTTCGACACATTGTGCGGACCCTGACCGCACCCGGCGGAGCGTGGTGGGCACCAACCAGGTCCGGAAGCCGACCGGCGTGGAACCGTGACACAGGTCCGGGTCGTGCACAAGGATGACCCCCGTGATCCGGCCGCTGCTCGCCGTCCCGGGCCGGGTGGCCCGGCGGCCGAGTGGCCCGTGGTGACGGTCGTGCTCCCGCGCCGGTTCGCTCTCGTCCGGCACGTCGATTACACCGGTGTCTCCGGTGTCGGTGTCGTCGCCTTCGGAATGGTGTTCTCCGACGGCCACGTCGTCCTGCGGTGGTGCTCCAGCCATCCGGCCACCAGCACGTGGGGTTCGCTGGAGGACATGCTCGCCATCCACGGGCAGGGTGAGGCAACGAGTATCCAGTGGATCGACGCACCGGCACCTGAGCTGGAGGAGGTGCCGGGTGCCTCGCGGGTGGGACGACGCGCGCGGCGTCGGGCGGAACGCGACGCCGCCGCTGACGCCGAGCCGTCGGCCGACGACCCCGGCGTCGAGGCCGGGCGCGTGGGTCCCGCCGCCGAAACCGGTGCGGGCAGGGGGTTGGCGACCAACGGGCACGCGAGACGTCGCGATCCCGCGGTGGGAACGCCCGGGCCGACTGGCGGAGACACCGACGACGACGGGCCTGACACCATGCCGAACCTGGACCGGTCACGGGTTCCCGGGCGGCACCGGCGCTCGGACCAGGTCGAGCCCCGGCGCTGACCGGCGCACGACGATGACCGGAGACGGACGATGGCCCCGCCAGGTCTACGAGGTCGGAGACGAGCCTGATCCCCGGTTCAGCTTGGCCAACGAGCGGACGTTCCTGGCGTGGATCAGGACCGGCCTGGCCCTGCTGGCTGTAGGAGTGGCACTCGAGGGACTCACGGTGCCCGCGTCCGATGGCGCCCGGCACGCCCTCGTCGTCACGGTCGTCGTTCTCGGTGTCGTGTCCGGCGCGGGTGCCTACTTCCGGTGGGCCCGCGCCGAGCGGGCCCTGCGCCAGTCGCGCCCGCTGCCCTCGCCCACGCTGGCGCCACTGCTCGGCTTCGGGCTGATCGTGGTCGGCGTCGTGATCGTGATCGCGGTCCTCGCCGGATGACGCCCTCCTCGACCGGCTCCGGCGTCCCGCCCAGTGCCGACGGCGTGGCGAACGATCGAACGGCGCTGGCCTGGACGCGCACTGCGCTGGCACTGCTGGGTGCCGCGCTGCTGGCGACACGGGCGGTCGCGGACCGGTTCGGGCTGCTCGCGGCGGCCTTCGCCGTGGTCGCCCTCCCCATGGCCGTGGTCGTCCTCGTGGGCGCGGGGCGACGCTACCGTACGGCCCGCGCCGCCGAACGGACGAAGGCAGAGCCGCCCGACGGGCGGCTGCCCGCGGGCGTGACCGTCCTACTGGTCGCTCTCGCCGTGACCGAGCTGGGCTGGGTCTTCTCCGGCTGACCACACGGGATCGAGGCTGCCACGATTCCGTCACGGCTATCCGATGGCGTGCTGGATCGCGGCGTCCGCCGCGGCCGCCGCCTCCTCGGCCGTGATCTCCCCGCGCATGAGCCGCTGCGCCTGCTCAGGCAAGACAAGACCACCCTCGACCGCACCCCACCAGCCGGCCGGTGGGTAGGACCGTGAGTGCTCGACAAGCTGCCGGCGCAAGACGCCGTCGAGGTCGTCGCCGATGGATGCCTCGACACCGGCCACCGTCCCGGGCAGGAAGCCGATCTTCCCGGTGAACATGGCGACCTGCCCGGGCGCGATCATGTGTCGGGCGAAGGCGTGGGCCAGCTCCTGCTGGTCGGACTCCTGGAACACCACCAAGTGGCTGCCGCCCGCGACGGCATCCTGGCTGCCCGCCGGGCCGGCCGGCATCAGCGCGATGCCGAGCTTGCCCTCGAGGTCCGGGTTGGCCGACAGAACCGCCGAGAGGTCCGAGCCACCACCGATCATCATGGCGGACTGGCCGCTGGTGAAGGCCGCCCGGGCATCGTCGGCGTCCCACTGGACTGCGTCCACGGGCGACCAACCCTTTTTCCACAGCGTCTCGAAGAAGCTGAAGGCCTCGCGTCCCGCGGCACTGTCGACGCCCGCCTGCCAGGTGTCGCCCTGCTGGGTGGCGATCTCGCCGCCTGCCCCCCACACCAGCGAGGCCATCATCGGGACATGGCCGCCGACGATGTGCATCGGGGCGATGTTCGGGACGGTCGCGGCGATCGCGTCGCCGACCGAGCGGATCTCGTCCCAGGTGGCCGGCGGCTCGACGCCGGCCTGATCGAACACGTCGGTCCGGTAGATCAGCGCCGTCACATCCGCGTACCACGGATAGCCGTAGGTGGTGCCGGCGACCGTTCCGGACTCCACCAGCGCGTCGACGTACTCGAAACCCTCCGCTTCCTGGACCGGAGCGAGTGCACCCTGCTCACCGAACCCGGGCGTCCAGGTCGTGCCCATCTCGGCAAGGTCGGGGACCAGGCCTGCGGCGATCCCGATCGCGAACCGGTCGTGCGTGTCGGCCGGCGGCACGTAGTCGATGTCGATCGTGACACCCTCGTGCGCGCCCTCGAAGGCCGCAGCCGTGGCGTCGATCGTCTCCCGGATCTCGGGATTGCCCGGATCCATGATCCAGACGGTGAGGTCGCCGCTCAGTTCGGCGGCGTCGTCGGCCGCGGCGCTGCTCTCGTCGTCACCGGTGCAGGCGGCCAGGACGAGAGCCAGCGCCGCGACACTCACCCTCGTGGTCGTCGGACTCAACCGTCACGCCTCCTCGGCCCGGGTCAGGCAGTCAGGCGTTCGTGTCCGCGGCGCGGCGCTGCCGACGCTTGCGCACGACCCACCAGCCGAGGACCAGGGCGATCGCGGCGACGACGACGTAGTCGATGTAGGCCAGGTACTCCTCGACCCGTTCGTACTGGGTGCCGAGGGCATAGCCGGCTCCCACCAGCGCGCTGTTCCACAGCAGGCTACCGAGCATCGTCAGCACCACGAACGGGACCAGCGGCATCCGCTGCGCGCCCGCCGGCAGCGATACCAGGCTGCGCACGATCGGAACGAACCGCCCGAAGAAGACGACCCCGTGACCGTGACGCTGGAACCAGGAAGATGCCTGGTCGAAGTCTGACTCGTCGACGAGCGGCAGCCGGGTCAACCACCGGCGGGCGCGCTGTTCGCCGAACGCTGCGCCCAACCCGTAGATCACCAGTGCACCCAGGACAGCCCCGAGGGTGGCCGCCACGACCACCCAGACGACGTTCATCCGGCCCCGCTCGGCCAGGTAGCCGGCCAGGGAAAGGATGGGTTCGCTCGGTATCGGCGGGAAGACGGATTCGACGAGCGTGAGCAGCCCGACGCCGACCTCGCCCACCGCCACCATCATGTCGGCGGCCAGGCCGGTCAGCCCGGTCAGGCCGTCCACCGTCTCGGCGGGCGGCACGGAGCCGGTCGACAGCGCGAGCATGAACCAGCGTGTCCTCGTCGTCGCGGATCTGAGGGTCGCAGCCTGTCCGTTCGGTGGTCTCGGGCTGCGGGGGACCGGACGATTGTAGGTGCGCCGCAACGGCCCTCGTACACTGACGCGCGCCCGCGACCGTGGACGACGGCCGCAACGGAGGCTCAGTGTCCCGCTCTACCCTGATCCGCGCGCTGCTGGCGCTGGCGGTTCTTGCCATGTCGTCCTACGTCGTACTCACCGCGTCCCCACGACTCGGTCTCGATCTCCGCGGAGGCACTCAGATCGTCCTCGAGACAAGGGACTCCCCCACCGTGCAGGCGGATGCCGAGTCGACCGACCGTGCCCTCGAGGTGCTGCGCCGTCGAGTCGACGCCCTGGGAGTCGCAGAGCCGACGCTGGCCCGATCGGGTGAACAGCGCATCATCGTCGAACTGCCCGGCGTCCTGGACCCGCGCGAGGCGGCCGAGGTCATCGGGCGGACGGCACAGCTGACGTTCCACCCGATCCTCGGCGTCGCCGATGAACCCGCTGCCGCCCCGTCGCCAACTTCGGCAACACCGGCGCCGGCTCCCGACGCGGAGGTCGTGCTCCCGGACGAGTCGGGGCAGTCGCTGCGGCTGGGACCGGCCGCACTCACCGGCGACGGCGTGGCCGGTGCCGATGCCGCCATCGACCCGCAGACAGGCTCCGGCTGGTTCGTGACCGTCGACTTCGCCGGTGCCGGCGAGCAGGCCTGGGCGGAGCTCACCGGCCAGGCGGCGTGCTCGCCGCCTGGCGATCCGATGCGGCGAATCGCGATCGTGCTCGACGAGGAGGTCATCTCCTCGCCCCAGGTCGACCCCGGCGTTTCCTGCGACATCGGCATCGCCGGCGGGGAAACGCAGATCACCGGCACGTTCACCCAGGAGGAGGCCACCGACCTCGCGGTCCTCATCGAAGGCGGCGCCCTTCCGGTGCCGGTCGACGTCGTGGAGCAGCGCACGGTCGGCCCGACCCTCGGCGCCGAGGCCATCGATGCGAGTGCGCGAGCGGCGATCATCGGGGTTGCCTTGACCGCGTTGTTCATCGTCGCCGCGTACCGACTGATGGGCCTGGTGGCGACCATCGGACTCGCCTGCTACGCGCTGATCTCGTTCGCCACGCTGACCGCCATCGGCGCGACCCTCACGTTGCCCGGCCTGGCGGGATTCGTCCTGGCCGTCGGTATGGCCGTCGACGCCAACGTGCTGGTCTTCGAACGTGCCCGCGAGGACTACGTCGAGGGCAAGACGAAGAGCATCCGCAAGGCAGTACAGAGCGGCTTCCGCCATGCGCTGTCGGCCATCGCCGACTCCAACGTCACCACCCTGCTCGCTGCCGTGCTGCTCTTCTTCCTCGCTGCCGGCCCGGTCCGGGGGTTCGGCGTCACGCTGACCATCGGCGTGCTGGCCTCGCTGTTCTCGGCGCTGGTCGTCACCCGGGCACTCGCGGAGTGGATCGCAGCGCGAGAATGGGTGCGCCGCCGACCGGAGGTCACCGGGATCGCCCGGCACGGGCGGGTCCGCACCTGGCTGAACGAGAAGGGCCCGGACCTGATGCGATACAGCCGGCGTTGGCTGCTGGTCTCCGCGGTGGCGGTCGTCATCAGCATCGCCGGCATCGCACTGCGCGGCCTCGACTTCGGCGTCGAGTTCACCGGTGGACGGCTGGTCGAGGTCTCGACGACCCAGCCCGTCGACGTCGAGCGGGCCCGGGCGGTCGTGGCCGAGGCCGGGTTCCCCACTGCCGTCGTCCACGAATCCGGAGACGACGACATCACCGTCCGTACCAGCGAGCTCAGCGACGACGAGGCGGCCCGCATCCGTGCGGCCCTCGGCGGCGCCGGCGGGGGAGCCGAGGTCGTCCGCGACGAGTTGATCGGGCCCAGCCTGGGTGACGAGCTGCGCCGGAACGCACTGATCGCCCTCGCCGTGGCGCTCGCCGCGCAGCTGGCCTATCTGGCGATCCGCTTCCGGTGGACGTTCGGCGCCGGCGCCGTCGTGGCCCTGTTCCACAACGTCGTCATCGTCCTGGGCATCTTCGCCTGGGTGGGCAAGCCGATCGACGGGATCTTCCTCGCGGCACTGCTGACCATCATCGGCTACACGGTGAACGACTCCGTCGTCGTCTTCGACCGGATCCGCGAGAAGTGGACGGAGTCGCCCGGCTCGCCGTTTCCCACGGTGGCGAACGCGGCGGTCCTGGCAACGCTGCCCCGCACCGTCAACACCGGGATCAGCACACTGTTCATCCTGGCCGCCCTACTGGTGCTGGGCGGCGACTCGTTGTCCGACTTCGCGCTCGCACTGCTGCTGGGAATCCTGGTCGGCACGTACTCCTCCAACTTCACGGCGACGCCGCTGGCGATCGAGCTCCAGGCCCGCTCCCCCGGGTCTGCACCGCGGCCCCGATCCGAACGACACTCCGACGACCGGGGACGGCAGGAGCCGAACTACGGCGCGGTGGTGTGACCACGCCATTGGGTACCATGAGGCCCTTCCCAGGCTCGACGAACGCCACGCCGACCGGCAGGTACTGACGTGACGCTGCTCCTCCTTCTGCATCTCGGCCTGGCGGCACTGGGTCCCGTCGTGATGCGTGTGATGGGCCGATACGCCTTCCTGGTCCTGGCACTGGCACCGGCCGCGTCGTTCTGCTGGCTGGTGGCGCAGAGCTCACAGGTCGCCCAGGGTGGGTCCGTCGTCGAGGTCGTCAGCTGGGTGCCGAGCCTCGACCTCGAGCTCGCCTTCCGGCTGACCACGCTGCAGTGGGTCTTTGCCCTGCTCGTCACCGGCATCGGCGCGATCGTGCTCGTCTACTGCACCTGGTACTTCGACGCCGACGACGAAGGGCTGGGGAGGTTCGCGCTGAACTTCACCGGTTTCGCCGGCGCCATGCTCGGTCTGGTCGTCGCCGACGACCTGCTGCTGCTGTACGTGTTCTGGGAGCTCACCACCGTCTTCTCCTACCTGCTCATCGGCCATCGGCCCGAGCGCCGCGCGGACCGGCGGGCCGCACTGCAGGCGTTGATCGTCACGACGGCCGGCGGCCTGGCGATGCTCGTCGGGCTGATCCTGATCGGAAACGAGGCAGGGACGTACCGGATCTCCGAGATCCTCGCGGCGCCGCCCACGGGTGCCGCCGTCACCGCGGGTGTCACCTTGGCACTCGTCGGTGCCGTGTCGAAGTCGGCCCTCGTCCCGTTCCACTTCTGGCTGCCGGGAGCGATGGTCGCGCCGACGCCCGTGAGCGCGTACCTGCACGCGGCGGCCATGGTGAAGGCCGGCGTCTACCTCGTCGCGCTGTTCGCACCGGCCTTCGCCGACATCGGGCCGTGGCGACCCATGGTGCTGGGCCTGGGCGCCGCGACGATGGCACTGGGCGCGTGGCACGCCCTGCGCCAGTCCGACCTCAAGCTGCTCCTCGCTCACGGCACCGTCAGCCAACTCGGCTTCCTGGTGGCCATCGTCGGGCTCGGCACCCGGTCGGCGGCTCTCGCCGGCGTGGCGATGGTCGTGGCGCACGCGCTGTTCAAGGCGTCGCTGTTCCTCGTCGTCGGCATCATCGACCGCGTGACCGGAACCCGCGACCTGCGGGAACTGTCCGGGCTGGCCAGGTCGATGCCGCTCGTGGCGGCGACCGGCCTGGTGGCAGCGGCGTCGATGGCGGCCATCCCGCCGGTCGCCGGGTTCGTGGCGAAGGAGAGCGTGTTCATCGCGTTCGTCGACGTCGGTGCCACACCCGACGGCGACGGCACCGGCATCGGCCCGATTGTCGCCGGCATCGTCCTTGCCGCCCTCGTCGCCGGCTCGGCGCTGACCGTCGCCTACACCGCAAGGTTCGCCTGGGGGGCCTTCGCCACCAAGCGCGGCGTGTCCGCCACCGAACCGGCTCCCGTCGCGGCCGGCTTCGTCGCCGCTCCGGCCATGCTCGGCCTGCTGAGCATCGCCCTCGGCTTCGCCGGCGCCGCCGAGACCGCGCTCATCGAGCCCTATGCCGTCGCCTTCCCGCCCGGCGCCCACGTGCCCGACCTCGCGCTCTGGCACGGCCTCGAACCGGCCCTCGCGCTGTCGGTCGTCGCGGTGCTCGGCGGTCTCGCCCTGTTCGTCCTCCGGGACCGAGTCGAACGTCTGCAGGCGCGAACGGTTCCCATGGTCGACGCC
The DNA here is from genome assembly GCA_036377395.1 of Jiangellaceae bacterium. Taxonomy (GTDB): domain Bacteria; phylum Actinomycetota; class Actinomycetes; order Jiangellales; family Jiangellaceae; genus DASRTE01. Next base: position 15,759 of record DASUYL010000069.1, read on the forward strand.
GGGCGCGCGTACGACACGCTGATGCGCGGCCTGGACCGGCTCGCCGTCGAGGTCACCGGAACGACCCAGCGCGGATCGCTGCCGATCTACCTGGCCGTCATCCTGGTCGTCGTCGTGGTGCTGCCGGGTGGCGCCCTGGTGCTCGGCGGCGCATGGGGCGTCGACGTCAGGGCCTGGGACGTTCCGGCGCAGGCCTTGATCGGCGGGCTGATCGTCGCGGCGGCCGTGCTGGCCACCCGGGCCCGCCGCCGGCTCAAGGCGGTTGTCCTCCTCGGAGTCACCGGCTATGGCACGGCTTTGCTGTTCCTCCTCCACGGTGCGCCCGACCTCGCGCTCACCCAGGTGCTGGTCGAGACCGTGACGATCGTCGTGTTCGTGCTCGTGATGCGCCGGTTGCCGGTCTACTTCTCCGACCGGCCGCTGACGTCGAGCCGCTGGGGAAGGCTGGGCATCGGCCTGCTGGCCGGGACCGCCGTCGCGGGCTTCGTGCTTTCGGCCACGTCGGCACGGATCGCCGAGCCGGTGTCGGAGGACTTCCCCGCCGAGGCAGTGAGCTTCGGCGGCGGTAAGAACATCGTCAACGTCACCCTCGTCGACATCCGCGCCTGGGACACCCTTGGTGAGATATCGGTGCTGGCGGTGGCCGCCACCGGGGTCGCGAGCATGGTGTTCGTGCACACCCGGCGGGCCGGCATCGCCCGGCCGGCCGAGGGTCCCACGATCGCCGCACGGCGGCGCGCGACGGGCGACGACTACCGCAACACCTGGCTGCGAGGCGGGCGGACGCTCACCCCCGAACGGCGGTCGATCATCTTCGAGGTCGTGACCCGGCTGTCCTTCCATACCATGATCGTCTTTTCGCTGTTCCTGCTGTTCGCCGGTCACAACAACCCCGGCGGCGGCTTTGCCGGAGGTCTCGTCGCGGGCCTGGCCCTGATGGTCCGGTACCTGGCCGCCGGCCGCTACGAGCTCGACGAGGCGGCGCCGGTCGACGCCGGTCTCGTGCTCGGGCTCGGGCTCGTGGTGGCCACGGGCACCGGGCTGATGGCGCTGCTGTTCGGTGGCGAGGTCCTGCAGAGCGCCGTGATCGACCTCACCGTGCCGCTGCTCGGTGAGGTCCACCTGGTGACCTCGATCTTCTTCGACATCGGTGTCTACCTGGTGGTCGTCGGGCTGATGCTCGACGTGCTTCGCAGCCTGGGCTCCGGCGTCGACCGGCTGGCAGACGACGACGAGGAGGGCGAGCCCGCAGAGCGGGAGCCCGAGGTCGTCGGAGGTGTCGGATGACGGCGAACCTGACCCTCGTCCTCACCGCATCGGCGCTCGTCGCCGCCGGCGTCTACCTGTTGCTCGAACGCAGCCTCACCAGGGTCCTGATCGGCATCATCCTCATCAGCAACGGCGTCAATGTCGCGTTCCTCGTCACCGGCGGGCGGGCCGGAGGCGCACCCATCGTCGGGGTCACGGAGCCCGCCCGGATGAGTGACCCGCTGCCGCAGGCGATGGTGCTGACCGCGATCGTGATCACCCTCGGGCTCACCGCCTTCCTGCTGGCGATGGCGTATCGGAGCTGGCAGCTGACCGGTCACGACGATGTGCAGGACGACGTCGAGGACGCGGCGATCCGCCGGCTGGCCGAGTCCGATGCCGGGTCCAGCAGCTACGACGACACCGACGACGATGCCTCGCCGCCGGAGGCCCGGCCGTGAGGGCGGTCAGCCTCGTCCCGCTCCCGGTGGTGCTGCCGTTGCTGGGAGCCGGTGTCGCCCTGGCGCTCGGGCGCTGGGACCGCGCCCAGCGCGCCGTGAGCCTGGTGGTCCTGATGGCAACGGTGGCCATCGCCGCGGTCCTGCTGGTCAATGCCGACGCGGACGGGCCGCTGGTGGTCTGGATCGGCGGCTGGCCCGAGCCGCTGGGCATCTCACTCGTCGCCGACCGGCTGTCGGCGCTGATGCTGCTGGTGTCCGCGACGGTGACACTCGCCGTGCTCGTGTACTCGCTCGGCCAGGGCGTCGCGGACGGCACCCGCAACACCCCGGTGTCGATCTACCACCCCACCTATCTCGTTCTCTCCGCCGGAGTCGCGAACGCGTTCCTGGCCGGTGACCTGTTCAACCTGTTCGTCGGTTTCGAGGTGTTGCTCGCCGCCAGCTACGTCCTGATGACGCTGACGGGTACCAGCGAGCGCATCCGGGCCGGCACGACATATGTCGTGGTCAGCCTGCTGTCCTCACTGCTGTTCCTCGTCGCCATCGCGCTGGTCTACGCGGCGACGGGAACGGTCAACCTCGCCCAGCTCTCCGGGCGGCTTGCCGACCTGCCCGACGGTGTCTCGCTGGTCCTGCAACTCCTGCTGCTCACCGTGTTCTCCATCAAGGCGGCCGTGTTCCCGCTGTCGGCATGGCTGCCGGACAGCTATCCGACCGCTCCGGCGCCGGTGACCGCCGTGTTCGCCGGACTGCTCACCAAGGTGGGTGTCTACGCGATCATCCGGACCCAGACGCTGCTGTTCCCGGACAGCCCGCTGACCGACCTGCTCATGTGGGCAGCGCTGCTGACGATGATCGTGGGCATCCTGGGTGCGGTCGCTCAGTCCGAGATCAAGCGGATGCTGTCGTTCACGCTGGTGAGCCATATCGGCTACATGGTTTTCGGCGTTGCCCTCGCGACCGCCGCCGGGCTGGCCGGAGCGATCTTCTACGTCGTCCACCACATCACCATCCAGACCACGCTGTTCCTCGTCGCCGGTCTGGTGGAACGGCGTGGCGGATCCACCTCCCTCAGCCGGCTCGGGGGCCTGGCCCGGGCGTCACCGATCCTGGGAGTCCTGTTCTTCGTCCCGGCCATGAACCTGGGCGGGATCCCGCCGTTCTCCGGCTTCCTGGGCAAGGTCGGGCTACTGCAGGCGGGAGTTGGATCCGGCCTGCCGCTCGCGTACGTCCTGGTGGCGGGTGGGGTGGTCACCAGCCTGCTGACGTTGTACGCGGTCGCGAAGGCATGGAACCTCGCCTTCTGGCGTGCTGCACCGGCCGAGATTCTCGAGCCCGCGTCGGCCGTGGATGCCCGCGAGGCGGTGCGGGCTCGCGGCGCCGGGGGGACACCGCGCAATCCGGCCTCGGACCAGCCCGCACCCTCCCCGCCGGTCGCGCTGCCGGCCGCCATGGTGGCGCCGACGGCCGGCCTGGTCGTCGCCGGCGTCGCCCTCAGCGTCGTCGCCGGTCCGCTGTTCGCCGTGGCCGACCGGGCCGCCGCCGACCTGCTGGAGCGCTCACCGTACGTCGAGTCGGTCCTGCCCAGGGGTGCGCCGTGACACCCTCCGCTCCCCGCTCGCGGATGGGTCACGCGCTCCGCTCCCCGATGGTCGTGTGGCTCACGCTCACCTGGGTCTTCCTGTGGGGCGACCTCTCGATCGCCAACGTCGTGTCCGGTGCGCTGATCGGCATCGTGGTCATCGCCGTCTTCCCGCTACCTCCGGTTGTCTTCGAGGGTCGCGTGCACCCGGTCGCGTTGGTCCGCCTGATCGGCTGGTTCGTCGTGGACCTCGTCCGGGCCAGTGTTCAGGTCGCCGCCCTGGCGGTGCGGTTCGGCCACCAGCCGCGGAACGCGGTGGTCCAGGTGGACCTCCGCAGCCGATCCGACCTCTACCTCACCATCACGGCCGAACTGGTCACGCTCGTTCCGGGCAGCATGGTCATCGATCTCCGGCGCTCCACGTCGACGCTGTACATCCACGTGCTCGGGGTCCGAGACGAATCCGACGTCGACCGCGCGAGGGCACACACCCTCGACGTGGAGGAGCGGGTGGTACGGGCGCTGGCGTCCAAGGACGAACTGGCGGAGTTCCGGCGGATCCGGACCGCCGAGGCGGGCAGGACACCGTCATGACGGTCGTGTTGTGGGTGTGTGGGGTCGCGTTCGGCTCGGCCGCGGCGCTGGCCTTGTGGCGCATGAACCGGGGGCCGCGGATGCTCGACCGGATGATCGCCGTCGACGTCCTCATCGCCGCGGCCGTCGGCGCGCTCGGGCTCGAGGCGGCGGTGAACCGGCACGCAACCACGCTGCCGATCCTCCTCGTTCTGTCCATGGTGGGGTTCGTCGGCTCGGTCAGCGTCGCCCGCTTTGCCGCCGGCGAGTCTCGGCCGCCGGTTCCCGAGTCGGAGGAGGGGCCGCTGTGACGTGGGACACCGCCCTCGACATCGCATCGGGGTTCTGCCTGGTCGCTGGAGCGCTGCTGGGCCTGGCCGCGGCGATAGGCCTGGTCCGGTTCCCCGACCTGCTGAGCCGCATGCATGCAGCGACGAAGCCTCAGGTGCTCGGCCTGCTGCTCGTCGTGACCGGCGTGGGCCTGCGTCTGCGGGACCCCGGCGCCGCCGGCCTCCTCATGCTCGTCGCAGCGCTGCAACTGCTGACGACTCCGGTGGCGGCGCACATCGTCGGCCGGGCCGCCTACCGTACGCGACAGGTCCGTGAGGACCTGCTCACGACCGACGAGCTGATGACCGCACTCGAGTCGGACGACACCGGTGCCGTCTGAGTAACGGGTCGCCGGCTCAGGTGAGGAGCTTCGCCTTCTGCGCCTCGAACTCGTCGGCGGTGATCACACCGGAGTCGCGCAGCTGGGCCAACTTGGTCAGCTCGTCGGCCGAGGAGGTGCTGCCGGTCGACGCGACTTCCTGGATGTACTGCCGCGTCGCCCGCTGGCGCTCGGCCGCGTCGCTCATGGTCCGCTGCTGCATCGAGTCGCCCCGCGCGATCAGGTAGATCAGCGCGCCCAGCCACGGCACGATGATCACGAACAGGGTCCACAGCGCCTTTGCCCAGCCGGAAAGGTCGTCGCTACGGAAAATGTCGGTGATGATCGAGATCAGCAGCCAGATCCAGGCGATGAACAGGAAGAACCAGAGCATCGTCCAGAACAGATCGAGTAGTGGCATGACGGTGACCTCCGCAGGGTGATGGTTTCGTGCTTCAGATCCCGAGAATCTGCTTCTTCTTCGCGTCGTACTCTTCGTCGGTGATCAGGCCCTGTTCCTTGAGCCGACCGAGTTGCTCCAGCTCGGCGACGTAGGACGGCTGCGCGGGCTGGGCCGGTGCGGCCGGCGGTGCGTAGTCCGGTTGCTGCGAGGCGTACTCCGGCTCCGGCGAGGCCATCGCCTGTTGCCGGCGCGAAACCCGCCGGCTCGTCCGGCGGGCTACGCGCCTGCTGGGTCCGAACATGGTCAGCTCTCCTTCGTCTCGGTGGTGTCAGCCGCGCCTTCTGCCTCGGCTGCCGAGATGAAGCCGACGGCAACGAGATCGAGCGGGCTGATGAATCCGTCGCTGATCCGGAACCCGCCGGCCCGGGCGATCGCGTCGCGCAGCGGGATCGCCCAGCGGTGCTCCAGCAGGACGAGGGCAGCCGCAGTGTCGTTCGGCAGCTCGTCGAGGACGTCCCAAGCATCCTGCTCGGAGAAGACGTCCACGCCGTCCGCGGCGGCCTCCGCGCCCGCGACAGCGCCCGCTTCCATACCTTTCTCACCCTCGGCGCCGAGACCGACGAGGGCACCGACAACGGCGCCGAGCTCCGCTGCCTCGTCGGCCGAGAGGTTGCTGACCTTCAGCGCGGCGACGTCGCCCTCGGCGTCCTTGTACACCGCGAGGGCATCGATCAGGCGAACCGTGTCGTCTTCCCGGAGCCGGCTGAGCTCGGCCAGGATCTCGCCTCTGAAATCGGGCTGGCTGAAGCCGAGCACCAACAACTGCACTGGTCCGATCATCGTGATCCCCTCGTTGCCCAGCGGCACAGGGCTGCTTCGTCACATCAGACGCGCCGTGCGCCGGGCACGCCTCACCCGGACGGGGTGAAAAGTCCGGCTCGGGTCCCGGTCATTGACGTGCCATCGCGATCCGCAGTCGCTCGTCCGGCGAGATCAGGTGATCTAGATCCTCGGCGGCCTCGTCGGTGTCGATCTGTACCCATCGAATCCGCCCGCTGAAGGAGCTGCTCTTCGGGCCGTAGTCGTCGCTGACGGGTGTAGCGGTGTCCGATCCGATGTCGGTCGTTTCGTCGGCCGAGAAGAGCATGGGAACCGTCCCGTCCACCCGCCCCTCGCCGGCCCGGTTGCCGTCGACGAAGAGGGTGACCGTCCCGCCCTTGCCCAGCCCTCCACCGTCGTAGACGAACTCCGCCCGAACCTGATGCTCGCCGGCCGGAATCGGCTCGTCGCCGTAGACCTTGAAGCGGCGGAGACCGAACAGGTTGTAACAGAACGCCGGCTTGCCGTCCATGGCGTAGAGGCTGAACCCGCCGAAGCCGCCGCCCTGGGCGATGATCACCCCGCTGGCACCGGTGTCGGGAACGTCCACCTCGGCGGTGATGGCGAACGACTTGTTCTTGGTGACCACGATGCTGTTCTCGGACAGCCGGCCCATCCCGCCGAACAGAACCTGCGAGTTGCCTTTCACCAGCTGGGGGCGGCCGGCCAGTTCGGGGTTGAAGCGCTCGAAGCGGCGGTCGTCCAGCGGAAGCACGTCGTACTTGACCGCCTCGATCAGGAACAAGCGCTGGAGCTCGTGCAGCTTGTCCGGGCGCTCCCCGGACAGGTCGTGCGCCTGCGTCCAGTCCTCCGGGCTGTAGAGCTCCCAGACGTCATCGTCGAAGGCCGGCATCTCCGTAGGTGCCCACGGGATGCTGTGCCGGGTCACGGCCGTCCAGCCATCGTGGTAGATGCCCCGGTTGCAGAACATCTCGAAGTACTGGGTCGTGTGGCGATCCTCGGCGTCGCCCCGTTCGAAGGAGTACGCCATGCTCACACCGTGCAAGGGCATCTGCAGGACGCCGTTGACACTGTCGGGTTCGGGCAGCCCGGCTGCCTCGAGGATCGTCGGCGCGATGTCGATAACGTGGTGGAACTGGGAGCGGATCTCGCCGCGAGCCGGAAAGCCGTTGGGCCAGTGGACGATGGTGCCGTTGCGCGTGCCGCCCCAGTGTGACGCGACCTGTTTGGTCCATTGGTACGGCGCATCCATGGCGTGGGCCCAGCCGACGGCGTAGTGGTTGTAGGCCGCGGGCGTCCCGAAGTCGTCGATGCGCGACGCCATGAACTCGACCGTCTCGAGTCCGGCGGCACCGTTGAGGACGACGAGTTCGTTGAAGCAGCCGTTGGGTGTGCCCTCGGCTGAGGCCCCGTTGTCCCCGATCAGGTAGAAGATCAACGTGTCGTCGCGGATCTCGAGTTCGGTGAGTGCGTCGATCAGCCGTCCGACGTGGTGGTCGGTGTGCTCGAGGAAGCCGGCGTATACCTCCATCTGCCGGGCCAGGACGGGCTTCAGACCTTCCGGCATGTCGTCCCAGGCCGGAATTTCCGCCGGGCGCGCGGTCAGCTCAGCGTCGGGCGGAATCACACCGAGCTCCTGCTGCCGGGCGAGGGTCTCCTCGCGGAGCCGGTCCCAGCCCTGGTCGAACCTGCCCTTGTACTTGTCCGCCCACTGCTTCGGAACGTGGTGCGGCGCATGGGTCGCACCGGGCGCGTAGTAGACGAAGAACGGCTTGTCCGGCGCGAGCGCCCGCTGCTGTCGTACCCAGGCGATCGCCCTGTCGGTCATGTCCTGGGTGAAGTGATACCCCTCCTCCGGCGTCCGGTCCGGCTCGATCGGCACGGTGTCCTGGTAGATCGCTGGAGCCCACTGGTTGGTCTCGCCCGCGACAAAGCCGTAGAAGTGCTCGAAGCCGGACCCCGTCGGCCATTGGCGGAACGGTCCGACGGGGCTCGCCTCCCACACCGGAACCTCGTGACATTTGCCGAACTGTGCGGTCGAGTAGCCGTTGAGTCTGAGGACCTCCGCCAGCGGCGCGGCGGTGTTGGGCCGGATCGAGTTGTACCCCGGCGCAGACGTGGCGATCTCGGTGATGCCGCCCATCCCGACGGCGTGGTGGTTCCTCCCCGTCAGCAGGGCCTGGCGCGTGGGCGAGCACAGCGCCGTCGTGTGGAACCGGTTGTACTTCAGACCGTTCGCGGCCAGCCGGTCCGCGGTGGGCGTCTCACACGGCCCGCCGAACGCGCTGGCGGCACCGAACCCGACGTCGTCGAGCATGATCACCAGGACGTTCGGCGCACCCGCCGGCGGTCGGAGTGGGTCGATCGGCGGGAACGCGGTCGCGGGATCCTTTGCGTCGTAGGTCACCAGACCACTGGGACGGCGATCCGGAACCGGAAGGACGTGGCGACCGAGCGCTTCGCTGTGGGTCATGTTTGGTTCCCTTCGTGTTCGAACCGTTCGAGCGCCGCGTCGATGTCGTAGCCGACCGCCAGCGCAAGCTCAGGTGCCGCCGACACGATCCGTGCGACGCCCACAGTGGGCGCTACGGAGATCAGGACGCCGACGATCTCCTCGACCGTGGCACCGGAGGCGAAAGCGGCCCCGACGACGGACTGGTACGAGGCCGGCGCGGCGTCGAGAGCCAGCAGCGCTGCGAGCCGCACCAGCGCGTGGATCTTCGGATCCAGTCCCGACGCCTCGACGTCGTCCGGGCGCATCGCCAGCACCGAGTCGATGAACTTCTCGTCGTTGAGCGCCAGGCACCGCAGCCGGCGGTGGTGCAGAAGGTCATGGTTCGACACCATCGCCCGACTCCTGTCGCGCTGCAGCCGCCCGGGAACGTCGATTCGGCGGTGGCCTCCATGTCACGCCACGACCTAGCGGCGGCGCATCACCCGGACCGGATGAAAGGGGCGGTCCGAACCTTTGCGAGTTGGTACCGTGCCCGGGTGAGCGGCCCGCCTCCACGGCGCGCCACACCTAACCGCGGGGGGGCGCCGGCACGATCAGCGAACGTGACGTTCGGCGTCATCGAGTCCAAGCTCCATCCGCCGCCGACGCGCGCCGGCACCGTGCCTCGTGCCGCCTTGGTCGACCGGCTCACCGGCTCGTCCGCGCCTGTCGTCGCCATCGTCGCCCCGCCGGGATACGGGAAGACGACACTGCTCGCCGAGTGGCAGGAGACCGAGTCCAGGGCAGTCGTGTGGATCTCGCTCGACAGCGGAGACAACGACCCGGTCGTGCTGACGACCCACCTGGCCACCGCCCTCGACCGCATCGAGTCTCTCGGCCCACCGGTGTTCGCCGCTCTCTCGTCCACGGGCACGTCGGTGATCTCCACGGTGTTGCCCCGGCTGGGTGCGGCCATCGCCGCCATGTCCCGACCGGTCGTCCTGCTCCTCGACGATCTCCACGTCGTGAATGACCAGGTGAGTCTCGACGTCGTCGCCGAGATCGCCGAACGGCTCCCACCGGGTTCCCAGTTGGCGGTGACCTCCCGCGTCGTGCCGGATCTTCCCCTGGCCCGGCTGCGGGCCCGTGGCGCTCTGGCCGAGGTCGGCGCCTCCGACCTGGCGTTGGATGCCGTCGCGGCGCGGACACTGATGCGCAGCGCGGGAGTCGACCTGCCGGACCCGGCGGTGGCGGAGCTGACCCGACGGACCGAGGGTTGGCCGACCGGGCTGTACCTCGCCGCGCTGTCCGTCCAGGCCCGCGGGCACAACAAGGTCCAGGCCATCGCGTTTCGTGGCGACGACCGGTTCGTCGCCGACTACGTGCGGTCGGAGATCCTCACCGGGCTGCCCGACGACCTCGTACGCTTTCTCGTCCTCTCCGCGGTACTCGACCGGATGTGCGGGTCGCTGTGCGACGCCGTTGTCCGCCGCACGGGGTCGGCAGGGCTTCTACGGTCGATCGAGAGGTCCAACCTTCTTCTCGTTCCGCTCGATCACCACCGCGAGTGGTACCGCTACCACCATCTGCTCCGTGACGTGTTGCTCGCCGAACTTGACTCGAGGGAGCCCGGCCTGGCGCCGATACTCCACCGCCGGGCGGCGGACTGGTTCGAGGCGAACGGGTTTGCCGAGGAGGCCTTTCACCATGCTCACGCGGGCGGAGAGGACGATCGGGCCGCGCAGCTTCTGGAGCAGCTGGCACTGCCGCTGAACCGGACCGGCCGGCTCAAGACGATGCAGGGCTGGCTTGACCAGCTCGGGGAGGTCGCCATCGGGCGTCATCCGTCGCTGGCGGTGCTGGCCGGATGGAGCGCTGCGTTGTCCGGTGACGTGATCGGCGCCACGTGGTGGGCGGAGCTCGCCGAACGCAGCCCCGTCGTCGAGGCTTCGGCCGACGGCGGAACGTCGCCCGATTCGAGACTGCACCTCCTCAACGCCATGACCTGCCGACATGGTGTCGACCGGATGAGAAAGGATGCCGAGATCGCCGTCCGGCTCGAGTCCGAGCGCAGCCCCTGGCATCCGCCGGCGCTCGCCCTACAGGGAGTGGCCCTCCTGCTCACCGGCGACCTGGACAAGGCCGACGACGTCCTCTCCGACGCGGTCGAGTCGGCCGAGCGTGCCGGCGCAGGGCCGGCGGCATCGATCGCCCTTGCGGAGCGCTCCCTGCTGGCCATGGCCCGAAGCGACTGGCACGCGGCGCGCCGTCTCGCCGATCGCGCCCTGGCCACCGTGGAGGCCGGCCATCTCCACGACTACATGGTCAGCTCGATCACGTTCGCCACCGTCGCCCGGGTCGCTCTCCATCACGGCGACGTTGCCGCCGCCAAGAGGGAGGTCATCCGGTCTCAGCGGTTGCGGCCGCTGCTCACGCGTGCCGTTCCCTGGCTCTCCGTCCAGACGATGGCCGAGCTCGCCCGGGTGCAGTTCGCCCTCGCCGATCGAGCGGGCGCGTGGATGCTGCTGTCCGACGCGCGCGACATCGTCGGCAGGTTGCCCGATCTCGGCGTACTCGGTGAACAGCTCGGCGATGTCCGGCGCCGGCTCGAGCTCCTCCGCGGTGGTGACCTCCCCGGCCCCACCGCCCTGACCGCTGCCGAACTGCGACTGCTGGCGTACCTGCCGACGCACCTGTCCTTCCGCGAGATCGGCGAACGCCTCTTCGTGTCGACCAACACCGTCAAGACGCACGCCATCTCGATCTATCGCAAGCTGGGCGTCTCATCTCGAACCGATGCGGTGGTGAGAGCCCGCGACATAGGGCTGCTGGAGGCATGACCGGCGGTGCTACCCGGACGTCGCCTCCTGGGCCGACGGCGACAGCACCCAGCGGGCGGCCAGGGCTACTGCGAGCGGAAGCAGCGCCGACATGACGCCGTAGGTGACGACCGCGACGCTCACCGCCGGGACCGTGGAGAACGACGTGCGTGCAATGCCGAGGGCGAGTGCGTTGGCGCGCACGCCGGTGACGAGCGCGACCGCGGCCCGCGTGGCACGAGCGGGTCCGCCGGCGAGCCAACCGAGGACCAGGGCGGCAGCGACAGCCAGCAGAACCAGGGGAACGATGCCCGCGGCGAAGGCCTCCCTCAGCGTGGAGACGTTCCGACCGACCACCAGAACGATCACCACGACCAGCAGTACGTTCGACAGGACGATCGCCCTCGGCGCCCATCGTTGCGCCGACTGCGGCCATCGGGTCCGCGTGGCCATGCCGAGGGCGAGCGGAAGGAGGACGAACACCGCGAGCGTGGCGACCAGTTCACCGAGCGGAACGACGACACCGGGCGGCATCAGCAGCGCGACCCAGACCGGAATAGCCAGCGCGTTGGCCGCCTCCAGAACGGCGACCAGCGACACGGCGCCGGCCACGTCGGCACCCGCGATCTGCGCTGCCTTGATGCCCAGCGGCCCTGCCGAGGCGAACCCGATCAGGAGCAGTCCGATCGCGTAGTCCGTCGGGATCGAAAGCATGTGGACGAGTGCCCAGACGATCAGGGGTATCCCGGCCACGTCGAGAATGACCACCCGGGCCACGAGTCCGGCCTGCCGCAGCGGCGCGAGCAGTTCCGGCAGTCCGAACGACATGCCGATGCCGATGCCAGTCGACCACAGGGTCAGCAGCAGGACGCCGTCGGACAAGCGGTCGAGAAGGCCCACGGCCTCACGGTAGAGGGGTCGGGCGCCACCACGGACTGGATTCGACCCGAACGACGATCCGCCGCGACACACCGCTGCCCGTTCGCGAAGATCGTCGTGCACGCTCTTGCAGGGTTCCGAGCGGAGCTGTTCCGCACGACGATCTTCACGGCAGCCACGGCCGGGGGTGTCGCTCCCGTAGGCTGGACGGCCGCCGACCATGGTGAGGACCACATGCCGCCTGCCGCAGAGCCTGCCCGCGACTTCATCGACCTGATCGGCCTCGAACTCGACGACGTCTCGGCTGATCGGGTGACCGCGCACCTGACGGTCCGGCCGGAGCTCTACCAGCCCTTCGGGATCCTGCATGGCGGCGTCCACTGCGCCATCGTGGAGACGCTCGCCAGCGTCGCGGCCTCGGTCTGGTTCGGCGAGGACGGGCACGTCGTCGGCGTTGCCAACCAGACCGACTTCCTCCGCGCGGTCCACTCGGGTGAGCTGAGGGCGGAGGCGGTGCCGGTGTTCCGTGGCCGCACCCAGCAACTGTGGTCGGTCCAGATCTGGGACGAGGACGAACGGCTGGCGGCTCGCGGCCAGGTGCGCCTGCAGAATGTCCGGTCGACCGCCGACCTCGGACGCCCGGCGTAGCGGTCCGCCCATGGCCCAACCTGGTGGATCGAACGGCCCGCTGCGTGTCGCGGTCATCGGGGCCGGGCCGGCCGGGATCTACGCGACGGGGGCACTGCTGGCCGCGCCGGAACCGGTCAACGTCGACGTGTTCGAAGCGCTGCCGGTGCCGTTCGGGTTGGTTCGCTACGGAGTCGCCCCCGACCATCCCAAGATCAAGTCGGTGTCCGCCGTGCTTGCCGAGATTCTCGGCTCGCCGCAGGCGCGGTTCCTCGGCAACGTCAGCTACGGCACCGACCTCACCGCCGACGACATCGCCCGCCACTACCACGCGGTCATCCATGCCACCGGCTCGGCGAACGAGCGCAGCCTGGGCGTTCCGGGCGAGCAACTCGCCGGAAGCTTCGCCGCCGCCGACTTCGTCGCCTGGTACAACGGCCATCCGTCTGCCAGGGCCCAGGCATTCCTGGCGGCACGCGAAGCTGTGGTGGTCGGCGCCGGCAACGTGGCACTCGACGTCGCCCGCATGCTCGTCACCGGAGCCGAGGCGCTGGCCGCGACCGACATCCCGGACCACGTGCTCGAGGCCTGGCGGTCGACGGCCGTCACCGACGTGCACCTGCTCGCCCGCCGGGGGCCTGCGTACGCGAAGTTCACGACGCCGGAATTGCGCGAGATGGCCGACCTCGAGGGGGTCGACCTCGTCGTCGACGCCGCCGACCTCGAGCTCGACGCGGCGAGCGAACTCGTCGTCGGCATGAACCGCGTCGCTCGGCGGAACGTCGACGTCCTCCGCGGATGGGCCGATCGGCAGCCGTCCGGAGCGCCGCGCCGGGTCCATTTCAGGTTTTGGACCCGACCGGTCGAGATCCTCGGATCAGACCACGTCGAGGGCGTTGCGGTCGAACGGACTGCCATCGACGCCGACGGAGCCCTCGTCGGCTCCGGCCGACAGGAACGCCTGCCGGCACAGGCCGTCTTCCGGGCAGTCGGGTACGCGGGCCGGTCGCTGCAGGGGCTTCCGTTCGACGACGTCTCCGCTGTCGTGCCGAGCGTCGAAGGCCGCGTGACCGGGGCCGACCGGGCCGGCACATACGTCACCGGCTGGATCAAGCGAGGACCGACGGGGGTGATCGGCACGAACAAGAGTGATGCGGCGCAGACGGTGCGGTCGCTGCTCGCGGACGCTCCCCGCCTGCCACGGCCGCCGGAACCCGATCCCGACGCGGTGACAGCGCTGCTCGACAGCCGGGGCGTGAGGTACCTCGACTGGGACCAGTGGCTGCTGCTCGACGCGTACGAGACGGCGGAGGGCGCCAGGCGCGGGCGGCCACGACTCAAGGTGTGCAGCGTCGAAGACATGCTGGCCATCGCCCACCAGGGCGAGGACGAGGCGGCCTCGACCGGGTGAGCCGGCAGGAACACGGCGCAAGGCCGATCTCGCTCGTCCTGAGCCTCAGCGGCGCAGCAGATCGGCGAGGACGGCCGCTGCGCTGATCTCGGGATCCTTGGTGGCCGTCAGCAGCGTCAGTGGCTCATGGTCGGCGACGTCACGCAGATGCTACACTTCGTCAGCCCGCTCGGGTTCTTCGAGTTCGGCTCGGTAGCGGCGAGTGAACTCCTCGAATTTCACCGGGTCGTGGCCGTACCACCGTCGCAGGTCGGTCGACGGGGCGACAACCTTGCACCACTCGCTGAGCTCGGCCCTGTCCTTGGTCAGGCCGCGCGGCCAGATACGGTCGACCAGCACGCGCTGGCCGTCCCGGTCGGACGGCTCGTCGTAGACGCGGCGGATCCGAACGTTCCGCTTGCACGACATGGCAGCGTCGTCACGGGCGCAGTTCCACACAACACTCGCCCGGACGCGGGGCGAGCGTCGCGTTGACCGTGCTGTTGCCGAGTCCGCGGAGCAGACCGTCGATCAGCTCGCGGTTCATCCCGCACACCAACTCGCGCTGCCGGGCAGCGAGGGGGTGGAACGGGCAGTTACGCATGCGCACGGACAGGTCGTCGTCGCGGTAGGGCTCGTAGCCGATGCGCTCGAGCACGCCGCAGGCCAGGTGCAGCGCCCGTTCGGCACCGGTGCGGTTCAGGCGACGCCCGGTGCGCTCGGCCGTGCCGAGTTCGATGCCGCGATGCCTGGCACCGAGCCGCGCAGCCTCCTGGGCGGTGCCGGTGACGGCTTCCGTGGCCAGGGCGTCGACAAGGACCTCGCCGAGCAGGTCGAGCCGCCGTTCCGGGATGGAGATGCTCAGCTCTGTGTCAGTGGGCCGGTAGACCTTCGGCGCCCGGCCCGGGCCCCGGCGCGATCCCGACGGCGTTGTCTGCCGTTCGGTTTGCAGTAGGCCGGCCTCGACCAGCTTCTCCAGGTGGAAGGCGGCCAGCTTGCGGGATATCCCCGCCTGCGCCGCGGCCTCGTCCCGAGTCACGGGACGGGCCCGACGGCGGATGTAGTCGTACATGATCCTGCGCGAGTCCTCCGCGAGCACCGCCACCGCGGCCACCGGCTGAGAATCACTCATGCCACTACGTTACACCAACATATGTGCGTCAAAAGTGAGGACTGGACGGGTCTTGACAGCGCAGGCTGATTTAGACTAAGGATAGTTAGTGAAATTATCTCACGGTTCGAGGAAGGCGGCAGCACCGGTGAGCGGTTCGGTAGTGGACTCGGATGTCATCAGCCTGCCGAGCAAGGCGATGGGATCGAGGTTCACCCCGCCGCATCGGCCCGCGTTGCGTGTCGTGCCCGAAACGGCGCCTGTCGACCTGGAGACCGCCGCCGATGCGGCCGCGCAGTTCCTGAGCGCCTTGCGCCTGGACCTGGAGGGAGACGGCCTGGCTGAGACTCCGCGGCGGATGGCCGCCGCTTACGCGGAGATGCTCGCACCGCGCCCGTTCAGGCTCACGACCTTCCCCAACGACGAGGGCTACGACGGGCTGGTACTGGCCCGGTCCATCCCCGTGCAGTCGGTCTGCGAGCACCACCTGCTGCCCTTCGTCGGCACTGCTCATGTCGGGTACCTGCCGGGAAAGCGGATCCTGGGCCTGTCCAAGCTTGCCCGCGTCGTCGAGCTGTTCGCCCGACGCCCGCAGGTGCAGGAGCGGCTGACAAAGCAGGTTGCCGAGTGGTTGCAGACCCATCTGGAGCCGCGCGGGGTGGGAGTGGTTGTCGAAGCCGAGCACCTGTGTATGACGCTGCGCGGCGTCCGCGCCGCAGCGTCGACCACGGTCACCTCGACGCTGCACGGGCTGCTCCGTGATGACGCGCGGTCCCGCAGTGAGTTCCTCGCGCTGGCCCTACCCGATGGGAGCGTCGGATGACCGGCCCGCTGGATGCCCTCACCGCGGCGGGCGTATCGATCTGGCTCGACGACCTCAGCAGGGCCCGCCTGGACGGCGGCGAACTGGCCCGGTTGGTCGCCGAGTGCCGCGTGACAGGGGTGACGACCAACCCGACCATCTTCGCCGCCGCCGTCGCGGCCGGCGACCTCTACGACGAGCAACTGCGCGCGTTGGCTGCGCGAGCGGTGACGGTCGACGAAGCCCTGCGCCAACTGACCACGGATGACGTTCGTGCGGCTGCCGACGTGCTGAGGCCCGTGTACGACGACAGTGGTGGCCGCGACGGGTACGTATCCATCGAGGTCGATCCCCGCCTCGCGCACGAGACCGAGCGGACCGTCGCCGAGGCCCGCCTCCTGTGGCAGCAGGTGGACCGACCGAACCTGTTCGTCAAGATCCCGGCCACGCCCGCCGGCCTGCCGGCCATCAGCACCTGTCTCGCCGACGGGATCAACATCAACGTCACCCTGCTGTTCGGTCTGGACCGCTACGACCAGGTGATCGACGCCTTCCTGGACGGGATGGAGGCCGCGCACCGGGCCGGGCACGGCCTGTCACGCATCGCCTCGGTGGCGTCGTTGTTCGTCAGTCGGCTCGACACCGCGGTCGACACGCTGTTGGACGGACTCGCGACGGCGGAGGCACGGCAGCTTCGTGGCAAGGCGGCCCTGGCGAATGCTCATCTGGCCGCCGAGCACCATCGGCGTGCGTTCTCATCCGACCGATGGGTGGCCCTGGCCGCGGCAGGCGCTCGGCCGCAGCGACTGCTGTGGGCCAGCACGGGGGTCAAGGACCCCGCCTACGACGACACCCGTTACGTCACCGGACTGGTCACCCCCGACACCATCGCCACGATGCCGGAGGCCACGCTGCGAGCGGTCGCCCACCATGGCCGGATCACCGGCGACACGGTCGTGGGTCATGCCGAGCAGGCCCATGAGGTGCTGAGCGCCCTGGCCGGAATCGGCATTCGCTACGCCGAGATCGTCCGGCAACTCGAGGACGACGGGGTGGCCGCCTTCGAGACCAGTTGGGACCGGCTCAGCGGTCAGGTCGCAGACAAGCTCGACCGGTTCCGCGCCACGGCCCACCATGCATCCCCCACGCGGAGAGGGTGAGTAAGCCATGCCCACGACGGCACCGTTCGTCATCGTCGGCGCCAGCCTCGCCGGCGCGAAGACCGCCGAGGCGCTGCGCGACCTGGGCCACGATGGGCGCATCGTCCTCGTCGGCGACGAGACCGAGCACCCCTATGAACGCCCGCCACTGTCGAAGGACTACCTGACCGGCAAGGCCGATCGGGACACGGTCTACGTGCACCAGCCGTCCTGGTACGACGAGCACGACGTCGAGTTGAGGCTGGGCACCACCGTCACCGCCGTCGACCCCGGTTCGCACCGGGTCATCCTGGACGACGGCGCGTCTCTCGACTATGCGAAGCTGCTCATCGCCACCGGATCCACACCCCGTCCGCTCCAGGTTCCCGGCGCCGACCTCGACGGTGTGCTCTATCTGCGCCGGCTGGCAGACAGCGACCGGATCAGGCAGACGTTGCACGAAGGTTCCCGCATCGTGGTCGTCGGCGGCGGCTGGATCGGGCTCGAGACAGCGGCCGCCGCCAGGATGGCAGGTCTCGACGTCAGCGTGCTGGAGAGGTCCGAGTTGCCCCTGCTGCGGGTGCTCGGCGCCGAGATGGCGCAGGTCTTCGACGATCTGCACCGCGCACACGGCGTCCACATGTATCCGGGCGTGACCGTCGCAGAGGTCGCCGGTCGCGGCGGCGCCGCCGAGGCGGTGGTGCTGGACGACGGCACGCACCTGCCGGCCGACGCCGTCGTCGCGGGCGTCGGTATCACCCCGGTCACCGAGTTGGCCGAGGCCGCCGGGCTCGACGTGGACAACGGGATCCTCGTCGACGAGCACCTGCGGACCAGCGACCCGGACATCTACGCGGCCGGCGACGTCGCCAACGCCTACCATCCGCGCCTCGGCCGGCGCCTTCGAGTGGAGCACTGGGCCAACGCGCTCCACCAGCCCGCCGTGGCCGCCGTCGGCATGCTCGGTGGCGAGGCCACCTACGACCGCACCCCGTACTTCTACACCGACCAGTACGACCTGGGCATGGAGTACACCGGCTATGCCGAGCCCGGCGGCTACGACCAGGTCGTGATCCGGGGCGACGCCGGTCGGCGCGAGTTCATCGCGTTCTGGCTGCGCGACCGGCGCGTGCTGGCCGGCATGAACGTCAACGTCTGGGACGTCATCGACCACATCGAGGCGCTGACGCGCTCCGGAGCCCAGGTCGACGTCGCACAACTCGCCGACCCCGACACACCCCTCACCGACCTCGTCGAGCGCTGACCATCCCGCCGCCACCCCCGGCGGCCGCAGGAAGAGGAGACACCATGACCGGCCACACGCCACCAACGCACGCAACCAGGTCGACCTCGAGCGCTGATCCGTACCAGCAGGCCTTCGCCCTGCTCCGAACCGGGTTCACCGTGGCGCCGATCCTGTTCGGACTGGACAAGTTCTTCAACTTGATGACCGACTGGCCGCAGTACCTCGCGCCCGTCGTGGCCGACATCACTCCGGGCACACCACAGCAGTTCATGTACGCCGTCGGCGTCGTCGAGATCATCGCCGGGCTCGTCGTCGCCGTCCGTCCGCTCTGGGGTGGCTATCTGGTCACCGCCTGGCTCGCCGGGATCATCGCCAACCTGCTCATCCTGGGCGACTTCTACGACATCGCGCTGCGCGACTTCGGCCTCCTGATCGGCGCCCTCGCACTCGCGCGGCTGGCCGCGGGTCAGTCGTTGGAACGCAGCGGTTCAGGGCTGCGGTCGGCACGCGACTGACGACCAGCCCGGCGCGCTCGCCGCATCACGGCGCGCCCCCGCGACTCGCTGCCGCCTCCAGGTGGGTGACGAACCACTCACCTGCGAGGCGGGCGACCTCATCGAGTGCGCCGGGCTCCTCGAACAGATGCGTCGCTCCCTCGACGATCACCAGGTCTCGAACGCAACGCAACTCACCCAGGGCCTCCTCGTTGAGCCGCAGGACGACATCGTCCCGGCCGCCGACGATCAGCAGTGTCGGGGCATGCACGTCCGCCAGTGCGGTGCCGGCCAGATCCGGTCGACCACCACGCGACACGACGGCCGCGACCCGGTCGCTCATCCTCGCCGCTGCCACCAGAGCCGCCGCTGCGCCGGTGCTCGCGCCGAAGTAGCCGAGTGGCAGGTGCGCAGTCGACGGCTCCTGCACCAGCCACCGCGTCGCCGCGAGCAGCCGATCGGCGAGCAGGCCGATGTCGAACCGGTGGCGTCCCGTGCGGGCGTCCACCCTCTCCTCGGCGTCGGTGAGCAGGTCGGCCAGCATGGTGGCCAGGCCGCGACCCTGCAGCTCGCCTGCGACGCTGCGGTTGCGCGGGCTGTGCCGGCTGCTGCCGCTGCCGTGGGCGAACAGCACCATGCCGCGGGCGCGCTCGGTCACGGCCAGATCGCCGTGTATCGCCTGGCCCGCAGCGACCTCGATGGTGACGGTTCGCTCGGATACAGGGTCTACAGCCACTCGAGGACCTTCCGGGCGAAGGCATCCTGGACCCAGAAGCTGCTGTGGTCGACGGCGGCGGCGGCAGGGAACACCAACGGATCGGCGGGTGCGAAGCCGTCGAGTCCGGCCACGCGGTGGACGCCTTCGGTCGGCACGATCAGGTCGTTCTCGGTACTGCCGAACACGACGTCGATGAGCGCGTCGCGCGCCGTCCGGGACAGCGGCGAGCCCTTGGTCGGCTCGAAGTTCGAGGCAACGGCACGGTAGGTGCTGGCCGTAGTGGTGGGCAGGTTGAGGTACTCGCGGAGATAGCTGCCCTTGGGATCCATGGAGGCCAGCCCGTCGAGTCCTCGGAACGCGCCCACGGCGAGTTGCTTCAGGACGGCGAGGACGACGTCGACGGTGTCGGTGACCGGATTGTCCGGCACCAGCTGGACCAGGTTCGTCACCCGGTCGAGCAGCGTGTCCAGGTGCTCGGAGTCTGCCAGGGCGGTGCCCGCGTTCGGCGTGCCTACCATGATCAGATTGCGCACGTCGACGACTCCGCCGAGACCCAGCTCTTGGCCGTGCTCGGCCAAGACCCGCCCGACCAGACCACCGCGCGAATGGGCGATCACGTCGACGGTCATGCCGAGACCCTGCGGCAGCTGCTTCGCCAGCCACCGGACGTTCTCCGTCGGGTCCACCGAGATCGTGAAATGGTCGAAGGCGATCACCCGGCCCTCGTAGCGACGATGCAGCTCGCTGATCAGCGGCTCGGGGATCCGGCGGAAGCCGGTGTGGGCCTGGCTCATGGTCCCGTGGACGAACATCAGCACCGGCCCGGCGGCCAGGGAGGACCAGTCCGGCAGCTGGCCGCCCGCAGCCTGCCGGTACGTGGCGGGCTCGAACGGCCGCAGGCCGTTGCGCCGGTGATGCTGTTCCCAGCGCGATGCGAAGTAGTCGCCGACCTTGCCCAGCAGGGGATCCACGAGCGGGAACACGAGCACCTTGAGCAGCTTGGAGCCCACCATGCCGAGCAGGCCCCGCTGCCCGTCTCCCGCGGAACCCTCCGCCGGCATCACCGCACGCGGTACGCGGTAGACGCGGCTGTCACCACCGCGGGACGCCACCGACTCCGGGTCCTGGGGTACGTCCACCGGCAGGTGCCAGCTCACGGTCCCGTCCTCGGCGGTGTAGATCAGGAACTGGCCCAGGCCGGTTCCCGGTCCGGGCACCTCCGCCTCGATGTCGTTCTCACCACCCGCCGCCCGGCTGCCGGTGCCGTCGTCGCCGGTCTGCCAGACGTCGCGGATCTCGATCGTCAGCTGTTCTTCGACGCCGGCCCGTTCGAGGCAGTCGAGGAACTCCGCCGTCGCGTCCTCGGCGGCGCGCATTCCGGAGCCGCCGGCATGATGGACCTCCGCCGTTCCGGTGAGCCCCGGCGTGCGCAGCGTGACGCTGCCGATCGGGACTGCGACACCTGTGGGGTCGAGCTGCTCAGCCACGGTCGTCCCCCTGTCCTGGTATGAGCCGTAACCGCGGATGGCCGAACAGCTGGTACGCCACGAACGTGGCGCTGTCGGCCGTCCCGGCGTCGACGTTGTCGGCCGTGTATGTCGCGCGGATCCTGCGGAGCGCTTCGGCCACCGGCGGTGCGCTGTCCCCGCCGTAGACGACGGTGTAGAAGTCGTCGGCGACTCGGCTCGCAACCTCGTCCTCGACGTTCCACAACGCGGCAACGACCCCGGACGCGCCGGCCCTCAGGAAGGCGGCGGCCAGACCCGCGTAGTCGCCGAGGGCCACCTGGCCCTGCCCGACCTGGCAGGCGTTAAGGAACAGGAACGTGGGTCGCGGCATCGTGACGGCGTCGACGTGCTGCGGCTTGAGGTACTGGGGGCCGAAGCCTCCGTTGGCCTTCGGTGCCAGCAATACGAGGCCCTGGTCGACGCCCTGCGGGTCGAACCGCCCGTGCAGGGCGACATGCAGGACGTCCGCAGCGGGCCTCCCGCCCAGACAGTCGAGGACGGCACGGAAGACGGGCTCGATGACGGCCGTCCGCGGATAACGCTTCGCGAGGTCGTCGGCCTCGGCCTCGGCGAAGGGCAGCTGCGGCCAGCCCGTGACCCCGACGTACTTCGCGGTCAGCACCGCACGGTCGACGACCTCGACGCTGCGCCGGGCGACGGGCTTCGGCCGGGAGTCGGTGAGGGGCCAGCGGCCGAGCGCCACGTGCGCGCCCAGGAACGGCGACCTGCCGCCGAACGGCGTGACCAGCGGCGGGTTGAACGACGCGAGCTCCCACGGCACGTACGGCTCCTCGGTGAACAGCAGCACGGACGCGGCCTCGGTGAGATCGGGCTGCTCCGCAACGTGGCGGATGGCGGCCTGCATGGCCGGTGGCACCGCGTCGCCGATCCTGCGGCCGGTTCCGACCAGGAAGGTGTACAGCGCATAGCGGTCGCTGGACGTCGCGACCTCACGTCCGATGTCGGTCGTGAAGCTCCGCGGGTCACCGAGGTTCTCGGCCCGCTCCGAGTCCGGCACTGGGACGCCAGACGCAGCGGGATAGGCGGCCCACACGTACCCGCCCGGCGCCGTCGAGTCGGCCCGGAACACGGCGAGCACGAGGTCGGGGGCATCCTCGGCGACCAGCGATGTCAGGTCCAGCAGCTCGCGCTCACGGGTCTGCGGTTTCGGCGCGCTCGCCATGTCCTCCGCAGTCCGGACCGCGACGACGACGCGCCACGCGATGGCGACGACCACGCCGTCGCGCAGGTAGTGCACGCCGATGCGCCGTTCGTCCCCGAGATCGTCGCCGTCGAGCGCGGTGAACCGCACGGTTGCCGACGGGTAGGGATCGTCGCGCGTGACCGGCAGCGAGAGCCGGGAGTCGCCGTCGAGGTGGAGAGACTGCGGGTCGTAGGTCAGCATCACCTCGACGCGCAGGTCGCCCTCGGGGAGGTCGAAGGCCCCGGTACCGACGAGCGTCCGGTCCCGGCGCGGTGCGATACCGACCGTGACGTCGAAGGGATGATCGATGACGACGACGGACGGCGCGTCGACCCGCGGGTATGCCTCACGCCTGGTGGATACCGGTGCCGACCCCGGCGGTTCGTCCACAGCCACCTCGACTCCGAAGTCCGGCAGCTCGATGCCCTCAGGCGATTCAAGGCCCCTGGTCGGAGGTGCGGCTGAGTCGGCATCCGAGTCCGCGCTGTCGACCGCGGCTGCCACCGGCCAGAAGCCGGCAAAGACCCGCGAGCTGGCCCGCCGCATCGCCTCCATCGCACCCACCGGGAACGGGCCGCACGCCTCGATGTCGGCCGCGAGCGTGAACGGGTCGCCGAGGTCGATCTGGTCCCAGTTCGCCGACGTCAGCCGCTGCCAGGACCCGGCCCTGGCCAGGGCCACGGACAGCCAGAACCGGACTCGGCCCGACGGTTCCCCGTCGACGAGGCGCTGCACGTCGCCGACGTGCGGCCGCACGTCGTGACGGGCGAGTGTTCGCGCGGCGTCGAAGCGCCGACTCTCGGTGGTGTCCCGAAGGGCGGTCCAGATCGCCTCGAGCTCGCGGTCGTCGTTCAGATCGGCAGCGCTCATGTGTGTTCCTTCATCCGCTCCACCGCCGGCGCGATGCGGCCGAACGGGATCGTCGGACCCTGCTCGATGGCGACAATGTCGATGAACACGCGGGCCGGATCAACGCTGAACTGGATGGCCCGGGCGCCGAGGGGGCTCGTCCCGGTCCGACGTGCCTTGCCGTGCCGTCCAGGTCCACGTACGAAGGGAGGTACGAGCGGGCACCGGTGATACGTCCCGTCGCTTCGTCATGTGCGACGCCGGCCGGATCGTCGGTCACGTACGTGACCACCTCGACCGGGGTACGCAGCGGTGCGGTGGGGGTCCGGTCCGGCTCCGGCCGCCGCGCTGCGAGCGCGACATCGCGGATGCTCTGTGGCGCGAGGAGGTGGTCGCCGGTGATGGCGTCCACGCCATTGGCGATGAGCAGATCGTCCGGCCCGGTCATGCGGCTACCGTCGCTGGACCTCGCCCCGAACCGGCCCCATGCCGTCCCCCCGAAAGCCCACGCACCACTGTGCTGTGACACGGCGGCGCCGGCAGCGACGGTCGGCGTCTCCCTGCCGGTGAGCCTACTCCCGCGCACAGCCTGTGGATGGTCAGGGGCGGGCGCGCCGGCCGTCGTCAACCCGGGCCGGGTGTAGACAGTTCAGTCCCTGCTACTCGACTGTATGTGGTGACCCGAGCGTCGACGAGCCAGGGAAGGTTCACCATGAGCAACACCCATCCGGCCGCTCCGAGTAGTGACCGAGCCGCCGTCCACGCAGGAACCCTGTGGGCCGGAGGCGCGGCCACGGCACTCGTGGCCGCACTGATCGCGCTGGTCGGCATCCTGGTCGTCCGCGAACTCTTCGACACGCCCGTGGTCTACCCACCGGACGATGGTGCCCTCGGCTCGCAGACCACGGCGCTCATGGTCTACGCCGCGCTCGCCGCACTCGCGGCGACGGCACTGGCTCACGTCCTGATGCTGACGACCCCGCGAGCGTTGTCGTTCTTCGGGTGGATCATGGGTCTGCTGACGATCGCCGTGACGCTCACCCCTTTCATCACCGACGAGAGCACGGAGTCGAAGATCGGCAGTGCGGTCATCTACCTGGTGATCGGTATCGCCATCACGTCCCTCATCTCCGGTGTCGCGCTTACCGCCCGCCGCCGCGCCTAGCACTCGGCCTTTGCCATACGCACGTCAACTCGTTGCCCGGGAACGCGCTCCTGCTCGCGCGCCAGCATGGTGAGCACCCGGACGTCGGCAGCGGTCGGCCTGGCCTGATCGAGCGCACGCGGCCACAGTCCGCGGCGCAGTACCACCGCCGTCTCCGCGCTGATGACCAATGCCTGGCTGACGAGATACATGACGGCGAAGATCCCGACGACGGCGGCGAAGCTGCCGTAGACGGCACCCGCGCTCGCGGTGGACATCGCGACCAGCGTCGAGCCGACTGAAATGATCGCGGCCGTGAGAAGCGCCCCGAGCGCTGCGGCCGGCCACGTCGCTCGAAGCGAGATTCTGCGGACTATCAGGAGCCTCGCGGCTGTGACCAGGACGACGAACAGCACGACGAACATGCCGACGAAGCTCGCGGAGCGCTCGACCAGGCTGTCGCCGGGCAATGCTGCAACCAGCAGGCTCGTGCCGGAGCCGACCACCGCGCCGACGAGAACGACGAGCAGAACGAGCGCGTTGTAGGCGTACCGCGCCACGAAGCCACGCCGGTCGCGATGACGGATGGCGACCAGATGGTTGAGGGTGACGTACGCCGACCCCACCACGCCGGTACCCGCATAGAGCAGACCGATGACGCCGACGACGAAAGGCCAGCCGGTGTCGGGCATCGATGCCAACCCCTCGTCCACGATGGGGTGAAACCGCTCGGGCACGATCTGGTCGATCAAGTCGTCACGTAGCGACGGATTGGCCTGCAGAATCCGCGAGGTCACGGCGACCGCCAGCAGCATCGCGGGGAAGATGCTGAGGAACCCGAAGTATGTGATGAGCGCAGCGTGTCGGACTCCGGCGTCGTCGCCGTACTTCTTGATCACCGCGTACGGAAAGCCGAGGAGGGCGTGCCGGCGCTGCAAGTCGTCGACCCGATGGGTGATCCGGCCCATCACGCCCCCGCGGCAAGGCCACTGTCGTCCGGCGGCAGCGTTCTCACCAGCCGTCGTACGGCGGCTCGCGGCGCTCCACCTGGTTCCAGTAGTCGCGATGGTCGACGATCTGGCCGTTGTCGTCGAAGCGGAGCAATGTCGTGCCGGCCAGGGTCAGGCGCTGACCGTCCTCGACCCAGGTCGCCCACCACTCGATCGCCGCGCGGTCGCCGCTGGCCACCGGCGTGCCGAACCAGCACTCGACGTCGTCTTCTACTCCGAAGTTCTCCCGCAGGTAGCGGCGCACCCCGGAGACACCGAGATCCGGTTTGCGGAACGCCAGGGCGCGGTACTCGGCATCATCGGAGTAGAGCGCCGCGATGGCGTCCACGTCGTGCTCCGGCCACGCGCGAGTCCAGGTATCCGCCCAGCGACGTGCAACAGCGTCGACATCCATGGCCTGGATGCTAGATCGGCGACGGCTCGGATCCCACTCATCCGATCAGTCGCCCGTCGGGTCGACCGGGCGCCAGGATCGACCGTGGCGGAATCGGGCAGACTCGACGCTGTGCTGCAGACCATGGTGTCCGATCAGGTCGGGGCGATGTTCCGTCGCATCGTGTCCGGTGATCCAACCGGCCGGCCGCCGTGGGTCCAGGCGATCGAGGACGGCGACGACGCGGGCCTGTTCGGCCCGGGCTCGGCCCCATGGGTCGTGCACGGTCACTTGGCGACGTTGGCCGGCGGTGTCCGGGCGCTGCTCCTGCAGGCATCGCACCCAGGTGCTCTGGTCGGCGTCCGCGAGCACTCGCGCTTCCGCGACGACGCCTTGGGGCGTCTGGCCGGGACGACCCGCTGGCTCGTCACCCTGACCTTCGGGTCGACCGCCCTGGCCGAGCGGGAGTCGGCACGGGTGCGGCGCATGCACGAACGTGTTCGGGGCAGCTACGAACCTCCGGGCGAGCCGGGTGTCCGGCGTCGGTACTCCGCCGCCGATCAGGACCTGTTGCGGTGGGTGCACGTGACGTTCACCGACTCGTTCCTGACGGCGCACGAGGCGTGGGGAGGGCAGATCCCGGGCGGACCGGACGCCTACGTCGCGGCGTGGGGTCGTGCCGCCCAGTTGCTCGGACTGGTCGACCCGCCCCGGTCCCGCGCCGAGTTGGACGAACAGATGCTGGCGTTCGAGCCGGTCCTCGACGGCGGAACGGCAGTTCGCGAGATGGCACGGTTCGTGCTCGCTCCACCGCTGCCCTTCGTTGCCAGGCCCGCGTACGCCGTCCTCGGGGCCGGTGCTGTGGCCACGCTGCCTCGCGTCCACAGGGAACGGCTCGGGCTGCCGTGGGTGCCTGGTCGCACCGCGCGGCTGGCGACCAGAGGTCTGCTTGCGGCGCTACGGCTCGCGCTGGGCGACACCTCTCCGAGCGAGCAGGCCGCGCGGGCGCGGCTGGCACGGCTGCACGCAGGATCGGCCACCACTGCGTCGTGACCCGGACGGCCGGCGTCGCTAGTGTCCGGCAGCATCTCGGATCTGCCGGATTGCCTCGGCTACGCCACCGTGCCACGGTGCACCATGGCCGGGCAGTACCCACGTCGCTGGCACAGCCTCCAGCCTGGACAGCGACGCCAGCGCCGCGCCCGGCTCGAGGGTGAAGGGAGCGGGTCGCGGGCCGCGCTCGCCGGTCAGGACGTTACCTGTGGTCATCGCGTCGCCGACGAACAGCGCATCGACGGCCGGTACGTGGACGGCAACGCTGCCCGGCGTATGCCCCGGCACGTGGATGATGCGAGGGGAACCGGGTAGATCGAGTGTCTCGCCGTCGGTGAACGTCGCGACCTCGGTGACCGGTGGAACGCGCAGTCCACCGCGTCTCGCGCTGTACCAGAGGAATCTCGCCATAGAGCCGATCTTGATCGGTCCCCAGCCGGTGTTCGGCTTCTTGACCTCCCCACGCGCGCGGGCAGCGTCGAGTTCGTGCACATGGACCGTTACTCCACGTTCACGCCGCAGCCGTTCCGCGTAACCGATGTGGTCGGTGTCGCCATGGGTCAGGACAATGCCGCGAATGTCGCCGAGCGATCGGCCCATCTGGGCAAGCTCCGGCTCGAGCTCTGCCCAATGTCCCGGCAGACCGGCGTCGACGATCGTGACGCCGCCGGCCTGCTCGACCAGGTAACTGCTGACGATGTCGGAACCGATGCGGTGAAGGTGCGGTGCCAGCTTCAACGGGCCTATCCCCTCTGTCGGGCCACGCGGAGCCTCATGCCAGCCTGGCCGCGAGCGATGGAGACGCCATCGTCCGCAGCCGGGCCAGTCCAAGCGCCACGCTGTCGGCCGCTGCGGCAGTGCTGTCGAACCCCTCGGTGACGAACGCATCGACCGCACCACGCACGTACGGATCCTGGCTCAGGTAATAGGCGAGCTCGCCGGCGTAGAGATCGCGCTCATCGTCGCCGGCGGCGGGCAGGATCGCTTCCAGGGCGGCGGTTGCCTGGTCAGCGGACTGACCGGGCAAGTACGCCGCCAGTCGTTCCTCCGCGCTGAGGGCGACGGGTTCTCGCGGCAGTGATGGAGCCGCAGCCGGAAGCGCGCGGGCGAGCAGGGCGTCGGCATCCACGATGCCGGCCCCGTATTGTGAGCCGTCCCAGCCGGTCGGCCGGCGGGCCGTCCTCCGTACGAGGTCGATGAAAACGGCCTGCAGGGCCGCCTTGCCGTACCTCGAGATCAGGTTCTCACGGCCGTGATGGGCGAGCCACAGCGCCGCCACACCGGCCGTGAGCGCCACGGCGAACGAGGTGCCCGCACTTCGACCCACCGAGAACACCGGTCCGTCCGCACCTTTGCGCGCCCGGGCCGTGTGGACGCTCTCGCCGGGTGCGCTGATGTCGACCAGCTGACCATGTGACGACCCGCTCCACGGTTCGTCGCGGACGTTCGTCGCCGCGACGGCCACGACCTCGGCGTAGTTCGCCGGTGAGACGACGAACCCCACCTGGTTCCCGGCTGCCGCCAGCACGATGATCCCGTCGTCGATGGCCGCATTGATCGCGGCTCGGAGCGCCGGTGAGAACCCGACGCCGCCGAGGCTCATCGTGATCACGTGGCATCCGCTCCGCCGCGCATACTCCACGGCCCGGGCGACGTCCCCGTCGAAGACGAGGACGACGCTGCGGATCGCACGCAACGGGACCAGACTCGAGCCCGGCGCGGACCCGGTGACGGTTCCCGGATCGCGGCTCATCACCACCGACGCCGTGGCGGTCCCGTGCCCGGGGTTGTCCATCCACCACCATCGCCTGGTGAGTGGATCGGTGGCGTCGTTGTCGTTGTCGAGCAGGTCTCGCTGCCGGGCAGTGTCGATACCCGGCTGCAGTTCCGGCTGCGCCGTCACACCGGTGTCGGGTTGGGCCACCGAGATTCCGGCACCGCGGGACGGTTCCTGCGTCCATGCGCCGGGCACACGCATGCTCTCCAATGCCCACCGGGGATTCTCGGTCCCCGGCAGATGCGCGGACTGCGCGCCTGCACCATCGATGGTCGGGTCTTGAGCGTCGAGGTCGTATACCCCGACCGGCGGGTACATGGCTCCGGACGGCAGGTCGGGCTGCACGTCGAAGCCGGTACGCCTCATCAACTCCCGCGACATCTCGAAGGCCAGGGACCTGCGCTGGTCGTCGGTGCCGCGCCGGAGGCTTCCCGTCACTGCGTAGTAGCCCTGCAGGTCCGGAGGAGGCGGCGTGTCGGGGTCGATCTGGAACAGCGGCTCGACGGTCCAGCGCCGCCCGAACGTTCGTTGCACCGCTCGCCGGACCGTGGCGCGATCCGCGTCGCCGGCAGCGACGAGGAAGCGCAGCAGCGTGGGGACTTCCATGGCGGGTGCGCGTACCAGTGTGGCTCCGGGCTGGACGCCCCATCGTCCCGATGGGAGCGGACCCAGGCGCTCGCGCCGGTTCGCGACCAGCGTTCCCTCGTGATAGCCCATCAGCCGCAGCCGGAGGGCCCCGGCACCGGGCTTCCTGATCGTCGTCGGCCGCTCGTCGCGGACGTTGACCGAGGCCACGGGCCGGTCGTCGAGGTAGACGTCGATCCGGTCCATTCCGCCCGTGGTGATGGTGAGCTCCAGCGTTCCTCCGCGCACCACCGTCGCCGGGTCGATGTCGAGCCGGCGCGTCGGCTGCGTTCCGAGCATGGCTGCGGCATGTGCGATCAGGTCGTCGTTCGCGCCGTCGACGTCGCGGCGGGTCATGCGGTGGATTTCGTCCGGCACGACTCCCAGGTCCTCGACCGGTGTACCGGCGGCGTCGGCGACCCGCAGCGTCCGCCGGATCGAGACCCTCATGTCGACGCCCGCCGGCAGCGCGCGATACGGCGACCGCACGGATCCACGTTCGTTCATCAACTGGCTCAGCAGGCTGTGAGTCCACACATTCGCGCCACCCGCGCCGGTGTTGGAGTCCACCCCGAGCACCTTGCCGATGCCGTGATCCTGGAAGCCGCCGGCGAAGATGTCCGTCGCGGAGTAGCAGCGAGCATCGGTGATCAGGACGGCCGGCCCGAAGTAGCGTTGGCCGACGGCGTTCGCCCGGTCGCTGGGTGTGATCGAGAAGGCGTTGGAATGGGTGGCGCCGGTCTCGACGGCTTGCTCCATCGAGGGTAGCCATGGCCCGAGGTTGATGCCGCCCTGTCCACGATCATGCTGTCGGCAGATCTCCGTGTTTAGCGCCGAGTTGATGAACTGCGTCGGCTCCGGCGTGATGACGGCGGGCGTCAAGGTCTGCAGGATGAGTTCGGCGGCCCAGATGTGCCCGCCCCCGTTCCCCCGTACGTCGATGATCAGGCCACGGCGCGGCATCGCCTCGATGAGCCGGACGAACTCCGCCACGAACGCGTCGGGATCGCTCACGTTGAACGTGAAGATCCGCACGTATCCGAACTCGGTCTGGTCGATGGTGACCGGGCGGGCACGGAACACCGAAGGGAGACTCGTCTCGATCTCCCCCTGGGCGGGGCGGGGCTCGTCGGCGCTTGGATCGAGTTCGCTCGCCGCGACCGCCGGTGCGAACAGCAGCTTCCGGGCTCGGTAGGCCTCGTCCTGGTCGAGATCCAATCCGCTGGCCGTTCTGGACTCGTCGATGCGTGCATCCTCCGCCGTCGCCGGGGGCAGGTTCGGCGCCACCAGCCACGGCTGGCGGAACTCTCCCGGCGTGCCGTTCTTCTGGAACCCGATGACCACCCAGTCCTCGTCCGGGTACCGGTGGATGCGCAAGGGACGGATGGTGAGCGACTCGACCCCACGTGCGTGACGGGCGGCGTCGTTGCTACCCGCGTATCGGGCGGCGTTCAGCTCGATGGCCCGCTCGATCGGCATCCCGTTCCAATGAGTGATCTCGACGCCGTGTGCGAAGTCACCGGTGGGTGCACCCTCCATGACCTTGGTGACCAGGTACTTCGGGCGGTCGTCCTCGTAGAACTCCTCGACCAGGAACGGAAGAAATGCCAGTTGGCCGCGGTACGGGTCCGGGAGGAGATAGTTGGTGTGCAGGTCGCGCAGCGCGTGGAAGATCTCCGACAGCTCACCGTGGAAGTCGTCAGCAGGCGAAAGAGGGCCGCTGGTCGACCTCGTCAGGCGTGCCTGCAACAGCCGTAAGCGCTGCACCGGGTTCACCGCGTGCATCGCGACCTTGTGCGGGAGGTGGACGTAGTTCTGCTCGATCAGCACGAGGGCCTGCTCCACGATTCGCCGGCGGTCGGGCATCGTCAGCCGGACTTCCTGCTGCCGGAACGTCGCCAGATCGACGGCCTGCGCCAGCAGAGACTGCACACCCTCGGGTGCGGCCTCGGCCAGGTCGGCTCCGATGCCAGAGGACTGGCCGGCGCCGGAGTCGTTCCGCCCGTCGTAGGACTCGTCGTCGCTGACCATGACACCCTCCACTGTCCACGTCCTCGACCGCCGACACCGGCTGACTCTCGCCTACAGGGACGAAGAGGCGATACTGCCGCCATTGATACGCCTAGGCCATGTCGCTGCCGACGGGAGGGCGCACGGCTACCCCTCGATGTCCAGCACCCGCAGCGGGTGGAAGCGCCCACCACCCACGGCCAGCCGGGTGCCGCGGCGAAGGTCGA
Source organism: Jiangellaceae bacterium (assembly GCA_036377395.1). Classification (GTDB taxonomy): domain Bacteria; phylum Actinomycetota; class Actinomycetes; order Jiangellales; family Jiangellaceae; genus DASRTE01. Next base: position 46,953 of record DASUYL010000069.1, read on the forward strand.
TGTCGCCGTTCGCATCGAAGCCGAACCGACCCTGCAGACCGGGGAAGTCGCGCGTACCGAAGGCCGCCTCGACGATCGCGGCCCGATCCGGCACGCCGACACGCTCGACCGCCTCGAGGACGACGCCCATCGCGTCGTACGCGGAAGCGGCGTACGACTCGGGCTCCTTCCCGAAGCGCTTGACGTAACGGCGGAAGAACACTCGCCCCGGACCCTGCAGGAGCGCCGGTGGAACGCTGCCGAACGTGACGTACGTGCCTTCGGCGTGCTCACCTGCATCCGCGATGAAGGCCTCCTCGAAGAGGGCGTCCGAGCCCATCATCATCATCTCCGGAGCGGCCGTGCGGATGTCTCGCCACAGCGGACCTGCACCGTTCTGGATGATCCCGCCGTAGAAGACGAGGCCGGCACCACTGGCGGCGACCCGCTCGGCCAGCTCTGCGTACTCCTGCCGCTTCGGCGCGATTCCGATCGGCTCCCCCACGACTTCGACGCCGAGCTCGCGACAGCGGTCGGCGAAGGGCAGCGCGACACCGCGGCCGAACGGCTCGGTGTCGTGCAGCACGACGGCCGCGTCGGCACCGAGCTCCTTCGCCCAGTCCGCAGCGAATGCACCTTGCAGGTCGTCCGGCAACGCGGTGCGCAGATAGGTGCGCCTGCCCGTCGGGTAGTACTTGTCGGGCTCGCCCGGGTCGAATGGGCGGGTGAGACCCGGATAGGTGTTGCACGGCGAGATCTGGAGCAGGCCCGCCCGGTTGGTGATCGGGATGGAATGGGGCGCGGCGTCGGCGTCGAGTGTGGCGACGTACGCGAGGACGTCCGGGTCGGCGACGGCGTGGCGGGCGTTGGCCCGCTCACGCTCGGCGTCCCACGAGCCGGTCGCCTCGCTGCCGCCGTCGAGGTCCTCATACCCGATCGGCACGCCGAGCAGGCGGTTGCCGGAGTCCTCCATGCGTAGCCGCATGGCGTTGACGATCGAGTCGCTCTGGCCGATCGACGAGCCGCTGCGGGTGAGGCTGGACACCAGCTTCACCCGCATGACGCCCCTCTAACCGCGTTCGGGTCCACCTCAGGCCGACGAGATTCGTCGCGAGCCGCGGCCCGGACGACAGGCGAGCTATGCGCCGCCCTCGTACTTGAACGAGATGCGCACCTTCGTTCGGAACGTGAGACTACCGTCCTCACTCAGGTTGATGTCCTGTGCCACGACCTCGGCGACCCTGAGGTCGCGGATCGTCTGACGCGCCGTGTTGATCGCGACTGACGCTGCGTCTTCCCAGGACTCCGTGCTCGTGCCGATCACATCGGTCACGCGGTAAACGCTCATCCGACCCTCCTCGCCAGACCGGCTCACTGTCTGGACAGTCCTAGTGGAGGGATGCGCCCGGCCACAAGGGACACCGGCGCATTCGTGTCCAGCCAGGTCGGACTGCCGACGGTCGACGGCTAGTTCCTCGAGATGTCCCGTCTGAAATCCGCCAGTCTCCGAACCACGGTGACGGAAGCATGGGTCGTGGACGAGCAATCGACAGGGGAGTCGGCAATGGTGCGACCTTTTCGGTTCGGTGTTCTGGGTGAGTCCATTCGTACCGGCACCGAGTTGACGGATACGGCCAGGCGGGCCGAGGACCTCGGCTACTCAACGCTGCTGATCCGCGACCACCTCGTCGCAGAGCCCTTCGGCCATCAATTCGCTCCCCTGGTGGCATTGGCGGCCGCCGCCGCAGTCACCACCACGCTGCGAATCGGCACGCTGGTGCTCGCCAACGACTACCGCCATCCGGCGCTGCTCGCAAAGGAGGCGGCGACCCTCGACGTGCTCTCGAACGGTCGGCTCGAACTCGGGTTGGGCGCCGGGTGGCTGCGGGACGAGTACGAACAGGCCGGCATTGCCTTCGATCCGCCAGGGGTCCGGGTCAGTCGCCTCGCCGAGTCGCTGCATGCACTCAAGGAGCTGTTCAGCGGCAAGCCGACGACGGTGCACGGTGATCACTACGAGATCACGGACCTCGCCGGCTTCCCCGTCCCAGTGCAACAGCCGCACCCACCAATCCTCGTCGGCGCGGGCAGCCGGCGCATGCTCGGCCTCGCCGGGCAGGAGGCCGACATCGTCGGCATCCTGCCGAAGGCACTTCCGAGCGGAACCATCTCCGACGACCTGTCCGAACGGACCGCCGCCGCGACGGCACAGAAGGTGGCCTGGATCCGTGCAGGCGCCGGCGACCGGTTCGAGGAGATCGAACTCAGCATGATGATCTCGCCACTGATCGCCGAGCGGCAGGACGACGTTGCGGCGCAGTTCGCCGCAGCGCGTGGGTGGGGTCCCAGCGCGGCCGTGCATGTCAGCGACATGCCGTCGGCGTTCGTCGGCCCGGTCCAGCGCATCGTCGATCTCATGGCGGAGCGACGGGAGCGCTACGGCTTCTCGTACTACGTCGTGTCCGACCGGGCACTGGCGGCGTTCGCTCCCGTCGTCACCAGCCTGGCAGGCCGCTGACCCGGCCGGTGCCGCGGTCGGCAGCGGTACCTATCCAGCGACGAGCACAGCCAGCTTGTCGAAGGCGTCGTTCCACCCGGCCTCGGCGTGGCCGCGCCCCACAGGCGGGTAGGGCGAGTCACTGAGCGTCATGCGCGTCCTGGTGCCGTGGTCGTGAAACTCCACGCGCACGATCGTGGACTCGTGCATGCCCACTTCCGGCATCGGGTCCGAGCGCAGCACGATGAGCTCCGGCTCCACGACTTCGAGTATCTCGTAGCCGACCGTGAACTCGGAGCCACCGCCCCGCTCGACCATCGCCAGCTCGTAGCGCCCGCCGACGCGCAGGTCGATATTGATCCGCTCGCGCGGTGTGTCGAAGTGCTCCGGGCCGTACCACGCCGCCACGTGGTCGGGATCGGTCCACGCCCTGAACACACGCTCTCGCGGCGCATCGAACACTCGCGTGATCAAGACCTCCTGATCGGCGGCTGCCACAGGCATCGGGTCACTCATCGTGCTCTCCCTTCCGGCGCAGATGCGCTTCGAGTCGGTCCATCCGGGCCTCCCACGTCCGCTTGCGCGACTGCATCCACTCCACCGCCTCGTCGAGCGGGTCGGCCTGCAGTCGGCTCGGCCGCCACTGAGCATGCTGGCTACGGACGATCAGACCCGCGCGCTCGAGCACCTTGAGGTGTCTCGAGATCGCCGGCAGGCTCACTGGGAACGGCTCCGCCAGCTCGTTCACGGTCGCCTCGCCCTGGGCGAGACGAGTCAGGATCGAGCGGCGGGTCGGATCGGCGAGAGCGGCGAAAGTGAGGCTGAGCTGGTCCACTGGCATGGAACACTCCGGTTAATTAATGAAGTCATTAAATACTACCCACTCCAGAAGGTCAACTCAGGGCACCGAGCGAGGAAGCCACGCCGTCTGCCGGTGTCATGGCAGTTCAGGGGGGCGCGGGTCGGCCAGAACGGGCGCCTACAGGGCGCGAGCCAGCTGATTCATGGCGAGCAGGCCTCGCTCTCCCGCCCTCGCCAGCGGTGATCACACCGACACGTGCTGACCTACGCATCCTGCAAGGTCGAGGATCCGCTTTCTTCACTCTGCGCTGCGCGGGATCGCATGATCGCGTCGCGGTAGACCTGTTCGTAGCCACGGGCCATCGACTCGATCGAGAAGCGATCGACGACCACCTGCCTGCACGTGTCCGGGTCGATCTCGTCAGTACGTTCGATGGCGGCGGGCAACTCGTCCGCGTCGTCGCAGATGAAGCCGTTCACGCCGTCCTCGACGATCTCCGGGACGGCTCCGCGGCGGAGCGCCACAACGGGGGTTCCGGACGCGAGGGCCTCGATCATGACCATACCAAACGGTTCGTCCCACTGGATCGGCATGACCAGGGCACGAGCCCGCGCAAGGTAGTCGTGCTTGCGTTCCTTCGGTGGCTCCTCCAGCCACTCGACGTCGTCATCGAGCAGCGGTTCCACGACCCGCTCGAAGTACTCCTTCTCATCCGGCTCGCGGCACTTCGTCAGCGCCACGAGCCTCCGCCCGGCATCGCGTGCCGCGCGCACAGCAAGCTCGGGCGCCTTGTCCGCACAGCACCGCCCGAGGAACAGGACGAAATCGTCCTTGTCCCGCCGGAAGTCGTGGTCGGACACGCGCACGCCGTTGTAGACGGTGCCCGCCCACGGCAGGTCGGGCGCGCCGGCTCGCTGTGAGTCCGAGATCGCGACGAAGGTGAGGTTCTCGCCGAGATGACTGAAGTAGCCGCTGACATCGCCGTAGTAGTCGCCGAGCTCACCATCGACCGGACCGTGCGCGGTCAAGATCGTCGGAATCGCCATGCCCGCAGCGACCAGCGGACCGGCAGCGGTGTGGTCGTGGATGACGTCGACGTCGAGGTCCGCGAGGACACGTGACGCGGCTGCGGAGTGTCGTACCTCGGTGAGGACGTCCCCGACCCGATCGCTCTGCGGCTCTTCGGTCGCGGCGAAGAACCGCGTCGCGTCCGTGTTGTCCTCACCCGCGCCGATGAGCGTGACATCGTGTCCCAGGTCGACGAGTCCGTCCACGAGTCCTGCGCAGACCGACTCGATGCCGCCGTAGCCAGTCGGCGGCACCGGGAACCAGGGCGGTGCGACCACCGCGACCCGTAAGCTCGACTTTTTCATGGCGGGTTCCCCCTTGTCATATGCCGGGAGGTTGATACCCGCTCACCTGAAAGTTAGGCCTACCGGTCGAATCAGGGCCCGTTCCAACGAGTGCCGACCTGTAGCCCGGGCGGAAGGCCGGTGACAGCGGCCCGCCGGCCACGCACTCGGACGGATACCCGGCTCCCGGCGAGCGGCACGTTGTCGAGTTCGAGGGTCCCCCAGCTCTCGGGCAGACTCGGCGACATCGTGATGGTTCCGCCCGGAACGTTCGGCTCCGCGCCGAGCAGGACGCGCACCAGTTCCAGTGGTGTCGCAGCAGCCCATGCCTGCGGGGAGCAGGACGTGGGATACGGCACCGGCGCCGGGAACTCGGCCCGGTCGAAACCGCACATGAGCTCGGGGAGACGGCCGCCGAACTGCTCGGCGGCTTCCAGGATGCCGCGGGCGACGAGCTGCGCCTCGTCGGCGTGCCCCGAGCGCTTGAGTCCCGCGGCGACGATGGCCGAGTCGTGCGGCCACACCGACCCGTTGTGGTAGCTCATCGGGTTGTACGCGGTCATGGACCTGGCCAGGGTGCGTACACCCCAGCCGGTGAACATCTCCGGTGAGGTGAGCAGCTTGGCGAGTCGTGCTGCGCGATCCGGTGCGACGATGCCCGACCACAGGCAGTGGCCGATGTTCGACGTCAACGAGTCGATAGGCCGTTTGTCGGCATCGAGACCCAGGGCGTACCAGCCGAGGTCGGGCAGCCAGAACGCGTCCTCGAACGCCTGCCGCAGGGCCTCGGCCCGATCCCGACAGCGGCGGGCGAGCGGCGCGTCGCCGGCATCGTCGGCCAGCGCTGCACGCGCCAGGTACGCCGCGTAGACGTATCCCTGCACTTCGCACAGCGCGATCGGCGCCTGCGCCACGCGTCCGTCGGCGTAGGTGACACCGTCCCACGAGTCCTTCCATCCTTGGTTGGCGAGTCCGGACGGTGACAGTCGCTGGTACTCCACGAACAGGTCACCGTCGCGGTCACCGTACGTCTCGATCCACTCCAGTGCCCGATCGGCGGCCGGCACGAGGGCATGGATCTCCTCGCGCGGTGCACCCCATCGGAGGAGCTCACCGAGCAGCACGACGAACAGCGGCGCGGCGTCCACGGTGCCGTAGTAGGCCGTACGTCCGCCCAACGCGGTCGAGGCCTCCAAGCCGAAACGGACCTCGTGCAAGATGCGACCCGGCTGCTCCTCGGTCGCCGGGTCGATCCGGGTCCCTTGGCGGCGCGCCAGGCTGCGCACCGTACCCAGCGCCAGTTCGGGGTTGAGGCTGAGCGACATGTACGAGGTGATCAGCGAGTCTCGACCGAACAACGCCATGAACCACGGCGACCCTGCCGCGACCACCTGGTCGGCGGGGTGGTCGGGATCCAGGATGCGCAGCGACCCGAGATCACGGCGGCTCGTGCGCAGGGTGTGCGCCAGACCGGACGGTCCGTTCCGCAGGGCGGGGACCTGGGTCCGCCAGTCGGCCTGCCGCCGGGCCTGTGCGGTGTGCTCGAGCGGCACGTCGGCCGGGAACCAGGCGTCCGGGTCGACTGCTTCGTGTGCACCGATGTGCACGGTCGTGCGCCACGCGCCATGAGGCGGCAGCGCGACGTACCATCGCAGGGCTCCGTCGCGGTAGTCCGCACCCGGCGCCTGCACAATCACCGACCGGCCGCGCTCGCCGACGCGGTGCTCGAACCGCACACCGTCGTCGGTCTGCTCCGATGCCCCCTCCCGCGGCCGGGCGCGACCTTCCTTGACGGCGAACACGTCGGCGAAGTCCGCGTCCACCTGGATGGCCACCTCGATGCTCGTCGGGTGCGGCGCGTGGCTGCGCACGACGATGTCCTCGCGCATCCCCTGCCCGACGAAGCGTTCTCGACGGACGAGCAGCGCACTGTCCGCACGTCCATGCTGGGGCCTCGCCCGTGATACGAAAAGCGCGTGGTACGGCATCGGGACGAATGATCGGAGAAGTTCCGGTCGATGCCCGTCGATGTCGAGCGTCCAGCGGGAAAGGACCCGCATGTCCTCGACGAACAACCCGTGGACCTCACCGACCTCGACGTCGCCCGACGGCCCAGCCATGCAGAATGTGGATCCGTCCAGGATCGTCACCGAGCCCGCGGCACGGATCACCGAGTCGCCGCCGAACTCCCAGAGTTCCGGTTGCGGCACCCGGTGAGTCATCTCGTCCGGCTGCCGCGCCTGAGTGTCGGCGTCGGTCATCGAGCTGGTCGCCACCTACCGTGCGAAGGCTCGGCGTGATCGAGACTGTCGAACTGGAACATCGTTGTGGCCTCGACTGTCGGCATTCGGCATCCTTCCTGGCTTCGACGCAGCACGTCATCGACGGCAGGCAGCGGGGAGTGCGGATGTGATTCAGTCGATCTGACGGCCGTGTATTTCCACAGGTCAGAGCGAAGCCGCCACGACTACTGATTCGGCTGATTTCGTGCTGACCACAGTCTTGCAGTCCACGGTGACACCCCGCAGGACCTCGCCCCACATCGTCGCATGATGAACGACGGACCCGACACGCACGATATCCGTTCGTGTCCGGGAAGCCGGGTCACACGGCGGACACCGTCAGGCGGTTGCCGGGGCCGGACGGCTGGCAGTCCGGGCTCGCCAGATGCCCACCATGAGCGCGCCCAGACCGAAGACAACGGCGGCGAATCCCACCAGCCCACCGAGCACGGGGACCAGTGCCAGCAGGCGCAGAATGCCCCAGCCGGCCAGGAAGGCCAAGACCCAGGCGGTCGGCTCACCCAGGATCCTCCGGCCGACGATCCACGCCGTCGCGCTGTACCCGAGCGCATAGATGAGTCCCAGCGCGGCCAGGACGCCCAGGCCAAGTGGGATCCCGACGATCGTGACCAGTGCGATGATGCCCAGAATGGGAAGGCCGAAGAACGCGAGCAACCCCCATCCGATCGACGGGCCGATCCCGGTCCAACCCGCTTCCGCGATCCTGCGAGCACCGGGGCCGACCAGCCACAGCAGCACCAACCCGACCACCAGGGTCGACACCGAGACGGCGAGCCACCAGGCCAGCCGGCCGACCCAGCCGAACCCGTCCCAGTTGTAGTTCGTCTGGATCCGCTCGGTGTCCCCGCCGATCGTCGCCCCGGACGCCACCTCCGGCTCGCTGCGGGATACCACGTCGCCGGTCACGTCGGCACCGTCGAGAAGCTCCACCCGGCCGTTGAAGACGACCAGGTCACCGTCCACGCGACCGGAGACGGTGACCGGAGCATCGAAAGCGGTCACCGACCCGTTGACGGTGCCGTCGATGGTCGAGGACCCGTGGAAGACAACGAGGTCGCCGACCTCCTCCCCCTCGGGAACGTCGGCTCGTCCGGTCAAGACCACGAACGCATCGTCAGCTTGCCCGTCTTGCGCCCACGCCGGCGCCGGGAGAATTAGCAGGCCCAGGGTGAAGAGTCCGACAGCGATGAACCGGCGCATATCAATCGCCTCCAACCGTTCACTTCAGCCTCTACCCTGAGTCAACCCCGTCCAAGATCGCAGCACAAGAGGTCGGCGTTCCACAGATAGGAAAGGTGACACCATCGACACCGGGCATACACCCAAATAGCGACGGTCAGGGTGATTCCACTGGTCGGGATGTCGGAGTGACGCGGCTGGCGACGTCCCTGATCCCCAAACCAATCAGGATGAACAGCAGGCCGATGAGGGCTGCCATTGCGGCCACACCGAATGCCACGACCGAAGTGAACAACGAGGCTTGGAGGAAAGAGGCGGTAGCAGCAGTCTCGCGCAATGGATCCTCACGATCCAACTCTGCGTATCGCAAGCCTCCCGTCGCGTCGAGCGCGTGCTCGTCGATGATCATTGCCTCGCAGTAAGCACTCGCCGGCCCGTCGACGTCGTCACCAGCCAGGCAGGGGGCGTCATCGGAAACGGTGATCTTCTGGTCGGCCAGTGTGTTGCTGACCAACACCCACGTGGCAATTGCACCGGCAATGAGGACGATGCCGACGACGATTGACAGAATCCAGGCGGCCTTTCTCACTGACGTCCCCTTCTGTCGATAACACCGTGCATTCGCAAAGCGGCATGCTCGAACACCGATGATCGAAGTCGCCGCAGCGCGACGGTAGCACCCTCGCGTCGCGTCGTCGAGGGGATGATCGCGGTGTCAGGAAGCTCGCGGACGGCGATTGACGCCGGCGCAGGTTGAGCGTCCGTCGGCGCGATGCCTCAGGATGGTGACGTGAACCGGCCGGCCATTCCGCTGTCCCGGCATCTGCTGAGGGTGCGCGACCTGATCGACCGCGCTTACCCGGATCAGCTCGACGTGGCCGCCCTCGCCCGCAGCGCGTCGGTTTCCCCGGCGTACTTCAGCCGGAGCTTCAAGTCGGCGTTCGGCGAGACTCCGCACCAGTACCTGGTGAGCAGGCGCATGGAGCGGGCCATGGCACTGTTGCGTTCGGGCCACCTGTCAGTCACCGACGTGTGCTTCGCCGTCGGGTTCTCCAGCCTCGGCTCGTTCAGCACGCAGTTCCGGCGCTTCGTCGGCGAAAGCCCGAGCAGTTACCGGAAGCGTGACGGTCACGCCGACCTCGCGCAGGTTCCCAACTGCTACGTGCGGATGTGGACTCGCCCGCGCGGCTGACCGGCCAGGAGTGGGCAGTTTCGAAGAAGCTCTCCCCCGGAGGCGCTTCCTATCGTCGTCGACGACGGCTGCGGAGCCACCGCGCCGGGACAGCCGGGAGGCTCGTAATGGAACAGGTTCAGTCCAAGGACGGCACCTCGATCGCATTCGACCAGTTGGGCGAAGGCCCGCCCCTGGTCCTGGTGGCGGGCGCTTCCTGCGACCGGTCGATCGACGCACCGATCGCCCAGGAGCTCGCCAGGTACTTCACGGTGCTCAACTACGACCGCCGTGGTCGGGGTGACAGCGACGACACGCTGCCGTTCGCTGTCGAGCACGAGGTCGAGGACATCGACGTCCTGATCGCCGCGGCGGGTGGTTCGGCGACGGTGGTGGGGCTCTCGTCCGGTGCGGCGCTGGCGGCGGAGGCGGCCGTCGCGGGGCTCCGGATCGACGCGTTGGTGATGTGGGAGCCACCGTTCAGCATCGATCCCGACGGCGTGCAACAGGCGAAGGAGTATTCCGAGGAGCTGGCCGTCCTGCTCGCGGCAGATCGCCGAGGCGATGCGCTGGCGCGCTTCATGCGGAGGGTCGGCGTTCCCGAGGAGATGATCGCCGGTATCCGCCAGTCGCCGTACTGGCAGGTCGGCGAGAGGCTGGCTCCCACGTTGTCCTACGACGACGCCGTGATGGGCGACAGCACCATCCCGACCGAGCGATACGGCCGGATCACCGTTCCCACACTCGTCCTCGCCGGCTCCGAAAGCCCCGAAGCCTTGCGACAGGCCGCCGCTCAGGTGGCGGCCACGATTCCGGGCGCACGCCATGACGTCCTCGAGGGTCAGGACCACAATGTGGCCGGCGACGCCCTGGCGCAGGCGGTCTCCGCCTTCGCCGGACGATGAACGCCGACCGCGCGCGAGGACAGTCGGATGTGCCAAGGTGCATATGGATCGCTGCTGATGAGGGGAAGGTGCATGATCACCGGCGTGGGTCTGGTATGCGTCTTCGTCCTCGACATGGACCGGGCGCGCGAGTTCTACACGGACAAGCTCGGCCTCGAGGTCGGCGTGGACATGGTGCGTGACGGTGTCCGCTGGCTCACCGTCCACTCGCCGCACCAGCCCGACCTGCCGATCATGCTGGTCGATCCGTCACCTCCGGTCGTGGACGAAGAGGCGGCGAAGCAGATCCGTTCGCTGGTAGCCACCGGTTATCTCGGTCCGGGTTCGCTCACCACCGACGACTGCCGGGCGACCTTCCACGAGCTCGAGGCGAAGGGCGTCGAGTTCGTCGAGGAGCCGGAGGAGCGCTTCTACGGCATCGATGCCGGTTTCCGCGACCCGTTCGGCAACCATTGGCGGCTCACCCAGCCCAAGCCCATCGTGCCGGCGACGTAACGGGCGTACGGAGACAACGTAGAGGCAGGGAGGCGAGATGGCGACGTTGACAGTTGCGGCTGTGCAGGCGGCCTACGTGCTCATGGATCGCGAAGCGACGCTGGCCAAGGTGGAGGAGTCGCTGGCCGACCCCGAGGTGCGGGCGGCCGACCTGGTCGTGTTTCCGGAGGCGTTCGTTCCTGGTACGCCGATCTGGATCGACGGGGCGCGGATCTGGGACGGTGACGAGCAGTGGTTCGAGATGCTCGCCGACCAGGCCGTTGTCGTACCGAGCGAGGTCACCGATCGCCTCGGATCGGCAGCCCGGGAGGCGGGCGTCTATCTGGTGATCGGCGTCAGCGAACGTGAGCCGACGGGGAACACCATCTACAACACGCTGCTGTACTTCAATGCCGACGGCAACCTCTTCGGCAAGCACCGCAAGCTGATGCCGACCGGCTCGGAGCGCACGGTCTGGGGGATGGGTGACGGCTCGACGCTCGACACCTACCCGACGTCTTTCGGGCGCATCGGCGGGCTGATCTGCTGGGAGAACTACATGCCGCTGGCTCGGTTCTACCTGTACTCGCAGGGTGTCGACGTGTGGGTGGCACCGACGCTGGCGAGAGGTGACGGCTGGGTCTCGACCATGCGACACATAGCCCGGGAGGGCCGCTGCTACGTGATCGGCGTGAATCCGTGCGTGCGCGTCGACCAGATCCCGGCGGACTTCCCCGACCGGGACCGGGTGTGGCAAACCGATCCGGAGGACCCCGAGTGGGTGGAGCCCGGCAACTCGGTGATCGTCGGCGCGAACGGAGAGGTCCTCGCCGGACCGGCCCGGCACGCCGAGACCGTCCTGGTCGCCGAGCTGGACCTCAGCAAGGTGCTGTCGGCGCGACGGTTGTTCGATCCGGTCGGTCATTACCACCGCCCGGACGTGTTCCGGCTCGCCGTCGACACCGCACCGCGACCTGTCGTCACCGCGCTGCACAGCGGCCTCGCCGACGATTGACCGCCGCCGCCTCTCTTCCCGTTGATCTTGGCGAAGTGGGCTGAAACGCTTCCACAGGCCCACTTCGCCAAGATCAACGGCTGGGGTACGGGTGCCGTCTCTTCCTGTGACGGTTACCTGCGGTAGGTGGACAGGCAAGATCTGGCAGGTCCTGCGTGAGACCACTGTTCGGCACGATCGAGCTGGCATCGTCCTGCACAGCTTTCCTTGCTGCGCAACTCAGGGCGATATCGCAGGGGGATAGCCCGACGCCCACCATTAGTCCCAAAGACTCTTGTGAGCGTTAACAGGACGCTCTATCTTGACAACCGCCATGCACGGCGTGGCCCACGTCACAGCCCTTTGACTCGAAGCTTCATCGTCAACGAGAGGACGTGATGAGGATGCTGGCCGCGCGTTCGAGCGACGGAAGCGCCGGGCGGACGCTGTCGACCACACGACCGTTCTTCGTCCGGGCGATATACGACACCACGACGATCTACCAGTTCTCGCCGTCGCGGCGCGGACATCGACAGTTTCGATGACGGAAGGGAGTGAGCGACTGATGAAGCACACGCGGGGGGGTGGTCCGCGGCACATCACGCGGCGGGCACAGGCCGGCCTGGTAGCCCTTGTCACCGTAGCCATGTTGGCTGCGTGTACGGGCGCCGACGACGATGACGGCGGCGAGGGAAGCGCAGGCGAGTCTCCTGGCGCAGATGGGACCGCCGCCGTAGGTGACAAGTGGTGCTCCGACGTCAGCATCGCCGCCTTCCCAGGCGGAGGGCAGGGGACTCCCTTCACCAACAATGTCTACAACGGCTACCGAGCGGCAGAGGCGGACCTCGGCCCCGAGGTCACGTACTACTTCTCCGACTGGAACGTGGAGACGATGGTCGCCCAATTCCGCGAGGCTTTGGCGCTGGAGCCGGACGGCATGTCGGTCATGGGACACCCCGGTGACGCGGCGATGGGCCCACTCATCGACGAGGCATACGAAGCCGGTGTCCAGGTCACGGTAGTCAACGTTGAGCTACCCGAGTCTCAGGCCAGGCACGCGGCCGAGGGTCTCGGGTACGTCGGGGCACCCAACTATGCGGCCGGAAAGCGGCTCGCGGAGGAGGCGGTAGCACGCTCCGGCGCCCAGGCCGGAGAGAAGGCGTTCGTCTGGGGTCTGCTGGCGGAGGCAGGTCGTGGCGAACGCACCCGTGGCATCGTCGAAGGCTTCGAGGAGGCCGGTCTGGAGGTCGTCTACCAGGAGATCGACCCGGCGACCAACGCCGACGCCCAGGCCGGTACCCCGACGTTCACCGGCGTGATCGCGGCCAACCCGGATGTCTCGATTGTCGTGACCGACCACGGTGCCCTGACATCGACGGCCGAGACCTACGCGACGGCTGCGGGGCTCGCGCCGGGCGACGTCTATTTCGCCGGGTTCGACCTCGGGCCCGCGACCGTTGACGCGATCAAGAGCGGCTTCCTCAACCTGGTCATCGACCAGCAGCCGTTCCTGCAGGGCTACTTGCCGATCCTGCAGATCTGCCTGACCCAGAAGTACGGGTTCTCGGGTCTGTTCGTCGACACGGCCGGCTCGTTCGTCGACGCGGACAACGTCGATTTCGTCGAACCGCTCGCCGTCGAGGAAATCCGGTAGCGACGATGCGTGTGACCTGGGGTGGGTCTGATGCCACCCCAGGTCAACCGTCCCGACCCCTGGCGGTCGCCGAGGGGACGGGGAGTCCACCGAGACGAGAGGCATCAGACCACCATGGATGAGAGTCCGAAAGCCGAGGAAGGCAGCGCCGGCGCGCTGCCGGTGATCGAGTTGCGCAACGTCTCGAAGACGTTCGGCGACGTGCACGCGTTGTCCGGTGTGGACTTCCATGTGTCGCAGGGAGAGATCGTCGGCCTGCTCGGCGACAACGGCTCGGGCAAGTCGACCATGGTCAAGCTGATGATGGGAGTCCACGAACCGGATCGTGGCGGCGAGGTGTGGGTCGACGGTCAGCGCGTCCGCGACTGGTCGGTCAACCGGGCCCGGGCGCTCGGGATCGAGACGGTCTATCAAGAACGCGCACTGGCCGAGCAGCAAGCCATCTGGCGGAACATGTACATGGGTCGTGAGCTGGTCAACCGGTTCCGTCTGCTCGACATCAGGAGGATGCGCCGCGAAGCCAGCGGCGTGATGAGCGGGCACCTCGGCTTCACGTCGACGGCCGTCCACCCGGACAACGTCGTCGAGACCATGTCGGGTGGCGAAAAGCAAGGAGTCGCGATCACGCGAGCGCTGTACTTCCGCGCCCGACTGCTGCTGCTCGACGAGCCCACCATGGGCCTGTCTCTGTCGGAGACCCGCAAGACGCTCGACTTCGTCGGCTCGATCAAGGAGGCCGGGCGTTCTGCCGTGCTTGTCGACCACAACATCTTCCACGTCTACCCGGTCGCCGACCGGCTCGTGGTACTGGATCGCGGTCAGGTGGCCGGCGCGTTCACCCGTGCCGAGATCTCCATGGACGACCTAATCGATCGTCTGTACACGGTCGCGCGGACCGGTCAGATGGAGGCCTAGATGGCGGAAAAGACCCGGAGCAGCGGCGTCGCGGAGGAGACCAGTGAGTCCGCCTTGCGCGCATCGGGCGGCAGCATGCCTGTCGTCAGTCTCAGGAAGCAACTGCGCCGCCACGCCCTGACCGTCGCCACCCTCGGTATCGCCGTGGTGATCTGGCTCGCATTCCTGGTGGCGGCTCCCGACGTCTTCCTGAACTCCAGGATCTACAGCGCATTCGCCACGACGACGCCGCTGTTCGCCATGATCGCTCTGGCCCTGACGCTGGTCGTGATCACCCGGGAGATGGACCTTTCCTTCGGATCGGTCATGGCCCTCGCCATGGTCGGGTTCGTCAAGACCATCGACTACACCGGCAATGTCCTGCTCTCGGTGCTGGCCTGCCTCGTGGTCGGAGTGGTGTGCGGCCTCATCAATGGCTACCTCGTCGCGATCCTCGGCATCCCGTCCCTCGTCATCACCCTGGGTACGCTGTTCTTCTTCCGTGGCATCGAGCTTGTGCTGCTGGATGGTCGACCGGTCGTCCTCAGAGACCCGGAGATCGAGGGGCTGCGAGACGCTCTCAACGGACGCGTATTCGATATCCCCAACGAGCTACTGTGGACCCTTGCGGTCGCGATCGTGCTCTGGATGGTCCTCAACCGGACGCGGTTCGGCGCACACGTGTTCCTGGTCGGCGACAACCCGGTGAGTGCACAGCTCATGGGTGTGCGGGTCGCCCGCGTCAAGATCGCGACCTTCGTCATCGTAGGAGTCATCGCAGCGTTCACCGGCCTCATGACGGCGATGCAGCTGGCGACCCTGTTCCCCACGCTCGGCGACGGCACGCTGCTCCAGCCGATCGCCTCCGTCTTCCTCGGCGGCACCTCGGTCTTCGGCGGGACCGGCTCCATCACCGGTACGTTCGTCGGCTCCTTCATCATCGGCTCGATCAACGCCGGCGTCATCAGCGCCGGCATCCAGGGCTTCTACACGCAGCTGTTCTTCGGGTTGGTCATCATCCTCTCGCTGGTGCTGCAGACGCTGATCAGTCGCCGGATGCGGCACTGACGAGTAGCGACGTGGTAGCCCGCGCAAGTGGGCCGATCCATCCTTCGCCGCCCCCCGCATGCCGAGCCCAACCCGCCCGCGTCGCCCGTGGTGACCAGAGCAGCAGAACCTCAGCGATCAGCGTGTTCTCTAGCCTTCACGACCCCGCGCGCAAGGGCGTAGAATGCTGCTCCCGCCGCGACGCCGATCACGAAGTCTTGTGCTAATGCGAACACCGCGCCGCCCAGCAGGACCGCGAGCCCGATGAGTACAAGGCGCGTCAGTGGTTCGTTCGTCGTCGTTGTCTCCGGTGCCGACGCTTCCACGGCGGTCGCTCCCGTCGCGGGACGACCTTCAGGGGTGTCGCCAACGCTGGGTGCGGGTACGCGTGTGCCTCGCCATGCCTCGCCCAGCGAAAGCATCGCGCCGGTGTGCAGGATGGCGCGGGTGTAGATGCGGCCGCCGAGCACGACCAGGGCGGCGATCACCGCGAGCGTGAGGACAACGGCGACAGCCGGATCCCACCAGGTGGCCGCGCCCATCGCGATGCGGTTGGGCATTGCCAGCGGCGCGGTGAGGGGGAACCACGAGACCAGCTGAGCCCACGTGGTATCGGCGCTGCCGATGGCCGCGAAGGAGACCATGAACCCCAGGACGAGAACGACGGTCACCGGTCCGGTGACGCTCGATGCGTCTTCGGTTCGCGAGGCAAGCGAACCGAGGACGCCGAACACCGTGGCGTATAAGGCGTAGCCCAGGACGAACCACACGACGGCCCAGGCGATCACGCTGCCGCGGATAGCGGGGATGTCGACGCCGTCGACCACGGTCCCCGCGCCGAGGGCGGCCAGCGCAGCCGCGGTGACCTGAGCCAGCCCGAGCAGCCCGATGCCGGCGATCTTGCCCGCGAGGAGGTTTCGGGCAGGCATGCGAGCCAGGAGGACTTCGACGGTGCGACTGGACTTCTCCTCGACGACGCCGCTCAAGACCATGGCCCCGTAGGTGGTGATGGCGCCGAAGAGCACCAGGGTCATGACGAAGGCGGCGGTCTCGTCGTCCGGGCTGCGCCCAGCTACCTGCCCGAGTTCGACGTTGTCGACCGGCATTGGCGCCGCCATGGCCGCCAGTTCGTCCGGACTCATCCCGGCGGCAGCGGCACGCTCGCGCACGGCGACGGACTGGATCGCCCCGGTGACGACCGCCTTCAGTTGCTCGTCGGCGCGTTGTTGCCACTCCAACTTCCGGCCGTTTACGACCAGCACGTCGACCGCAGCGTCGCGGACCGCCTCCTCGCCGGCGGCGACGGTGTCGAAGTGGTGGATCCGGATCGTCGTACCGACGCCCTCGCCCTGGGCCTGCATGGCGGCCGCCAGCTCGGCCGGAACCGAACCGGTCAGGCCGACCTCTTTGGTGCCCGCGCCGGTGTCGAGCAGGACGGGAAGTGTCACCGCTCCCACCACAGCAACGAGCATCAACACAAACGAGATGAGAAATGCGCGCGAGCGGCCGCGCTCACGAATCTCGCGAGCTGCAACAAGCCTGACCTGGCGCATGCCGTTCATCCGGCCACCGCCTGCCGGAAGAGCTCGGAGAGTGTCGGGGGCTCATAGGCGAACGAGACGAGATCGGTGCTGCGCCGAGCCGTGGTGATCACGGCGGCGAGGTCGACGTCCTGGCCGACGCGGAGACGGGCCGTTTCGTCGCTCTTGTCGATGAGTTCGATGGATGGCAGCCCGGACAAGTCAGGTGGTGTGCCACGGAAGCGGAGGCTGACGAATCGTTGCGGAACCGCCGCCCGCAGCTCGGCCAGGTCACCGGCTCGGACGATCCGGCCGTCGTTGATGATGACGACGTCCTCGCAGATGTCCTCGACGAGGTCGAGCTGGTGACTGGAGAACAGCACCGTGACACCGGCAGCCGCCACGCCGGCAAGCAGATCGGACATGGAGGCGATGGCGAGCGGATCGAGCCCGGAGAACGGCTCGTCGAGGACCAGCAGCTCTGGGTCGTTGACGAGCGCGGCGATCAGCTGAACCCGCTGCTGGTTGCCGTGTGAGAGGGCGTCGAGCCGATCGCCCGCCCGGGACGCCAGATCGAGCCGATCGAGCCACAGGTCGACGTTGCGACGCGCCTGCGTGTCGGTCAGCCCGCAGAGTTCTCCCAGGTAGACGAGTTGGTTGCGCACCCGCATGCGCGGATACAGCCCGCGCTCCTCGGGCATGTAGCCGAACCGCGCCCGCTGCTCTTGCCCGATCGCCGCACCTCGCCAGCGCACCGTGCCGCTGTCGAGATCGACGAGCCCGAACACCGTCCGCATCGCCGTTGTCTTCCCCGCGCCGTTCGGGCCGACGAAGCCGGTCAGCCGCCCGGGTCGGACTGCGAAGGAGCACGAATCGAGCGCGGTCAGCGCGCCAAACCGCTTGGTCGCGCCGTCGAAGTCCAGCATTCCGCACCACCACTCCCAGCAGATCGGGCCGGCAGCGGTCACTCGTAGAGTCCAAGGGCACGAGATGCGGCACAAAGGTCCCGACCCGATACCGCTCTACCTGGTTCGATCCCGAATCCGGCGTCTTCGGTGGGCGAACCGGCCGGCGTCGGCACGACACAGGGACGCGACATGCTTGGCCATCGCGATGATCGTCAAAATCGGCGGCCCGCCGAGCGACCGCGGGAACAGCGAGGCGTCGGCGACGTAGACGTTGTCGGGCAACCGTTCGTCGTGGAACGTCGTGGCTGTCGCCTCGGTCAACGGGAGCGTCCCTCCAGGGTGGCCCGCATTGATCGTGCCGCGGAACACGCTCGCCGGATTCGCCCCCAGGCCGGTGAGGATCTCGGTGGCGACGCCGACGCCGTCCTCGAGCCTGGCCCGGTCGGTGGCGGTCAGCAACTTCTCGATCCGGCCACGGGAGGAGACCGATCCGCCTTCCTCGTCCGCAAGCTTGATCATGACGCCGACGATGTCGGGGAGGGGATGCCGCCACGCTGGGTCGAACAGGGCGCTGATCCAGTCGAAGTACGGCGACAGGATGTAATGAGGCCGGCGCACGACGAACGGCATCTCGATCTCGTTGCACTGCCACGCCCCAGGCATGCGGGCCGCCACGGTGAGAACGGGGTCGACGAACAGGTGGTGCTCGCAGGTGATGCCCGAGCGCTCGAGGATCGCGGGGGTTCCGAATCCGCCGGCCGCGACCACCACGAGGTCGGCCGAATGGAACCGAGCCCCGAACGGCCCGCCCACGAGCACGCCGGTCGCTCGATCACCCTCGATCACGATCCGGTGCACGCGTGCGCCGGTCACGAGCTCGGCCCCGCGGGACACCGCCTGGTCCAGAAACGCCCGGGTGTCCCACTTGATGCCGTACGGGCACCCGAACACGCACCGCCCACAGTGCCGGCACTTGTCCGAGGTCGCCATCTTCGGAGTCACGAACGGATCCAGGCCCATGGTGTCGACGACCTCGAACAGGCGGCGAGTGGTCCGATGCCACCTGCGCTGATTGCCCGTCGTGATCGGGACCTCCCGGGCGATCTGGTCGAACTCCGGGTCCAGATCGATTCCGATGGACCGCAGGTCGTCGTCGAGACGCATGCCGTTGCCGGTCGAGATCGTGGTCGTCCCACCGGCCGCCACCGCGTTGACCAACACCATGTCATGGGACTTCCGGACGCGGATCGCCGGCAGCGCCACCCGGAGAAGTCGTTCGTCGACGAGCAGGCGAGCCCGACGCAACTGCTCGATCGTCTTCCAATCCATGGTCGCCCGACGGAACGGCCTTCCCTCCTCGAGGACGGTCACCTGGAATGCGCCTTGAAGCTCGTTGGCGACGGTGGCACCACCGGCGCCGCTCCCGACGACGATGGCCGTGTTCATGTCGCCCTCACCGCCGTTGGAGCCAGGGTTGCCAGGCAGGCGGGTGCGCCCTCGGTGATGCGCCGGGTGAACGCGAGGCGCTGCCCGCCCGTCAGGCCGGCGAACAGGCCGGCATCGAGCGAGGACATCACCGCGCAGACCTCCGGCCCGTAGATGCCCGCGAACGAGCACCGAGCCACGACCACCTCACCGGTCGGAGACCCGCGCAGGTCGATGTCCAGTGCCCGGTACACGGCGCGAGCCGCGACCATCGCGTCGGCGACCGTCGTGATGCCAAGGCCCCGTCGCAGGCCGCGGCCGATGCGTTCGGCGATCCTCCACAGCTCTCGCCGGGCTGCGTGGATGTCGCCGTGCCCGGCGAGGAGCAACTCGGCTCGCGTATTCGAGAACGTCGCGTACGCGAACAGCAGATCCATGCCCGACGCCCGTGCGCGCATCGGCGGCCGGCGCACTCCGAACGCATCGGCGGTGCGATGCAACAGCCGTCGCACGACGAACGGGCGGAGCAGCGATGGCGGGACCGCCGCGAAGGCGCGCAGCCGGAGGGTCACGTCCGCGCCACCTTCCTCCGCACCGGTGCCTCGTGCGCCGCGTAGAGACCGTCGATCGTCGAGCGGTAGCGTTCGGCGACCCTCGCCCGCTTCAGCTTCAGGTTCGGCGTGAGGTCGTCGCCGACCGACAGGTCGTACTGCAGGACGGCCCATCGTCGAACCTGTTCCGGCCGCGACAATGCCAGGTTCACCCGCTCGATCGCCGCGTCGATCGCGGCGATGCGCTCCGGCGTGAGCGGGCCATCGGCCCACACCAGCGCCGAGCAGAAGGGCCTCGCTTCCCCCATGGCCATGGCCTCGGTCACGTCGGGAATCGCCCGCAGCATCGACTCGACCTTGGAGGGGTTCACGTACTTCCCGTACGCCGTCTTGAGCAGATCCTTCTTCCGGCCCTCGATCACCAGCGCGCCATCGGCGGTCAGGCGACCGAGATCGCCCGTCAGCAGCCAACCGTCCTCAAATGGCTGGGCCGAGCCCTCGTCCGCGTACCCCACCATCACCTGGGGCCCGCGCACCAGGATCTCCCCGTCCGCGGCGATCCGCAGGCGCGTGTCCGGGAGCGGCTCCCCCGCGGTCCCGATGCGGTTGCGCCCCGAGCGGTTCAGCGTCACCAGCGGGGCCTCGGTCAGCCCGTAGGCGTCGTGGATCTCGATGCCGAGGTCCCGGAACGCACGCAGCAGCGGCTCCCCGACCGCCGCCGACCCGACCATCAGCTGTGAGCAGCGGTCGAGGCCGGCCCGGCGGAGGAGCTGGCGGCGGACGAAGGGACGCAGGAGGCGCTTCGGCGGGCCGTCGGCCATCGCCAGGAATCGCCGCCCGGCTCGCGACGCCCGGGCCACCTCCAGGAACCTCTCGTAGAGGCGGGGGACGGCAAAGAACACCATCGGCCGGACTGCCGGCAGCGCACGCGGGAGGTCCGCGAAGTCGGCCACGAAGGCGATCTCCACGGGAACCGGCATGTAGTAGGGCGAGTAGGTCCCGAGGATGCCCTCGACCACGTGGTTCATCGGTAGGAACGACAGGTACGAACCTGGGCGCATCCGCGTCGACCACGGGACAAGGCTCGCCATGGTCTCGGCCATCCATCGCAGCTGCCGGTGCGTGAACGCCACGCCCTTGGGCGGCCCCGTGGTCCCCGAGGTGTACCGGAGCGTGGCGACGTCGTCGAACGAGACCGAGGATCTGGGTTCGAGTGGAGCGGCACGACCTCTTTGCAGGAACGCATCCCAGCTCTCCACGGACCCGCCGGTCGCCTCCTGGTCCTGGGCGAAGGAGACGCAGGGGCGCTTCGAGGCCTCCGGGCCGAGGCGCCGCAGGGCGTCCGCGGAACCCACGAACACCACTTCGGCGCCGCTGGCTCGGACGATGTGCTCGATGTCCTCGGTCGGGCTGGTCGGATACATCGGGACGCTGACCGCACCCACGAGGCCGATCGCGAGGTCGATCGTCAGGTATCTCGTGCCGTTCGGCCCTATCATCGCCACCCTCGTCCCGAGGCCCACACCCATGGAGCGAAGGGCCGCCGAGGCCGCCACGACGTCACTGCGGACCTCCGGGCCGGTGCGTGCCTCAGTGCGGTCGCCGAGGATGTCCAGGTACCGCATCGCGAGAGATCTGCTCCCGAGGCGGAACAGAGCCTGTTCGTGGACCGTGCGGTCGGAGCGGTGCAGGAACCCGTGTTCCACGGCGTGCTCGAGAAGGGCAGGCAGGAACGTTCGCCACGGCAGTGCGTAGGGGCCGAGCACCCGGTCGGTGTTGTCCCGCCGGAAGCGACGCTTCTCGCGCAGGTACGGGCGCAGCACCGCGGTCGTGGATCTCGATCGGGATCCGCCACGCCGCTGGAGTTGAGACGCCGCGACCGCGGTCCGCCGCACCGTCGGGATGGGCAAGAACACAACGC
This sequence comes from Jiangellaceae bacterium, assembly GCA_036377395.1. Classification (GTDB taxonomy): domain Bacteria; phylum Actinomycetota; class Actinomycetes; order Jiangellales; family Jiangellaceae; genus DASRTE01. The sequence goes on from DASUYL010000069.1 coordinate 68,529, forward strand.
GCGGGAGGCGGATCCCGAGCCGCTCCGTCGCCCACCCGCGGACGAACCGCATCAGTTCCAGTGCGCTGGGGAGATCCTCTGGCGGCGCGGTGAGGTGGAAGGTCGTCCCGTCCGCCGCCGGCTCGAACGTCAGCCGCACGATGGCCTCCGCGACGTAGTCGACGGGGACGATGTTCACGCGGAGGCGACGGCTCGCGGGCGCAACCCGGAGATGGCCGGTCAGGTACCGGCGGAGGGCGACGTAGAAGGTGTTGAACGTTCGAACCTCGCCGGTTCGCGAATCGCCCACGATCATCGCCGGCCGGAACACTGCGACGGGCAGGTGATCCATCTCGGCGCGGACCAGTCGCTCACCCTCGAACTTCGTCAGCTCGTAGGAGTTCTCGAACCCGAACCGGCCGTCGAGTGCCTCCTCGGACACCTCGCCGGTCCGGCCGCCGGCCACGTACGCCGTCGAGACGTGCGAGAGGCGGGAGAGCCCGTGATCCGCGTCGCACGCACGGGCGAACGCCAGCACGTTGGCGACGCCCTCGACGTTCGTGGGTCGAAGTTCGTCTGGACCGGTGTCGATCCGAAGGTCCGCTGCCGCGTGGATGATGTGGGTGACCCGGCGGACCAGGTCACCGTGGACGAGCGGGTCGAGTCCGAGGCCGCCGCGGCGCACGTCGCCTGCAACGATCTCCAGCCGTCCCGCACCGAGTGCCTCCGCCAGATCCGGTGCGTACGACCACGCTCGCGCGGCCGTCAGCCGTGCCTCCGCCTCGTCGGGCGCCAGTACGAGCGCGACGACCCGACCCTCCGATCGTCGCAGCAGCGTGCGTGTGATGTCGGTGCCCAGGAACCCCGTGGCGCCCGTCAGCAGAACTACGCCGCCCATACCTGCGGCCTCCACCCGTGCTCGGCCGCGAAGGCCGCCAGCAGTTCGGGGTTCCGACGGGCCGTCGCGACGTGGCGTTCGTACTCTCGGCGCAGCCGGGCACGGAGCAGATCGTCATCGGTCAGCAGGCGGTCGACCGCGGCCGCTAGCTTGCCGAACATTTCCGCACCGGGAGTCAGGCACAACTCCGGCATCCCCATCTCGTCGAACAGCGTGCGCAATCGGAGATCCTGCGCAACGGCCACCTGTGGCACCGCCGCGGCGATGGACAGGACCGACGCGTGGTACCGGGATGTGACGAGCGCACCGAGGCCGCGGAGCAACGCCGTCATCTTCGAGGCGTCGAGGTCGCGCGCGGAGAACATCCGGGCCCGGTCGGCGTGGACCATCCGTGCATGGATCCGCCCCGCCAGCGTCTCGTCGAGCTCCTCCATGCAGATCAGTGCGACGGAACGACCGTGCCGGTCGATGATCATGTCGGCCAGCCGCGCGTAGCCGTCGGCGAGTGCGGCGCTCGCGGCGCGCCGGGCGGGCGAGCGCGAGTAGTAGTACGGCCAGCGGTAACAGTCGGCCCGGCGACCCCACGGCCGGATCACGACCGGCCACAGGTTGTAGTCGACGCAGGCGATCCCCACCGGCCCGGCTCCCCCCTCAGGCCACGCACCGCCCAGCCACCGCGCGTCGGCCGCCTGCGGCTCGAACCGGAACGCGTTGTCCGCCGTGACCTCGATCCTGGTGTCGACGCCCCAGCTGTGCAGACGGTCCGCGGCCGCTGCCGAGCGCACGACGATGAGGTCCGTCTTCGGGGCCGTCCGGCGCACCAGCCACTGGTTGTGCGCCTTGAGCTCACCGGCATCGACGGCATAGGCCAGGCACGGCTTGCCGGCCGCGTGAGCGCAGCTCGTCGTCCACATGAAGTACCACAGGAGCGCGGAGGCCCCCGAGTCCATATAGGTGGCGCCTTCAACCAGGACCACGAGGTCGTGCTGCCGGACGAGCCTGCGGACCGTGGACAAGAAGATCATCGACATGGGGACGATGGTGATGCCCGGAAGATCTCCGACGTAGCGCGCCAAATTGTCCGGTTCGAGCGCCGGGATCGTCAGCCGAGCGCCGGGTCCGAGCACGGCCCGGAGGTCAGCGATGTCGGCGAGCAGCAACGCTTCGGCCCCGGTGTTGTTGGCACCATTGTAGCCGACCACCAGGACCCTCGGATCAGCCCTCATGCTGACCCCTCCCGCCGGCGCCCGGATCGCGCCGTCCTCGCTTCACCTCTACGGCCAGTCTCCGTCGTCACGCGAACGGCCCCTAGGGCCGATGGACCCGCCGAGCATGGCGTTCGGCCCTATCTGGCCACGGCGGACGGGCGCACGCCGATGGAGGTCGGGGCTGGGGGCGGCGATCGCGTCGTCGGCTTCGGGTCATCAACGCTGTCGTCGGCCCGGAGCCGCAGCCACTGCTCGGCGAGGGTGCCAACGTCTCTGGGTCGCCTCATGGCTCATGGGTCGGAACGCCCCATGAGCGGACGCCCGTGCCTGCTGCTCTCGTGCCGTTCGATGCTGACCGCCGACGGCAAGCTGGGTGGAACGAAGTCAGCAAATGGGCTGGTGCGGAACCAGCTCCGGAACTGGCGGGTGAGCCGTGACGGGCCGATGAGGTCGACGCGCCCATCCCGGATCGCGGCCGGATAGCTCAGCCGCTTCAGGTGCAGGTCGATGAGGGTCGTCGAATCCGTCCGGCACACGACGTCCTCGGTGTACCCGCTGGGGCGCGTACACAGCTCCGGCTGCGGGCGCCGCAGGATCAGCCAGTAGCCGACCGCGGGTCGGTCGCGCAGCTCGAACCGGACCACCGTGGTCTCCACCGGGATTCGGTCCACGTCGATGAGCTTCAAGGTGGCCCAGAGCACGTAGGCGGGGTCCAGGTGGCGAGGCTCGATCTCGAGCCAATGGGCACCCCACTGCCCCATCGCGTCCATGACCGTCCTGAGCGCCAGACCCATGTCGGTCAACTCGTACGTCGCGCCCCTACCGGACGGGTTCACGGTGCGCACCAGCACTCCGTGTCGCTCCAGCGCCTCGAGACGCTGAGCCAGCAACGCCGTCGAGATGCCCGGTGCCCCCTGGCGGATCTCATTGAAGGTGCGGCAGCCGTTCAGCAGGTTGCGGACGATGATCGGTGTCCAGCGCTCCGCCAGCAGCTCGGAGGTCCGGGCGATGGGGCAGAACTGGCCGTAGTCGCGCACCCCTTCAGCCTCCCGCTCGTGTCCCGTGGTGGCAACTTCAGATTTTGATATTGCCGCTGCGCGGAATCGGCAGGAGCCTCGAACCAGTGGGCGGGCCTCGTAGCAGCGTTCCATGAAGGGTGGTGGGAAGCATGATCCTGCCGGGACAGGCGCATGTCGTGACGTCGGGAGAGGGGCGGACCGTAGACCTCGGTCTCGCTCAGATGCGAGTACTGGCCAGTGGCGACGCCGCCAACGGTGCCTTCGCGTTGACCGAGTTCTGGGGCAGCGCCGAGGGAGCCTGGACGGTCCCGCACCTCCATCGCGCCTTCGAGGAGTCGTTCTTCGTCCTGGCCGGCCGGTTCACGTTCACCGTGGGCGAGGAAGCCATCTCAGCGAGCCCTGGAACGTACGTCCTCGTCCCGAGGGGGACCTCGCATACGATCAGCGCCGCCGCAGGCGGAGGCCGGTTCCTGACCTTGATGGTGCCGGGTGGGCTCGAGGAGATGTTCTTCGAGCTCGGACAGCTGCCGCCGAACGCGATCCGCGACCCGGCTGTGCGTGCGGCCATCTCGGCCCGCTACGACTCGATCCCGGTGTAGCGATACCGCATGCGGCCACGAGCTGGTGCCGACGCGGCCCTGCGGTCATCGGGCGACAGGTAGACCGGCGCACCCGTGGTGACTGGTCGTAGCTCACGCACAGTCATCCCGGCGCCAACGGTGAACTGCGAGCCCTGCTCGTCGTGCCCGACGATGCCGGTCACCCGCGCGTTCCGGTCGCGGCACAGGTCGGTGGCGGCGACACCGAAGCGCATGTCGGCCCCGGCCTCCCGGACGGCGTCGACCAAGATCGGGTCGAGCACGGCGCGGCGCGGGCGCAACCCGGCACGAGCCAGGACCAGGGCGGTCGCGGCACCAGCGTAGGCGTACGACGGCTGCGGCAGCTTGGCCCTGGCAGTGGGCGGAGTCACCTCGGCCCGGACGTCGAGCCCGAGCCCTTGATCCGGGTCGGCGACGTCGAGGGACGGGAATACGGCCGGCGTGGGCGAGGAGATGTTGGGCGGCGGCGTCGCGAATGAGGGCGCGGTGAGTCGGTGGGAGAACACGTGCTGCGTCCGTCCAACCCGTACTCGTCGACGGTCCATCGGGACATCCAATCCATTCTCCTGGTGCAGTGGCTGCTGCATTCGCCGCATCTGGTGGCCCACCAGCTATGTCCCGGCTGCACCTACGAATTGGGCTGCCCACCTCGTGCGTGCCCGGCGCGCTCATGGTTGGCACCCTGTCGCGTGCGCTACGCGTGCGCTTGCGAGTGACGGAAGATCACTCGCAAGCCGCTGACCTGCCGAAACACAGAGCCGGCGCCGGGACTCGAACCCGGAACCGCCCGATTACAAGTCGGGTGCGCTGCCAGTTGCGCCACGCCGGCGGGACGATGCCGAGCCTAGCCTCGACGATGGCCTGGACACCCGGCGTGATGATCGACGGTAGAAGAGCGCTGCTGGGACGACACGAACGTCCCGACGATCAGGGCCGCCATCGCCGGCGAGTGCCACCGCCGAGGTAGGCCGCGCGTCGCTCGCCGTCGATCCAGCACCCGGCTCATACGGTGGGCGGGTGAACGGCACGGTCCGGTTCTGGTGGCGGGTGGGCGCGGCGATCGTCGCCGCCGCCGCCGGGCTAGGGCTGGGCCTGCACGAGACAGGGGCCGTCACGCTGCCGAACTGGCTGGTGGTCACGCTCATCGTCGGAGGCGTGGGCGTCGCCTTCGTCACCGCCACGGAGGCCGCGATCGACCAGCGCCGGCACGGCCGCGCGGCCGAGCTTCGCGAGCAGGCGCGCGCGGTCCTCTCCCCTCTGCTTCTCGAGCTCGAGGAGTCCACCGGTATCAGCACCCGTCAGCTCGGCGTGGCGGCCTATCGACTCCGCCACCCGGTCTGGCCGTTCGGCCGGGTGCGCCTGGAGCGGCTGCTGCGGATGCAGTTGCTCATCCGGGTCGCGTCGGGCATCGCGTGGCGGCCCGGGGTCGGCGTGATCGGCCAGTGCGTCGAACGCGGAGAGGACGTCATCGAGAACCTGGCGACGCTGGACGAGCAACTGGCCGACGTCTCACGCGCCGAATGGTCCGGCCTCGGCCACGACCTCACCTACGGGTTCAGCTACGACGAGTTCCAGCGCGTCCGGGGCAAATACGGCGTCGTGCTCGCAACGCCGATGATCAAGGAGACGCCGCTCGGGTCCCGCGTCGTGGGCTGCGTCTCCGTCGACGCGCCGGCCGACGCGTTCGCCGCGATGTCGTCGGACGAGGTTCGCGGCCTGGTCGCGGCGGCGGCGGTCACCCTCGCGGCCGTGGTGGCGTGAGCGGCGTAGAATGAGGACTAAGGGAAGAGGATGGCCATGACGCCGGACGGATCGTTCCGCCGTGAGCGCTTGATCGCTCCTCAGCTACGTTCGGCCCGCGCGGCGGCGCGGCTGCTGATCCAGATGCGCGAAGTGGGCAGCGACCGCGTCCTTCCCCTCGCCGCCTGGCGCACCGCCACCCGGTTGGCCGCCGGACCGCGCTGAGGCGCTAGGACGTCCCCGTCGTGATGTAGCGCGACAACGAGTCGCGCTCGACCTCCAGTTCGCCGACCCGTTTCTTCACGATGTCGCCGATGCTGACGATGCCGGCCAGCTTTCCTCCCGAGACAACGGGAACGTGCCGGAAGCGGCCCTCCGTCATCGCTCGCATGAGGTCGACGACCGGAGCATCGGGTGGGCACGTCTTCACATCGCTTGTCATGATCGCCGACACCGGCTCGGATATGACCGTCGCACCACGCGAGGCCAGGGCGCGGACGATGTCGCGTTCGGACACGATGCCCTCGACCGCGGAGCCGTCGCTGGAAACCACCACCGCACCGATGCCGTGTTCGGCGAGTACACCGAGCAGGGTTCGGACATCCACCTGCGGCTCGACCGTCACGACGGCGTTGCCCTTGGCTCGGATCACGTCGGAGATACGCATGGGCCCTCCCGAGTCAGCAGGGTCGTCGTCTTTCCCTGACGGTACGGTGCTCTGCGCCTCGACGGAAGTCGTGCGGTGAAATCGGGAGCAGGTGACACACCACCGGCGATGGGGAAGAATCACCGCAACCTCCACTCGGATCGTCCGGCACGTACCTGCCGGTGGAAGGACGTGAGACACCCATGGCCACGGTCACGTATGACAATGCGACCCGCATCTATCCGGGTACCGACAGTCCCGCGGTCGACAGCCTGGACCTCGAGGTCGGCGACGGCGAGTTCGTCGTCCTGGTCGGCCCCTCCGGAAGCGGGAAGTCCACCGCCCTGCGGATGCTCGCGGGGCTCGAGGACGTCGACGGCGGGACGATTCACATCGGCGAGCGCGACGTCACGAACATCCCTCCGAAGGACCGCGACATCGCGATGGTGTTCCAGAACTACGCGCTGTACCCGCACATGACCGTCGCCGACAACATGGGCTTCGCCCTGAAGATTGCCGGCGTGAAGAAGGACGAGATCGCCCGACGCGTCCAGGACGCCGCCAAGCTGCTGGAACTCGAGAACTTCCTCGGCCGCAAGCCCAAGGCGCTCTCCGGTGGCCAACGCCAGCGCGTCGCCATGGGGCGTGCCATCGTGCGTGAACCGCAGGTCTTCCTCATGGACGAGCCCCTCTCGAACCTCGACGCCAAGCTGCGGGTCTCGACGCGTACGCAGATCGCATCGCTGCAGCGCCGGCTCGGCATCACCACGGTCTACGTGACGCACGACCAGATCGAGGCCATGACGATGGGCGACCGGGTCTGCGTGCTCAACGACGGGAAGCTCCAGCAGGTCGACACGCCGTTGAGCCTCTACGACAAGCCGGCCAACGTCTTCGTCGCAGGGTTCATCGGCTCTCCTGCGATGAACATCGCCACGTTCAAGGTGAGCGACGGCCACGCCGACCTCGGCATCGCCCACATCCCGCTGTCGCGCGCCACCGTCGACGCGCTGTCGGCGGAGGGTTCGGAGCAGGTCATCCTCGGCTTTCGCCCCGAGTCCCTCGAGCCGGCGCCTCAGGACGCCGGAGGTGCCATCCCGGTCGTCGTCGACGTCGTCGAGGAGCTCGGCTCGGACGCCTACCTCTACGGCCAGGCGGTGGGGCCGGCGGCCTCCGACCCGGACGCTGCCCTGGCCAACAACACGATCATCGCCCGGGTCGAGCCGCGCAACGAGCCCCAGAAGGGCGAGAAGGTCTACCTGCGGATCAAGCAGGGCGGCGAGCACTGCTTCTCGGTCAAGACCGGGGAGCGCCTACCCTCCTGACCCTGCTGCCCCGGACCGGGCGCGGTGGGAGGATGGCGCGCGTGGAGTTGCGGATCCTCGCCGCGCCGGCCGAGCAGCAGGCACTGCTGGACCTGCCGTGGGACATGCCGCTCGAGGAGTGGCCCGAGTGGTACCTGGTCGCGCTCCCCCGCGGCATCTCCCGGCACGTGGTGCGCTTCACCCGGCTGAACGGGCGTATCTACGCACTCAAGGAGGTCGTCGAGTCCTTCGCCGTGCGCGAGTACCAGCTCCTGCGTGATCTCGAGCGCCTCGGCATCCCGGCGGTCGAGGCCGTCGGGATCGTGCGCGGCCGGCAGGCACCTGACGGCGCGCCACTGGAGTCCGTGCTGGTGACGCAGCACCTGCAGTTCTCCCTGCCCTACCGGGCGCTGTTCTCGCGCATGATGCGCCGCGACACGGTGGAGAGACTGATCGACGCCCTGGTGGCACTGCTGGTGCGCCTGCACCTGTTCGGCTTCTTCTGGGGCGACTGCTCGCTGTCGAACACGTTGTTCCGCCGTGATGCCGGTGCGTTCGCCGCCTACCTCGTCGATGCCGAGACCGGTGAGCTGCACCCGTCGCTCTCGGATGGGCAGCGCCGGCACGACATCGAGAACGCCCGGGTCAACATCGCAGGGGAACTGATGGACCTGCAGGCTGGTGGCCGCCTGGACGACACCATCGACCCGACTGCGATGCCCGATCTCGTCGTCGAGCGATACGAGAGCCTGTGGAATGAGCTCACGGGCTGGGAGGCGTTCGACGTCAACGACCGGTGGCGGATCGCCCGGCGGGTCGAGCGGCTCAACGAGCTCGGCTTCGACGTCGACGAGCTCGACATCGTCACTGATCTCGGTGGCCGTACGGTCCGCGTCCAACCCAAGGTCGTCGATCCCGGGCATCATTCGCGTCGGCTGATCCTGCTGACCGGCATCGACGCGCAAGAGAACCAGGCCCGCCGGCTGCTGAACGACCTCGACGCCTACGCGGCGGCCACCGACCAGCAGGGTGAGGACGAGGAGATCGTCGCCTACCACTGGGTGAACGACGCATACGAGCCTGTGCTGCGGGCGATACCGCGGGACCTGCGCGCCAAACTCACCGGGCCGGAGATCTATCACGAGGTGCTCGAGCACCGGTGGTACCTGTCCGAGCAGGCGGGCCGGGAGGTCGGCAACGTGGAGGCTGCCCGTGCCTACGTCGACAACGTCCTTCGGCACAAGCCCGACGAGGACACGGTCCTCGAGGGACCGCCGACGCAGCCCGACCTGCCGGTGGTCGCCGCTGACGAGCTGGGGGCCAGCTGATCAGGTCGTCGCCGACCGGGCGATCTGGCGCGAGATCACCAGCCTCTGTATCTGGTTGGTCCCCTCGAAGATCTGCATGACCTTGGCCTCCCGGAAGTACCGCTCGACCGGGAAGTCGCGGGTGTAGCCGGCGCCACCGAGCACCTGGACGGCGTCTGTTGTCACCTGCATCGCGTTGTCGGTGGCGACGAGTTTGGCGATGCTGGCCGCGCGGGTGTAGGGCAGGCCGGCGTCGCGGCGGCGGGCAGCCGCCAGGTAGGTAGCCCGCGCCGAGTCGACCGCCGCCGTCATGTCGGCGAGCATGAAGCCCACACCCTCGTGGTCGATGATCGGCTTGCCGAACTGCTCACGTTGCATCGCGTAGGTCGTGGCTGCGTCGACGGCGGCCTGGGCCAGGCCCGTCGCGCAGGCGGAGATGCCGAGGCGGCCGGAGTCGAGGGCGGCCAGCGCGATCGTGAAGCCCTGACCCTCGGCTCCGATCAGGTGGTCGCCGGGTACTCGCACACCGTCGAGGTTCATGACTCGGGTCGGCGACGCGGACAGGCCCATCTTCCGCTCCGGCGCACCGAAGGAGACGCCGGGCGCGTCGCCGGGCACCAGGAAGCAGGAGATGCCGCGGGGTCCGTCGTCGGAGGTCCGCGCCATGACCGTGTAGAAGTCGGCGATGCCTCCGTGAGTGACCCAGGCCTTCCCCCCGGTGAGCACGTATCCGTCCCGATCGCGCACAGCACGAGTGGACAGCGCCGCAGCATCGGAACCCGCGTGCGACTCGGACAGGCAGTACGCACCCAACGACTCACCGCCGACCATTCCGGGCATCCAGCGTTTGCGCTGCTCAGGCATGCCGTACGCGGCGACCGGCCAGCACGAGAGGGTGTGGACGCTCATCGACAGCCCTATGGTCGCCCACCGGGCGGCGACCTCCTCGACGGCCTGGAGGTACACCTCGTAGGGCTGCCCGCCCCCCTCGTCGTAGGGGAGGCCGAACAGCCCGGCGCGACCCAGCAGCCGCACCGTTTCACGCGGGTACTCCCCCGCCGCCTCCGCGGCGTCGACGCGCGGGGAGAGCTCCTTGTCGGCGATGTCCCGGACGAGAGTGATCAGCTCGCGGGCCTCGGGGGTGGGGAGCAGCCGGTCCACCGGCACGATTGTCGTCTCCTCCTCGGTTTCCGATCGGCAAGTGATGCAGCCTATGTGCGCCGGGCTCGGGCAATCTCGTAGAGGGCGATCCCGGCTGCAACGCCGGCGTTGAGCGACTCGACGTCCCTGGCCATCGGGATCCGCGCCACCAGGTCACAGCTCTGCTCGACAACTCGAGACAGTCCGGAGTCCTCCGAACCGACGACGATGCACAGGGGTTCCGCTGCCGCCTCGACGTCGGAGAGGTCGACATCGCCGCTTCCCGCGAGGCCGACCACGAACATGCCCGCGTCGGCGTACGAGCGCAGTTGGCGGGCCAGGTTCGTCGCCTTGGCGACGCGAACGCGCGCCGCGGCGCCGGCCGAGCTCTTCCACGCACCCGCGGTCATACCGGCGCTGCGCCGTTCGGGCACGACGACGCCGTGCGCCCCGAAGGCCGCCGCGGACCGCACGACCGCACCGAGGTTCCGTGGATCGGTGATGCCGTCGACCGCCACCACCAGCGGCTGCTCACCGGCATCCCTGGCGGCTGTCACCAGGTCGTCGGGGTGCGCGTACTCGTAGGGCGGCACGGTCAGCGCCAGACCCTGGTGGACGGCTCCGCCGGTGATCCGGTCGAGTTCGGGTCGCGGGACCTCCAGCAGTGGGAGGTGGCGGTCGGTTGCGATCTTCAGCACCTCACGAACGCGGTCGTCGACGCTGATCCGCTCGGCGACGTAGATCGACTTGACCGGCACCCGTGCCCGCAACGCCTCGACGACGGCGTTCCGGCCCGCCACGGTCTCGGCGGAGCCGGGGCGACCACGTTCGGTCTGCCGGCCGCGGCCGCCGCTTCGACCGGTCGACGCCGCCCGTCGGGCCGCGCCCGCGCGTCTGGCCCTGGGATGACCCGGCCGTTCCTCGGCTTTGGGTGTCGGCCCCTTGCCCTCGAGGGACTTGCGGCGCTGGCCGCCGGACCCGACCACCATGCCCTTCTTCGTCCCGGCCTTGCGTTGCGCTCCGCGCCGTCGGGAGTTGCCGGCCATCACGAGTCCCGGCTGTCGCCGGCGATCTCCCAGCGCGGGCCGGCCGGGGTGTCCTCGACCGCAACGCCTGCTGACTTGAGCCGGTCGCGAAGCGCGTCGGCGGTAGCGAAGTCCTTGCGCACTCTCGCCTCCTGGCGCTGCTCGAGCAGCGCGCCGACGAGCGAGTCGACGACATCGTGCAGCCGTTCGGCGGCACTACCGGCTCGAGCATCTCCCGACCATGGCTCTGACTGCGGGTCGAGCCCGAGAACGCCCAGCATCGCTCGAACCGAACGCAGGTTCTCCCGCAGCGCCGGTGAGTCACCCGTGCCGAGCAGCGTGTTCCCCTCCCGCACGGTCTCGAACACGACAGCCAGCGCCCTCGGGACCGCGAGATCGTCGTCCATTGCGGCGACGAACTCGTCGTCCAGCGGCGCCGCCTCGGGATCGACGCCACCCGTCACCTCCGTCGCGCGATGGACGAAGCCCTCCAGCCGGCGGAAGGCTGCGGCTTCGGCCGCCAGCGACTCCTCGGAGAACTCGATCTCGCTGCGGTAGTGGGCAGCCACCAGGTAGTAGCGCAGCTCCACCGGACGGACCCGCTTGACCACCTCTGAGACCAGCAGTGTGTTGCCCACCGACTTGCTCATCTTGGCGCCGCCGAGGTTGAGCATCGCGTTGTGCACCCACCAGCGGGCGAAGCCCTGGCCCGCGGCGCGGGACTGGGCGAGCTCGTTCTCGTGGTGGGGGAACCGCAGATCGAGCCCGCCGCCGTGGATGTCGAACTCGACCCCCAGGTATTTCGCCGCCATTGCCGAGCACTCCAGGTGCCACCCGGGACGGCCTCTGCCGTAGGGCGTCGGCCACGACGCGGTTGCCGGCTCGCCGTCCTTGTGACCCTTCCACAGGGCGAAGTCCCTCGGGTCGCGCTTGCCACGAGGGTCGGTGTCGGCGGCGGGCTCCATGTCGTCGAGCCGTTGGCGGGACAGCTCGCCGTAGGGCGGCCATGACCGCACGTCGAAGTAGACGTCGCCGGACCCGTCCGCGGCCGGGTAGGCATGACCGCGCTCCACGAGCTCGTTCATCAGCTCGACCATCTCCGGCACATGACCCGTGGCCCGAGGCTGATAGGTGGGCATCAGGCAGCCCAGCACGTCGTAGGCGGCGTCGAGCGCCCGCTCGTTGGCGAATGCATGCGCCCACCAGGGCCGACCGGCCTCGGCGGACTTCGTCAGGATCTTGTCGTCGATGTCGGTGACGTTGGCGACCAGCGTGACGCCGTATCCGCTTTGCTCGAGCCATCGCCGCAGGATGTCGAAGACGACCTCCTTGCGGATGTGACCGATGTGCGGCGGACCCTGCACGGTCAGGCCACAGTGGTAGATCCCGACCTTGCCCGGTTGCAGCGGCACGAAGTCGCGGATCTCGCGGGTGGCGGTGTCGTACAGGCGAAGACTCACCGCACAAGCGTAGCCAGCTACACCTGACCGGGTTTCATGCGTGCTTCCTGGGCCTGCCGGATACGCGGCGCTCCCGCCGCCGTCCCCGACCGTCCCGGACGACGAGTGCGGTCGCCACGGCAGCCAGACCATCCCCTTGGCCGGTGAGGCCGAGCCCGTCGGTGGTGGTCGCAGCCACGGTGACCGGCGCGCCCACGGCCTCGGACAGAACGCGCTCGGCCTCGACCCGCCGCGAGCCCATCCGCGGCCGGTCGCCGACCAGCTGGACCGCGACGTTGCCGATCCTGAAGCCCGCATCCTGTACCCGGCGCACGACCTCGGCCAGCACCGCGACGCCCGCTGCCCCCGACCACTCCGGTCGGTCGGTACCGATGACGCCGCCGAGGTCGCCGAGCCCGGCGGCTGACAGAAGCGCGTCGCAGGCCGCGTGTGCCACGACGTCCCCATCGGAATGGCCGGCGCAGCCGGCCGGCTCGTCGGCCCAGAGCAGCCCGGCGACCCAACACGGCCGGCCGGCCTGAAGCGGATGGACATCGACGCCGATCCCGACCCGCGCGGTCACGGACCACCGGCCCGGCGGCGGTGCAGAACGGCCTCGGCGAACACCAGGTCGGGCGGCCGCGTGATCTTGAATGCCTCCTCGTCACCAGGCACGACCCGGACGATCCCGCCGGCCCGTTCCACCATCGCGGCGTCGTCGGTCGCGTCATCGTCCACGGTCGCATGAGCGTGCTCGAGCACCGCACGCCGGAACCCCTGCGGCGTCTGGGCCGCGCGCAGCCGGGAGCGGTCCAGCGTGGCGACGACGACGTCGCCGTCGACCATCTTGACCGTGTCCGCGACCGGAACGGCGGGCACGACGGCGTCGGCACCGTCTGCAACGGCCTTGGCGACGGTTGTGAACAGTGCCGGAGGTGCCAGGCACCGGGCGGCGTCGTGGACGAGCACGACGTCGACGGATTCGGGCAGCACGGCGAGGCCGGCCGCCACCGAGCGGCGGCGGGTCTGTCCACCCGGCACGACGAGCAACTGCCGTGTGGAACCCCCCAGCAGGTCACGGAACCTGTCCGCATCACCGGGCGGCGCAGCGACCACGACCACGTCGACCGAACCCGACGCCACGGCAGCCCGGACCGCATGGACCAGCACCGGAGTGTCCCCGATCACGCGAAGGGCCTTCGGCCCGCCCGGTCCGAGCCGGTCACCACTGCCGGCGGCCACCAGAACGCAGGCAGTCGTCATGCCTTCCCTCCGGCCCCGCAGTTGATCGAGGTTCACCAGGCTGGTGGACCGTTCACCAGGGTTCGGAGCCTAGTGAACCGTCCACCAGGGTGGTGAACGTGATCAACGACGCGGCAACGACGCGGCCCCCGTGCCCGATTGGGGACGGGGGCCGTGCAGCCATCGGTCGAGCTCAGCTGGCCAGGACCTCGTCGAGCAGCGTCTCGGCCTTGTCCTCGTTGGTGTGCTCGGCCAGCGCCAACTCGGAGACGAGGATCTGCCGCGCCTTGGCCAGCATCCGCTTCTCGCCGGCGGACAGGCCGCGGTCGCGTTCCCGGCGCCACAGGTCGCGCACCACCTCGGCGACCTTGATGACGTCGCCGGACGCGAGCTTCTCGAGGTTGGCCTTGTAGCGACGAGACCAGTTGGTCGGCTCCTCGGTGTGCGGTGCGCGGAGCACTTCGAACACCCGGTCGAGCCCTTCCTGGTTGACGACGTCACGGACGCCGACGAGGTCGACGTTGTCCGCGGGGACGCGGACGGTCAGATCACCCTGGGTGACCTTCAGGACGAGGTACTTTCGCTCCTCTCCCTTGATGACACGGGACTCGATCGCCTCGATGAGGGCGGCCCCATGGTGCGGGTAGACAACCGTCTCGCCGACCTTGAAAGTCATATGGTTCTGTCCCCTTCCCGTGACCAGGATAACACGCGTAGCAAGGACATCCGTCACGTTTGCGCTGGTCAGGAGCCAAACCCAGGGTTGACAAACTCGCTGCTCCCGTGCATTGCTCCGGTCGTCACCGGCCGCGCTGGCGACGGATACTGGCCCGGTGGGCGACGGCCGCGGATCCATCCGGGGGAGCCTGAGCGCGCCCCGGCGTGTTGCCGCCCTGCTCCTTGCCTGCCACCCGATGCCCGCGGCCGCGGTGACCGTGCTGACCGGCTGCCTTGCCTGGGTCGCCGGCGTCCGCGGCGGGGTGCTGGCGACGCTCGGAGCTGCCGTCCTCGCCGGTCAGCTCTGCGTCGGATGGGTCAACGACCTGGTCGACCGCGACCTGGACCGGGCGTCGGCGCGAACCGACAAGCCGGTCGCCGCCGGTCGCGCCGGGGTTCGAGACGTCGCCGTGGCCGCCACGGCCGCAGGGGTGGCATGCGTCCCGCTGTCGCTGGCGCTCGGCCCGGTGCCCGGCGCCTGTCACCTGATCGCGGTTGCCGCAGCCCTGGCATACGACGTCGGACTCAAACGGACGGTATGGTCCTGGGTCCCGTACGCCGTGGGTTTCGGGCTGCTACCCGTTGTCGTGTGGCTGGTGTCTCCGGCCGCCGAGATGCCACCGGCGTGGATGATCGCCGCCGGCGCCGCCCTGGGTGTCGGCGCCCACGGCGCCAACGTCCTGCCCGACCATGCGCGCGACCGAGCCGCCGGCGTCAGGGGACTGCCGCAGCGGCACAGCCCGCAGGTGCTGCGAACCGGCACGGCCGGAGCACTGCTCAGCAGCCTCGGCCTGCTGATCCTCGGTCCGGCAGGCAGTCCGCCGGCCTGGGAGTGGGCGGCGTTCGGCGCGGGTGCGCTTCTGACGCTGGTGGCGGTCATGCCGTCATCGGGGAGCCGGGCCGCGTTCCCGGCCGCGATCGGCACCGGCGGGCTGGCCGTGGCCGTCCTCTTCGTCCGCAGCTCCCTCGGATAGCGTCGCGACGCACCGTCCCGGCGTCGGTACTCTGGGCCGGTCGGTCGCCGTCCGGTGACCGCACGGGTGATCGACGTTTCCGAGGAGCACCACGGTGAACCCCGTCCGACGACAACCCCTCGCCGTGTTCGCGGCCGTATCCGTACTGGCGCTCATCCTCACCGGCTGTGGCTCCATCCGGACCCAGACCCAGCAGTGGTACACGCCGGCCGACGGCGCCAGCGGCGAGGCCGGGGACATCGGGGTGCGCAACGTGGTCGTCGTCGCCGACGAGTCCGGCGAAGAGTCGACCGTCCTCGCCACCTTCGCGAACCGTGGCGAGGAGGACCAGCTGCTCGAGGTGCGAGTCGGTGACGCTACCGCGACGCCGGACGGTGGCGACCTGGCGATCCCGGCAGATGGCTACGCGACCCTCGGACCGGGAGAGACGCGAGTCGACGTCGACGGCGCCGACGCCGTTCCCGGCACCTTCGTCGAGGTCGAGTTCCGCTTCGAGAGCGCGCCGCGCACCACCGTCGACGCACTCGTCCAAGCCGCCGAGGGTGATTACGAGGATGCGCTCATCGCACCGCGGGAAGCCTCCCCGACGCCATAAGGCGCATCAGGCCTCGAACTTGTATCCCAGTCCCCGCACCGTCAGCAGGTGGATCGGTCGGGCGGGATCTGGTTCGATCTTCGCTCGCAGGCGCTTGACGTGGACGTCGAGGGTTTTGGTGTCGCCGACGTAGTCGGCGCCCCAGATCCGGTCGATGAGCTGACCCCGGGTGAGAACTCTGCCGGCATTGCGGAGCAGCAGCTCGAGCAGCTCGAACTCCTTCAGCGGCAGGCGCACCGACTGCCCGCCGACGGTCACGACGTGCCGCTCGACGTCCATGCGTACCGGACCGGTCTCGAGCACGGCCGGTGCGACCTCGGTGGTTTCGGTACCGCGCCGCAGCACGGCCTTGATGCGCGCCAGCAGTTCGCGGGAGGAGAACGGCTTGGTCACGTAGTCGTCCGCACCCAGTTCGAGGCCGACCACCTTGTCGATCTCCGAGTCCTTCGCGGTGAGCATGATCACCGGCACGCTCGACCGGGCCCGCAGTTGCCGGCACACCTCCGTCCCGGACAATCCCGGCAGCATGAGGTCGAGCAGCACCAGGTCCGCCCCGCTGCGGTCGAACTCGTCCAGGGCATCGGTGCCGGTCGGTGCGACGGCGACTTCGAATCCCTCCTTGCGCAGCATGTAGGACAAGGCGTCGCTGAACGATTCCTCGTCCTCCACGACGAGCAGACGGGTCACGGTGTGGCCTCCGGTATCGCGGCTTCCGGCTCGGACGGATTCCCGGGCGGGGGGTGGTGGAGCGGCAGGCGCAGGGTGAACGTCGACCCCGAGCCGCGCATGCTCCACACCGACACGTCTCCGCCGTGGCTGGCCGCGACGTGCTTGGCGATGGACAGCCCCAGCCCGGTACCACCGGTCGTACGGGACCGGGCCGGGTCGACCCGGTAGAAACGCTCGAAGATCCGGACGAGTTCGGCCTCGGGTATCCCTATTCCCTGGTCGGTCACGCTGATCTCGACGAGGTCGTCGCGCCGCCGGACGCCAACGGCCACCCGGGAGTGCGGCTCGCTGTACGCCACGGCGTTCTCGACCAGGTTGCCCAGTGCGACGACCAGCTGGGACTGGTTGCCGAGCACCCCGAGCCCGGTGTCGCCGCCCGAGACGATCTTGATATGGCGGTTCTCCGCGTCCACCCTGCTCCGGTCGACTGCGGCAGCGACGACCTCGTCGACCTCCACCAGGTCGGGCGAGTCGACCGGGTCGTCGTACTGGAGCCGCGAGAGGTCGATGATCTCCTGCACCAGCCGGACCAGGCGGTTGCCCTCCTGCTGCATCCGGGCGGCGAAGCGCCGCACGGCCTCGGGATCGTCGCTCGCGTCCTGCACCGCCTCGGCGAGCAGGCTCAGAGCACCCACCGGTGTCTTGAGCTCATGGGAGACGTTGGCCACGAAGTCCCTCCGTACCTGGTCGACA
The DNA here is from genome assembly GCA_036377395.1 of Jiangellaceae bacterium. GTDB lineage: Bacteria > Actinomycetota > Actinomycetes > Jiangellales > Jiangellaceae > DASRTE01. Next base: position 85,783 of record DASUYL010000069.1, read on the forward strand.
CGGAATGCGTGCGTGCGGTCCTCCACGAGGACCAGCACGAGCCCGTGCGTGAGCGGGGCCACGCGCGCAGCGACGTGCCGGGTCTGGCTGGGTTCCCGCGAGCGGCGGATGTCGAGCTGAACTTCGCGGATCTGCCCGTCGCGAAGCACCGATGCCGCGACGTCGAGCAGTTCGGGCACGGCGACCCGGTCCTGTCTCACCAACCCGAAGGAGTGCGCCGACGGGCTGGCCTTGACCACGTTCAGATCACCGTCGAGCAGGACGGCGCCGCCACGCAGCACCGACAGCACCTCGTCGACACCGTCGGGCACCACCCTGGCCGGCGGCGCCGGCGGCGGCCGATGCTGCTCTCGCTCGCTGGCCCGGAACGCCAGGCCGGCGGCCAGGCCGACGACGGCGCCCACGCAGGCGGTCAGCGCCGCGGTCGTGACGGTGTCCACACTCGCTCATGCTAGGTGTCCGGTGTCCGCGGACCGGCTCCCGCGGCTGCCGGGAAGCAGCCGGCGGTCGGTTGTTCACCGATTCTTACCGGCCGGTTCACCTCACGGCTCGGACCGGCCACCTACCTCCACCTAGCCTGTGGAAACCGAACCGACCATTACCCTTGCTGTGAGGCGATTTCCGGATGCGTCAGGCCTACCACGAGAAGCTTGAGGATGTCACGAGCCGGCTGATCGGGATGACCCGCAAAGCCGGCGAGCAGATCCGCGCTGCCACGGCCGCATTGCTCGAGGCCGACATCCAGCTCGCCGACGCGACGGTGGCGGCCGACGTCGGCCTCAACCGCGACCAGCTCGAGATCGAGGAGCTGATCCTCGAGCTCGTCGCCACCCAGGCGCCCGTGGCCGGCGACCTGCGGGCAGTCCTGTCCGCCCAGGGCAGCAGCTCGGACATCGAGCGCATGGGCGACCTCGCCGTGCACGTGGCGAAGGTGGCCCGGATGCGCTACCCGGAGGTCGCCGTCCCCGACGAGTTCCGCACGACGTTCAAGGACATGGGCCGCACCGCCGAGGCGATGGC
>DASUYL010000070.1:0-15716 GCA_036377395.1 Jiangellaceae bacterium
CGGGCGCACAGCATGCAGACCGTGCAGTTCTCCTCGGTCAGCGCTATGACACCGCGGCTGCGCGGAGGCAGTTGCGGTGCCGCGTCGGGGTACTGCGCGGTGACCGCCCGCCTGGTGAGGCGGCGGAAGGTCGTCGCCAACCCGCGCGCGAGGCCGAGACCCGCCATGACTCCCCATCTTGGCGCGTCTCGGCCGTTGGCACGACCCTCCACGCCGCCGGATGACTCCGAGACCGGCGGCGGACGCCGGACCGGAGCTTCGACCGCCGGTCAGGCCAGGAGCTTGGCCTTCTGCGCCTCGAACTCCTCCGCGGTGAGGGCGCCGGAGTCGCGCAGCGCGGAGAGTTTGGACAACTCGTCGGCAACGCCGGCTCCGCCGGCTGGACCGGCCGCTTCCTGGACGTAGCTGCGGAAGGCCTTCTCGCGTTCCTGGTAGTCCTCGACCGCGCGCTCGTGCATGGACCGGCCGCGCACGATCAGGTACACCAGGGAGCCGAGTATCGGCAAGATGATGATGAACAACACCCAGAATGCCTTGGCCCAGCCGCCCATGTCCCTGCTGCGGAAGATGTCGGCGAAGAGCGTGAACAGCAGGAACAGCCACGCGATGAACAGGAAGAACCACAACATGGTCCAGAACAGGTCCAACAGTGGATAGTCGTCCATCACAAGCCTTTCGATCGTTCCCGGTCAGCCCCGGAACCCCTAAAGACGATCATTTCGCCCAGCGGCACTGTAGCGGCGGGCGGAGGCCTTGGACAGGAAGTGCGCTCCTCCGCCATCTGCATGTCGCCGACGCCACAGTGTCTGGCACCGGCTGATCGTGCGCGCACGGGTGCCCTTCGTCCGGTCATGCCCCTTGTCGCGTGCGGACAAGTTGCTGATCATGGAACTGTACGGTCTGGTTGTCCGGCGGTGCGGTGCTTCACCCGGACAGACCCGACGCGGGCGATACTTCGTTGTCCTGGAAGTCGAGCAGGCCGAGATGAGAGCCGGCTGACTATCTACACTGGCGGCATGGGCCTGCTGCTCGGCAGCCTCGCGGGTATTCTTGCCGCGCCCCTCGGCCTGCCCGGTGACATCACCTCCACCCTTGCCCTCGTCGCCCTGGTGACCATTTCGGCCCTACTAGCTGTCGCAGCGCGAGCCGCACAACCCCCCCGACTGTCCTGGTCTGCCCTTCGTTCGGTTACCCGTCAGCGGTCCGAGCACACGGTCTTCCTCCGGTTGCGCGATCCGGACGCCGCCGGGCGACCGCAGCCACGAGCACCCGCGGCCCAGCCAACGGCCGGGTAGGGCTGCCGCCATCCCACTCGCGCCGTCTCGTCGACCGTTCCCCATCCGACGAGAGGCTGACCATGTACTCCTTTCCTCCCATCGCGGCCGCGATCGGTGCGTTGCACACCGTGATCACCGGCCTTGTCTCGATACTCGACCCGTTTCTCGGTGCGGCCAGCGCCACGACCGCAATCGTGCTGCTGGTCGTCGTCATACGCACTCTGCTCATCCCACTGGGCTACGCCCAGGTCCGCGCGGAACAAACCCGTACCCGGCTCGGGCCGAAGGTTCGGGAGATCCAGCGCAAGTTCAGCAACGACCCCGAGCGGATGCGCCGCGAGCTCACCGCGCTCTACTCTCGCGAGCAGACCACTCCGCTCGCCGGCTGCTTGCCCGCCCTCGCTCAAGCGCCTGTCTTCACAGTCCTCTATGGACTTTTCCTCGTCGAGGAGATCGACGGACAGGCCAACGGCCTGCTCGGCCATGAGTTGGCAGCAGTGCCACTCGGATCTCACCTCGCCGACGTCGCCGCCGATCCACACGTCCTGGTGTTTGCAGCACTCTTCGGCCTACTTGGACTGGTTGCCTGGGCGACCGTGCAGATCACACCAAGGCTCGACTCTCCGGGAGCCGGACTGGTCCGCTGGCTGCCGTTCGGGACGCTGCTGATCGCGGCGTTCGTGCCACTGGCCGCGGGGATCTATCTGGTCGCCAGCTCCGCGTGGACAGTTGGCGAACGGGTGAGCCTGCGGCGGATCGTGACACGTCGAGAAGGCGGTTAGCGCTCCGGCGGCGGCCGTTTCTGCCGACAATCGGTCGCCTGCTCCCGGGCGGTGAGCTGCCGCCGGGCGCTCCAGCCGGCAGATGGCTGTACGACGTCGTCGGACTACGCCACTTCGACGCCGCGGCCTTCAACAAGGACGCCGTCAACAGGGCGGTCGCATCCGTCCCCATCGAGATGTCAGGACGGCCTCGCAACTGACAGGGCCGGATGCGGCCACAGACCCTGACAGCTCGCGAGCCCGGCCGGTTGTCAGGGTCTGGCGGGGCTTCGCACCTGCTCAGCGGATCGTCAGGCCTGACAACTCGCCGTGGGCATAGGCCATGCGGATGGTCAGATCCCGAGGACGCTGGTGCGCACCAGGGGGCTCGCCCTCAGCTCATCCGAAGCGCCGGTTGCGACGATGCGGCCTTCGGCGAGCAGGTATCCGCGGTCGCAGAGGGTCAGGGCCCGTTCGATCTCCTGCTCGACGAGCAGCACGCTCACGCCTTCGCGGTTGATCGCCTCGATCGCCTCGAACACCTCGTCGACGACGACCGGTGCCAGCCCGAGCGACGGCTCGTCCATCAACAGCAGCCGCGGCCTGGCCATCAGCGCCCGCCCGATCGCGAGCATCTGCTGCTCGCCACCACTGAGACTGGCGGCGTACTGCGCCGATCGCTCCTGCAGTCGCGGGAAGAGCGTGTGGACATGGTCGAGAGCGTCGCGAAGCTCGCTCCGGGCGCCCTTGCGGTAGGCACCGAGGCAGAGGTTGTCGTAGACCGACATCCGCGGGAAGACCCTGCGTCCCTCGGGAACGGTCGCGACGCCGTGTTCGCAGACGCGGTGGGACGCAACCACGGTCAGGTCGACACCATCGACCACGATGCCGCCGCGCACCGAGCGGTGCAGGCCGGCGATGGCGAGCACCAGCGTGGACTTCCCCGCGCCGTTCGGGCCGACGACGCCGACGATCTCGGCCTCGCCGACCGTCAGGTCCACCCCCCAGAGCGCCTGCGCGTCGCCGTGGAAGGCGTCGAGCTGCCGAACCTCAAGCATGGGCATGCTTCCCCAGATAGGCGCGGACGACCTCGGGGTCGCGCATGACGGTATGCGGTTCGCCGTCGGCCAGCACGGTTCCGCGATCCAGGACGATCACCCGGGTGGCCAGTTGGTTCACGACGCGGAGCAGGTGCTCGACGATCACGATGGTGATTCCCGCATCGTGGATCCGCCGGACCACCCGCACGGCCTGGTCGATCTCGGCCGGGTTCAGGCCGGCCAGCGCCTCGTCGAGGAGGAGAACCTTCGGACCTGCTGCCACGGCGCGAGCCATCTCCAGCAGCTGGCGCTCATGCAGGTTGATCTCACCGGGCTTCGCGTCCGCGCGGTGACCGAGGCCCACAACGTCGAGGTGGCGGCTGGCGTCCCGCCTCGCGTCGGCCAGCGAGCGCGGCTGAAGGCCGAACATGATCGCTATTGCGACGTTGTCGAGCACGGTCATCGAAACGAACGGTCGCGGTATCTGGTATGTGCGTGTCACACCGATGTGGGCGACCCGGTGCGGTTGAAGCCCGCGGATGTCCTGACCGGCGACACGGATGCCGCCACGCGTCGGCGCGATCGCACCGGAGAGCAGGTTGACCAACGTCGTCTTGCCCGACCCGTTCGGGCCCACCAGTCCGACCAGTTCGCCGGACCTGATGCGCAACGCCACGCCATCGAGTGCGCGAACGCCTCCGAACAGCCGTGCGACGTCGTCGACCTCGACGACCGCGTCGCCCAGCACCGGGCGGGGACGCTCGACGGCGAGGGACTCGGCAGGTATCTCGACCGGAGCGCCGCGGGGGCGGGCGGTGCCGGTCGGTACGGCCGACCGCCTGCGCACCGGCCACAGCGCCACCACCGCGACGGCGACCATGCCGGCCACGAACCAGTCCAGCGGTTCGCCCCAGACCCGCAGCACGGCCAGCACACCCACCACGCCAGCCAAGGTGCCGAGCGAGATCCACGGCCGCATCTGCAGCCGTACCAGCAACCCCTCGGGTGCGACCACCACCAGGACGGCCAGGATCGCGCCCAGGATGATCAGGCGCCACCCTTCGTAACCTGCGTCGGCGAGGCGGTCCTGCATCGTCACGATCACGACTGCACCGATGACCGGCCCGAGCCAGTGGCTGCGGCCGCCGAGCACGCTCATCACGATGACGAACAGCGGAATGGCCAGGCCGAAGACGCCCTCTACCGTGACGAACCCGATCTGCAGCGCGAATACGCTGCCGGAGACGCTCCCGATCAGGCCGCTCACGGCGATCGCCATCATCTTGTACCGGAACGTCGCCACACCGAGACCCTCGGCGACATCCTCGGCGTCTCGGATCGACGCCAGCGCCCAGCCGAACCGCGAGTTCTGGATCGCGAAGGCGGCAGCGACCGCGGCGGTGGCGATGGTGAGGTTGAGCAGGAACAGGAAGTCGGGGAACAGGCCGACCTGCTCGGGGAACTCCGGGATCGCGACGACCACGCCCTGGCCGCCGTCGATCCCCTCGTTGACGCGCGCCAGTGACGCCAGGATGAACGGCACCGCGAGGGTCAGCAAGGCGAAGATCTCACCGCGAAACGATCGGAGCCGGAAGGCCAGGGCGCCCACCGCGAGCGCGAGGACGACGCCGAGTACGGCGGCGATCGGTAGCGTCCAGAAGAAGTCGATCCCATGCCGACCGGTGAGCACCGCGGTCGTGTACGCGCCCAGCCCGACGAAGGCGCCCTGGCCGAAGCTGAAGTATCCGCTGTAGCCGGACAGGATGTTCCAACTCGTGGCCTGAGCGATCCAGAACAGCACCGTCGAGGCGAGGGTGAGGTAGAAGACCGGCAGCCCGATCTGATCGCGGACGAACGGCAGCGCCGCCAGCACGGCGAACAGCACCACGAAGCCGGCCAGCCCCCGGCGGATCACCGGGCGGCTCCCTGGCTGAACAGGCCCTGCGGACGGAACAGCAGCGCCAGGATGATCGCCGAGAACAGAACGAACGGCGCGAGGGACGGCGACCAGAGCACCGAAACCAGGCCGGAGAGCGTGCCGACCAGGATCCCAGCGACGAACGTGCCGAGAATCTGCCCGATCCCACCGAGGATCACCACGGCGAACACGATGCCGAACCATTCGAACGGTGTCGAAGGCGTCAGGGCGTTGCTCAGCGCGAAGAGCATGCCGGCCACGGCGGCACTCGCGCCGGAGGCTCCGGCGAGCGCCATCGACAGGCGGCGGTGGTCGATGCCGAACGCCGACGCGACCGCGCGGTCCTGCTCGAAGGCTCGCAGGGCACGCCCGGCGAACGTGCGCTGAAGAACCAGGTGGGCCGCACCGACCAGCACGACGGCGGCGCCGAATGCGAGCAGGGTGGGCGCAGGGAAGACCAGCCGGCCGAGCGACAGTGACCCGGTCGCGTAGGGGTTCACCTCGCCCGTCATCCGCTGGAAGTCGGCGCTCCAGATGTTGCTGACCGTCTGGATGATGATGATGAGGATGCCGAAGCTCACCAGCAGCGAGTTGAGCTCGACCACGCCGAGGCGGTCGAACGCCCACTGCAGCAGCGCACCGAGGACGAACATCAGCGGAACAGTCACGGCCAGCGTGAGCAGCGGATCGACTCCCCACGACGTGGCGAGCTGGAAGGTGAGGTACGCGCCGAGCAGGATCATGCCGAAGTGGGCCAGGTTGATGATCCGCAGCATTCCCCAGGTCAGCGAGAGTCCCACCGCCATCACAGCGAACATCCCGCCGATCAGGGCGCCGCTGAGAATCGCCTGGACCGTGCTCATCGGCCGACCATGATGACCCTTCGGGGCACCACCACACAGCTATGCAGAACGGGTGGCGCCCCGACGGATCGGTACACGAGAACTCCCACTGCCTCAGTTCGTCGGTGGCTGCAGTTCGGCGGCGGCACGATCCTCCGGGTACACCATGACCCACTCGGCGCCCTGGATCTGCTTGAGACCCTGCGTACTCGGCCAGAAGTTGTTGACCTCCGGGTCGAATTCGAGGTGTCCGCTGAACGTGGTGTCGGCGCCGTTCTCGTGGAGGTAGTCGCAGATCCCCTGATGGTCGACATCGCCGGCGCCCTCGGCACCGCCGACGAGGATCTCCCAGGCGTTCCACGACGCCGTCGCCTGCGTCTCGAACGCCGTGTACGGAAGGCCCGCTGCGGTTGCCCTCGCCTCGTACTCCTCGACGATCGCGGTGGCCTCCGGCCCGGCCTCCTCGAGCGCCGCGTCGTTCGCCTCGAAGATCGACACCGACAGGAGGCCCTGGGCGGCATCCCCGAGACCGAGAAGGGGTCCCGGCGCGGGGAACAGGCTGAACATCAGCGGTGGCCGGTACCCGAGCTGCTCCATCGCCTGGATGATGTTCACCGGGTCGACGCCCAGCCCGCTGTTGAGCACGAAATCGGGGTTCGCGTCGCGCACCTGGGCCGCGATCGGTGCCCAGTCGCTGGTCGTCGGCGGGTAGCGCACCTCCGCGACGACGTCGAGCCCACGCTCCTGGGCGATCGAGACTGCGCCGGGGTCGTCCTCGTCGTCGGGTGAGCCGTAGCTGACGAAGTCGGTCGATCCGTTCTGGTTGGTCAGTATCGCTATGGTCTGCGGTGGGTCGGGGAGGGTCTCCAGCGCGTCGAAGAGCTGTTCGGGGACGTACACGTTGGGTTCCGGCCCGATCGACCAGGCGGGGAACTGGCAGTCGTAGGTCAGCAGCGGCGCGAGCACGGCCGTGTGCTGCGGGATCGTGTATCCGTAGCGCTCCGCCACGGCGATCGCGGAGATGATGTTCGGGGTCGCGTACGGCCCGATGATCAGGTCGACCTGCTCCTGGTTGATCAGACGCTCGTAGAGCGCCGTCACCTGGGCCTGGTCGGACTCGTCGTCCAGCACGGTCCATTCCACCGGCCGGCCGAGGAGTCCGCCGTTCTCGTTCAGCTGGTCGACGAACTGCTCACCGACCACCTGGTGGATCGCGCCGGTCGCGGCGAACGCGCCGGTGAGCGAGAGCGTCGAGCCGACCACGATCGGCTCGCCGCTCGGTTCGGTCGCCTCCGCGTCCGGCGAGGTGTCACCGGTCCCCTCCGCCTCCGGGTCGTCATCGGCACACGCGGCGAGGAGGAGGACCGTCGCCGCCGAGCCGGCCACGAGGGCACGCATCCTGGGTCTTCTCACGTCCGGTTCCTCTTTCCTGTCAGATCTCTCCGCTGTCGTGGATCACCGCTCCGCCGACGACGGTCAGCACGGAGCCGGATCCGGTTGAGGTCTTCGTCGGGCGCGGCGAAGTAGTCGCGGTCGAGCGCCACCGGGCCGGGAGCGCGAGCAAGCCTCCGCAGCGCCCGGCAGCACGTCCGTCGCCGCTCATGTGCCCATCTCCGCCTCTCGGGTACGTGTGATCCGCGGGTTACCTGATCGCCACCTCCCCGATGTCGTGCACGACCTGCCCGCCGATCACGGTCAGCACCGGTACGGTCCGCCGCATCTCCGCCTCGCTGACCGTGAAGTAGTCACGGTCGAGCACGAGGAGGTCGGCCAGCTTCCCGACCTCGATCGACCCCAGCTCGTCCTCTCTGTTCAGGTACCAGGCGTTCTCACGCGTGTAGGCGTGCAGCGCCTCCTGCCGGGTGATCTGCTGTCCTTCGTTGATCTGCTCGCCGAAGACGTTGAGGCCGGTCGTCGCGTAGTGCAACGCGAACCACGGGTTGTGCGGCGCGATGTGGATGCCGTCCTCGTGCATACCGGCGTGCATGCCACTGTCGAGGACCATCCGGAACGGAGAGCCCACGGGAGTGGGACCCGGGTTGCCCTGCAACCAGCGGAACCCCGACATCGAGACACCGCAGTTGAGGTCGATCAGCCGCTGGAGCAGCTCGGGGGTCGCCTGGTTGACGTGCTGGACGCCCCAGCGCAGGTCGGTGATCCCGAACTCCGCGTCGACCGCCTCGTAGGCGTCGACGACCTGGATCAGCGCGTTGAGGTTGCCCGGGCTGTTCTCGTTGCGCCACCGGGACTGTGCGACCAGGCGCTGGGCCTCGAACCAGACCTCGCCGGCGCCGATCGGTGCGGCCCATTCTCCGATCGCACCGGTGCGCGTCATGGCGTCGCCGAAGAACTGGAACTGGTTGCGCAGCCGTTCCCTCAGCTCGGGCAACTGGTTCTCCAGGCCGCCCAGCTCAGGAATGTTGCCCTGGTTGTGCAGGAAGTTCATCTGGAGACGCACGAACGTCCTGCTCTCCCGATGCAGCGCGAGCCAGGCGTCGTACATGCGGTAGTGGTCGAGGTTGGGCAACCCCTGTCCGGGGTTGATCGGTCCCGGCGAGGGCGGCAGCGTCTGGTCCAGGTTCGTGGTGATGCCGACCTGTGCGGAGAACGCCATGGCGTCGAGGGCGCTTCGCTTCTTGTCCTCGAAGGTCTGTCGGGCCCGCAGATGGTAGAGAGCCGCTCGGGACTGTGCGCCCGAGGTGATCGATCCGTCCGCACCGACCACCACCGGTCCGGCGAGTGCATCGGACGCGGACTCGAAGAACGCCTTTCCGAGGCTGTTCGTCGTCGACGGGCCCTGGAAGGTCTGGAAGAGGAACACCGGCCGATCGGGCACCGCCTCGTCGAGCTCGGCCAGTGTGGGAAGCCGCTGCTCGGCCCACTGGCGCGGGTGCCAGCCGCCCATCGCGGTGATGAACTCCCCCTCCGGAACGTCCGGCCGGCGCGCGGCCAGGAACTCCTGTACCTCGGCGATGGTGCTCGCCAGCTCGAGCTGGGCCACGTGATGGCCTGGCCGGTTGGCGAGGCTGACGAAGTGGGTATGGCTCTCGATCAGGCCCGGGACGACAGTGCGACCGTGTAGGTTGACCACCTCCAGCCCCGGCCCTCCGGCCTGCACCGCGCTACCGACGGCGGCGAACCGGCCGTCGCGGATGAGCACCTTGTCGACGACCGCGCCGTCGTCGCCCATCGTGTGGATCCGGCCGTTGACGAACGCGATGTCACCGCGCTCGTCGCCCTGCCCACTCCCCGCACCCTGGCCTGGTGCCGCCCCGGAAGCGGATGCGGCACCGCCACCACCGAGAGCGGCGGCGACCCCAGCCACGGCGCCGGTCCGAAGCACGTCCCGGCGGGTCAGTCCATGACGTCGATCATCGCTCATTTGCGGCACCGCCTCTTCCAGGGACGTCTGGCCTAGCTGACCTTGACCTCACCGGTGTCGTGCACGATCTGGCCGCCGACGACGGTCAGCGCAGACCGGATCTGCTTGAGGTCCTCGTCGGGCACCGCGAAGTAGTCCTTGTTGAGCACGACCAGATCGGCGAATTTGCCTGGCTCGATCGAGCCCAGCGTGTCCTCCTCGCGGAGGAACCAGCCGTTGTCACGGGTGTAGAGGCGGAGCACCTCCTGGCGCGTGATCTGCTGGCCGCCGTTGATCAGGACGCCGCGAGCGTTCACGCCTGTCGTCGCGTAGTACATATGCAGCCAGGGGTTCATCGGGGCGATCTGCATCCCGTCGGAACTCATGCCGGTGTTGATGCCGTTGTCGACGATCATCCGGAACGGTGGGCCGTTGCCCGTCGGTGAGCCGGCCAGGTATCGCCAGCCGGTCAGTGATAGGCCGCCACCGAGCGCCTTGAGCCGGTTGACGTAGTCCTCGGTGATGAACGGCACGTGGGCGATCACCCAGCGCAGGCCGGTGATCGGGAACTGCGCGTTCGCTGCCTCGAAGGCCTGGACTTCCGCCTGGAAGTCGGTCGCTGACAGCGAGTGCACCTCTGCACGCCAGCCGGCCTCGGCCACCCTGAGCGCGGCTGCCGCGAACGTCGCCCCGACCCCCTGCGCGATGAACTCGCCGATGCCGCCGGTCCTGATCACGTCGTCACCGAAGAACTGGAACTGGTTGCGCAGGCGCTCGACGAGTCCAGGTGTGGCCGGGTCGGACTCCATGTGCAGGAAGTTGATTCGAAGCCTGGCGTGCAGGTTGCCGTCGTCGTGAACGGACAGGAACGGCAGGTGCATCGTGTAGTTGTCCTCGTGGGCGGCGCCGTCCGACGCCGTGCCGGTCGCCTGGAACGCACCTTGGTCCAGGTGGGTCGTGACGCCGAGGTTGAGTCCGTAGCCGATGGCGTCGATGACACCCCGCTTGCGTTCGTCGAAGGTGAGCAGCGTCTGCCGGAGCGCGAGCGTCGCGCGGCCGGTGGGCGACGCGCCGAAACCGCCGGCGATCGAACCGTCGTCACCGACCGGAATTCCGAGTCCGGTGAAGAACGCCTTGCCGAGGCTGTTGGTGGCCGACGGGCCGCTGAACGCCTCGGAGATGTACGCCGGGTTGTCCGGCACGGCCTCGTCGAGTTCCGCGAGCGTGGGCAGCCGAGGGGTCTGGTCCGCAGGCACGAGGTGGTTGCGGTGGAAGCCGCCGATCGTCGTGATCCAAGCGCCGGCCGGGAGGCCGGCCGCTCGCTCCGCGTAGATCCGCTGGACATCGGCGATCGAGTACGCGTTCTCCAGCGGTGTGTGATGGCCGGGCCGGTTGCCCATCAAGACGATGTGGTTGTGATTGTCGACGATCCCGGGCACGACGGTCCGGCCATGGAGGTTGACCGTGACGACCTGACGGCCCGACTCCTCACCACGGCTGCCGACGGTGAGGAACCGGCCGTCTCTGATCAACACCGACGACGCCACGGTGTCCCCGGCGTCCATCGTGTGGATCTTCCCGTTGACCAGCGCCAGGTCGGCGTCGGACGGGAGCCGTCCGGGCGGACCCACCTGAGCCCCGGCCGCCGATGACGAGGCGGCGCCGATGCCACCGAACGCGGCGGCGGCACCCACGGCCGCGCCGCCCCTCAGCAGGTCGCGCCGCGAGATCGGGGGCCGACTGCGTTCATCCTGGCTCATCGCTCGTACCGCCTCTCGCGCGGTTCGCGGAGGGCGGTCGGACGATTTCAGCCCTCTTGGCCGCGGAGTGTAGGCGTGCTGTACACACCGTGCAATAGCATTGGTCGCGGCGCCTAACAGGTCAGCGACGCGCTCCGTGTCGCGGGGGTGACCTCAGCCGGATCGCTCGAGGACGAACCAGATTCCGACGGCAGGTTCGTCGCCGTCGTTGCGGTATCCGTGCGGGGTCGTCGAGTCGAAGGAGACCGCATCGCCGATGTGGAGATGGTGTTCGTCGAAGCCGAGAGTCAGCACGAGCTCACCGCCGGTGACGAACCCGTACTCGGTGCCGGAGTGGCGCATCAGCAGGCCGGCGCTCGACGACGATCCGCCCGGCTGGTAGGTGATGCGCAGAAAGTCCACGTGGGTGTCGGGCACCTGTCCGAGCAGTTCCCAGGTCACGCCCGAGTCAAGAGTGAGGATTTCACGCTCGTCGGGCCGCACGATCGGCCCGACCCGCCGGCGACGATCCTGTCCGAGTACGGCCAATGCGGCCGAGATCCCAGCCGATGGGTCCGGTAGGTACTCGAGCGCCGGCGCCTCGCCGGTCGCCGGCATCGCCGATGGCGAAGCCAACTCTCCGGTGTCGAAGAGGTCCTCGATCGATATCCCCAACGCCGTGGTGATGGCGTAGAGCGTGCTCACCGAGGGCTTGCTCTTGTCCGTCTCGATTTGCGAGATGAGGCTGGCGGAAACGCCGATCTCGCGGGCGAGCCCCCGCGCGCTGACGCCTCGGCGGATGCGTTCCGCCCGGATTCGCTCTCCGATCGGAGGCACTGCCGAAGCGCCCATGGGTCCTCGCTCCCCGTGAGAATGTTGAGTGAAGGTTACCGCCGCCCCGCCGAGTGCCATCCAACGAACGCCCGTAGCCACCGGGTTTGGTCGGGTTCGTCCGTGCTGCTCACGGGGTTGACGCAGGATAGCGCGATGGCTTTACTGCGGTAAGTACTACTGAACGACACATGGCGTCCCTAGCGCGCTCACGGGAGAGAAGACCGCACACCAGTACACGGCGAGGGGGTGCAGCGATGGCGATTCGCACCTACGGCCCGAACGCGGTCGACTGGGAGCAGCGCGTCGACCTGGACCGGTTGCGCGACGAACGACTCGCGCGACTGCGCAACAAGTTGGACGCGTCAGAGCTCGGCGGCCTGCTGACCTTCGACTTCTCCAACATCCGGTACATGACCTCGACGCACATCGGCACCTGGGCGATGGACAAGCTGATCCGCTTCGCTCTCCTGCCCAGAGGGGGCGAGCCGGTCGTCTGGGACTTCGGCTCCGCGGCCCGGCACCACCAGTTGTACAACCCGTGGCTCGACGGTAAGAAGAGGGCGCGGGCCGGCATCTCCACGCTGCGCGGCGCGTTCCACCCCGACGCCGGCATCGCCGCCGAGGTCGCACGCAAGGTCGCGACCGAGCTCTCCGAGCACGGTCTGGCCGGGGAGCCGCTCGGCGTCGACGTCATCGAGCTGCCGATCCTGGCCGCGCTCCGTGACCACGGCATCGACGTCGTCGACGGACAGCAGGTCTTCCTCGAAGCACGCCGGACCAAGACCGAGGACGAGATCGCGTTGTTGACCCAGGCCTGCTCGATGGTCGACGCCGCCTACGAGCAGTTGTACGAGTTCCTTCGCCCCGGCGTCCGCGAGAACGAGTGCGTCGGGCTGGTCAGCAAGGTGCTCTACGACCTCGGCAGCGAGTACGTGGAGGGCGTCAACGCGATCTCCGGCGAGCGCTGCTCGCCACACCCGCACGTGTACAGCGACCGCATCGTCCGGCCCGGCGACCCGGCGTTCTTCGACATCCTGCACAGCCATCTGGGCTACCGCACCTGCTACTACCGATGCTTCTCGGTGGGCAGCGCGTCGCCGGCGATGCGCGACGCGTACATCCGGTGCCGCGAGTACATGGACCAGGCGATCGCCCTGGTCAAGCCGGGCGCGACCACCGCGGACATCGTCTCGGTCTGGCCGCGGGCCGAGGAGTTCGGCTTCGCCGACGAGGAGGCTGCGTTCGCGCTCCAGTACGGCCACGGAGTGGGCCTGGCCATCTGGGAGAAGCCGATCTTCAGCCGGCTGGTGTCGCTGGACCATCCGGAGGTACTGGAGGAGGGCATGGTCTTCGCCCTCGAGACCTACTGGCCGGCGTCGGACGGCTGGTCGGCGGCGCGGATCGAGGAGGAGCTCGTCGTGACCGCCGACGGGTGCGAGGTCATCACGAAGTTCCCCGCCGAGGAGCTTCTCGTCGCCGGTCGCCGGTACTGGACGGTGGGCGGCGAGCTCAACACGCTGCGCGAGTCCCAGTCCCACCTCAACACGGGCGACGGCGGCCCCCGGTGACCGAAACCGGCATCGAGCCCGATGCGGTCGGCGTGGAGGACCTGCTCGCCCTGTACGAGCAGATGGCGACCATCCGACGCACCGAGAAGGCGGCCTACGACCTGTTCATGTCCGGCCTGGTCAAGGGCACGACACATCTCGCCTCCGGGCAGGAGGCCGTCGCCGTGGGTGCCAGCGCCGGACTCCGGCCCGACGACTACGTCTTCGCGACCTATCGCGGACACCACCACGCGATGGCCCGTGGCGCAACTGCGGAGGAATGCCTCGCCGAGCTGATGAGCAAGGCCACCGGCCTCTGCCGGGCCAAGGGCGGGTCCATGCACCTCACCAAGGCGGCGGTGGGAATGCTCGGTTCCTACGCGATCGTCGGCTCGCATCTTCCGATGGCCACCGGAGCCGCATGGTCGGCGAAGCTGCGCGGGACCGACCAGGTCGCCGTCGCGTTCTTCGGTGACGGCGCGACCAACATCGGCGCGTTCCACGAGGCACTCAACCTCGCGGCCGTGTGGGCGCTGCCCGTGCTCTTCGTCTGCGAGAACAACCTCTACATGGAGTACACCCCGATCTCGGCAGTGACAGCTGCAGAGAATCCCGCCGCCGACCGGGCCGGCGCACACGGCATTCCGGCCGAGATCGTCGACGGCAACGATGTCGTCCTGGTCCGGCAGGTCGTGGCCGCAGCGGCCGATCGTGCCCGGCGTGGCGACGGGCCGAGCGTGATCGAGGCACAGACCTACCGGCACTACGGCCACAGCCGGGCCGACCCGGCGAAGTACCGGCCGGCCGAGGAGCTCGAGCGGTGGATGAAGCACGACCCGCTCGACGTCGCCCGGGCCCGGCTGGAGGCACTGGGCGTACCGCCCGGCTCGATCGAGGAAGCCGATGCCAGGGCGGCGCGGGTCGTCGAGACGGCGGTCGACGCAGCGAAGAACGCCCCAGACGCCGACCCGCGGGAGGCGTTCACCGACGTCTGGGCGGATGGAGGCGCGGCGTGGCGGACGTGACCACGTACCGCGAGGCGGTGGCGGAGGGCATCGCGCGGGAGATGCGGCGCGACCCCACCGTCGTCTGCCTGGGCGAGGACATCGGTGCGGCCGAAGGCGTCTTCAAGACGACGGTGGGCCTGTTCGCGGAGTTCGGCCCGGAGCGGGTGTGGGACACCCCGATCTCCGAGCAGGCGATCGTCGGCGCCGCGATGGGGGCCGCGATGACCGGCATGCGACCGATCGCCGAGATCATGTTCAGCGACTTCCTCGCCTGCTGCTGGGACTACCTCGCCAACGAGATTCCGAAGGTCCGGTACATGACCGGCGGCCAGGTGACGGTCCCCCTCGTCGTCCGCACCGCGAACGGCGGCGGGCTGGGCTTCGGCGCACAGCACTCGCAGGCGGTCGAGAACTGGGCGCTGACCATACCCGGACTGAAGATCGCCGCACCGTCCAACCCGGCCGACGTCGTCGGGCTCATGGCAGCCGCCGTCCGCAGCGACGACCCGGTCGTGTTCTTCGAGCACAAGGGCCTGCTGGCCAGCAAGGGCCCGCCGGCTCCGCCGGACCATGTCGTCGAACTGGGCCGGGCCGCGGTCGCGCGGAAGGGCGGCGACGTCACGGTGGTCGCGCTGGCCTCGACCGTGCCGCTCGCGCTGGCAGCCGCGGACGAGCTCGCGAACGACGGCGTCTCCGTCGAGGTCGTCGACCTGCGCTGCCTCGTGCCCATGGACATGCGAACGGTGCTCGACTCGGTGGGCCGCACATCGCGGCTGGTCGTCGTGGAGGAGAACCCCTACCAGGGCGGCTGGGGCGCGACCGTGGCCTCGGTCATGGCCGACGAGGGGTTCGAGTCGCTCGACGCCCCGATCCGGCGGGTCGCCGCGGCGAACGTCCCGTTGCCGTTCGCCGACCGGCTCGAGGAGGAGGTCATCCCCACCGTCGACAAGCTGACTGCCGCCATCGGTGAGCTCACGCGCTACTGAGGACCACGACCCCGGGATCAGACGACGACGTCGAACCAGTGGAGGTACCAGTCATGACCAACCGGATGCTGCTCCGCGGCGGGCACGTTTTGTCCATGGATCCCGAGGTGGGTGACCTGCCACAGGGGGACGTGCTGATCGAGGGCGACAAGATCGCTGCTGTGGGTCCCGCCCTCGACGCGGACGCCGAGGTCGTCGACGTCAACGGCAAGATCGTCATCCCCGGGTTCGTCGACACGCACCGGCACACATGGGAGGCTGCAATCCGCGGCTGCGCACCCAACGCGACGCTCGATGACTACTTCGTCGAGGTGCTGGACACCTTCGCCCCGCTCTACCGGCCCGAGGACGTCTACGCGTCGAACCTCGCCGGTTCGCTGGAGTGTCTGAACGCGGGCATCACC
>DASUYL010000071.1:0-16870 GCA_036377395.1 Jiangellaceae bacterium
TCCCATTCCGCTCCCGAGACGGCTGTGAGCACGGGCACTGTCATCGGGGTGTCTCCGGCACCTGGACGAGGTAGACGAGGCCGTCGCGCGCCGCGGCCACCACGCCGGCGACGGCCTCGTCGATATCGGTTCCCGTGCCCGCTCCCACTGCAAGCGTGATCCGGGCGACGCCACCGGATCCGGCCAGGCCGCCGCCGGCGTCGACCGCGGTCACGCTCACATCGGCCAGCAACCGGTCTGCAGTGCGGTCCTCGGCCTGTTCGGCGGGCGCGCGCCACACGTCGACGACCGCCGCCGGGCCGAGATCCACCGGCACCTCGGTGACGGGAATCGCCACGGTGACGTAGCGGAGTACGTCGGTGTCGGCGACGGCCACGGACGAGCGGGGCAGGAGTTCGCCCGCACCCACCGGCCGGACCACGACATATCCGTCGCCGACGGCCCCGGTGTGGTAGAGGTCGAGACTTGCCGCGAGCCCGACCTGCCGGGTCTCGACCATGGATGCGGTCAGCGGTTGGCCGGGTGCGAGGTCGGTCGCCGCGACGAGAACGGGGACCGTGTCGTCCGCGGCGGCGATCACCTTGGTGCCGACGACGACGGAGCCGACCACCAGCAACAGCCCGGTGACCAGCCGCGGATCGAGCCATCGGGCGCGGACGAGTCGTGCCGCCGGCGGCGAGGACGGGTCCCGCCCGGGGACCACCGGCCGCGTGCTGACGGAGTCGGTGTCCGACCGGACCATCGTGTGCTCCTCGTCGTCGCAGTAGCCGGCGCCGGACGGCTTGCGGGCCCGCCCGCGGCGGCGACCGTACCGCGGCAGACTAGTCGTTCTGCGGCTGTGAACAACCGGGGCTGTCCACAGGCAACCCGTGGCAGACTGGCGCATCGGGACGTTCCTGCACGCGGTGGGGAGATGTCATGGCGACGCGAAGCCCTCGGTTCCTTCATCTCGCCGACGTCGCCGAGGTTCTGAACATCTCCTCCGCGCAGGCCTACGCCTTGGTCCGTAGCGGCGACCTGCCGGCCATCAAGGTCGGCGGCCGCGGGCAGTGGAGAGTCGAGGCCAGCATCCTAGAGGAGTACATCCAGCGGCTCTACGCAGAGACCCGCGACTTCGTCGCCACGCACCCATGGGTGCCGTCGCCGGAGTCGGCCGCGGCGACCGACCCGCTCGGTACACGCGATAGCTAGACGGTGCGGCGAAGGGCGGCGATGGCCGAGAACGGCACGGCCCGCGTCCCGAGCGGCTCGGCGCCGCCGTCCAGCGTTCCCGCCCGGACGGCGATGTCGACGAAGTCGGCACCCACCCGGTCGACCCGGCCGGTCAGCGTCGACCCGTCGGTGATGCTCATCACGACGTCGGAACGGTCCCGAGCGATTCCACGAAGCACGTAGGCGAGGCCGAGCCTGGCGCCGACCTCACCTTCGGTGCCCGCGAACGCGGCCTGCGAGCCCAGACCGGCGACGCTGACGACGGCAGCGATGCGGACCACCGTCTCGCTGCCCGTGCGCTCGGACACGAGCAGCCAGTCCGGACCGGCGGCCTGCACTGATCCCGTCATCCGGCCCAGACCGGCGACGACGATCGTCACCTGTCGACCGACGGCCGATCGGAACCGGTCGGCCAGCCGAACCCGGGCCAGTTCGCGTCGAGTCCGGTCGGCCACCTCGGCGCCGAGTGACGCGTGTTCAGCCTCGGCGACCTGTGCTTCGAGATCATCGAAGAGTCGTTCCCACCGCATTCCGTCTCCATTGGCACGACCGACGGCGTGACGCTACTCCTTTCTCGACGAAGCCCGTTGTGGACAAGACTTGACAGTTCAATGAAAACATCAGTAAGTAAACACAAACAAACGAAGGACGTTGGGCTAGAACGGATGCGATCGTGATCACCAGACTCTGCGGCTCGGCCGCTGTCGGCGTCGTCCTGCTCGCAACCGCCCGGTTCCTGGCCGGCTCCGTAGGGGTGGGTTGGATCTCCGCCGGCTCGGGCTTCGCCGGCATCGACGACGTGGTGGGTCTGCTGGCCGGGCTGGTCGCCTGCGGTCTTCTGGGCTGGATGGGTCTGCTGTCCGTAATGGCGGCGGCCGTCCAGGTTCCCGGCCTGGCCGGGCGGATAGCCGCCCACACGGCGCGCGGGCTGGTGCCGTCGACGGCGACCGGCCTGCTCCGCATCGGCTTGTGCATGGCGGCCGTCTCCACGCCGGTGACGGCGACGCTTCCCGCCACGGCGGCTGATGTCTCGGTGGGGTCCCACGACCCCGAGGACGGCGGCGGCCCCGCCACGATCGTGCTCCCAGGCGTCGGCCGGCCGGCGATCACGCCCACGCGGGCCGATGCCGCGAGGCCCACGAGTGCGGGGCAGTCGCAAGCGCAGGCGCACGGACGGTCGAACGGTGCGGGCGGTTCGACCCCCGACGCCGTTGTCGTCGTGTCCGGCGACTGCCTGTGGACGATTGCGGCCCGGGCGATCGGTCCGGACGCCACCGACGCCGAGATCGCCGTCGCCTGGCCGCGCTGGTACGCGCGGAACCGGGTCAACATCGGCACCGATCCAGACCTCTTGATACCCGGCATGGTGCTTCGCCCGCCGGCGTAGCCCGACGCCGCCGACCGGAACGGGGAACGATGCCGACCACGACACCGACGGGGAACGAGCGCCGCACCTCGGTGGTGCGGCGCGTACCGCTGCCGGTCACGGAGCCACCGTTCGACGACGAGGCGCCGGCCCGGTTCGAGCAGGCGGTGCCACCTCACCAGGACTCGCCGCAGCGCGGCACGCAAGGCTCGCTCGCCCTCGCGTACGTGTTGCCGGGCGGCGTCCCCGCCGTGCCCGAGCCCATCGCATCCCTTCGCCTCATCGGCGCGATGGCGCACGACGAGCCCGGCAACGACGACGGTGGAACCGCGGCCGAACTGGCCGAAACCGAGATCACCGCGTTCGCGGCGCGCCGGCCCACCCGGACGGCAGACCTACCCGATCCGAAGCAGTGGGCGGTCCGGCTCGCCCAGGGCATCGTCGAGGCGCTGCACGGGCACCGTCCGCTGCAACAGTTGGTCCGGTGGACCGATGAGCCGGTCTACCGCCTGCTGGAGCGCCGGCGATCCGTCCAGCGCACCGCCGCCGGGCCTCGACCGCTCGTCCGGTCGATACGGATCTGTCAGCCCGGCGACGGCGTGGTCGAGGCGAGCGTGGTGGTCCAGACCGGACGGCGGTGCCGCGCGCTCGCGATGCGGCTCGAGGGCCTGGACGGTCGCTGGCGGTGTACGGCGCTGGAGATCCTCTGACCGCCGGGCAGATGGCAGACCGCGGCGGCCGGATGCGGAGGCGGGCGTCTCGAGAGCGATCTGCGGCATGCTTCACCGCCGCAGATCGCGGAGCCCGCCGGAGTGTCCGGCCGCCGCGAATGACGGTCGCACGGGGCGTCAGGACACGCGATGGCGTGGATCGCCGTGGCAGCGCTTGAACTTCTTGCCCGAGCCGCACGGGCACGGCGCGTTGCGCGGGACGTCACCGAACTCGATCTCCGACGTCGTCGTCGCCGCGGCCGTGCGGGCCCCGTTGCCCGACCCCGCGCGCTCCACCCGTTGCTGCACTGCCGTCTCACCGTCGACGCTCGGCGCGGTGTACTGGAGCTGTTGCGGCCGGCGTGACTCGACCAGCCCCTTCGCGACGAGGACGGGCGCCGCCCCGGCCGCGGCGCCGTCCGTGGCCCCCGCAGGTGCAGCCTCGACGCCGTCGGGGACGGTCGGGCGAACCTGCACCTCGAGGTTGAACAGCAGTCCGACCGACTCCTCCTTGATGCCGTCCATCATGGCGGCGAACAGGTCGAACCCCTCGCGCTGGTACTCCACCAGAGGCTGCTTCTGGGCGAATGCCCGCAGGCCGATGCCCTCACGCAGGTAGTCCATCTCGTAGAGGTGCTCTCGCCACTTGCGGTCGAGGACGGTCAGCAGCACCCTGCGCTCGAGCTCGCGCATGACCTCCGACCCGAGCTCGGACTCGCGCCGCCCGTAGGCCGCCTGCGCGTCGCCGGTGAGCCTTTCGACCAGCAGGTCGGAGGTCAGGCCGTCCCGGCCGCCCACCTCGTCCTCGATCTCCTCGACCGTGACCGAGACGGGGTAGAGCGTGCGCAGCGCCGACCACAGCCGGTCGAGGTCCCACATCTCGGGGTAGCCCTCCGAGGCCGCCCCGTGGACGTAGGCCGTGACGGAGTCCTCGAGCATGTGCCGGATCTGCTCGGAGAGGTCCTCCCCCTCGAGCACCATCCGCCGCTCGTCGTAGATGACCTGACGCTGGCGGTTGAGCACGTCGTCATACTTGAGCACGTCCTTGCGGATTTCGAAGTTCTGCGCTTCGCGCTGGGTCTGCGCGCTCTTGATCGCGTTGCTGACGCGCTTGTGCTCGATCGGCTGGTCGTCGGGGATGTTCAGGCTGCGCAGGATCATGTCGACCCACTCGCTCTTGAACAGCCGCATCAGGTCGTCCTGCAGCGACAAGTAGAAGCGCGACTCGCCCGGGTCGCCCTGCCGGCCGGACCGGCCGCGGAGCTGGTTGTCGATCCGCCTCGACTCGTGCCGCTCGGTCCCGAGCACGTACAGGCCGCCGAGTTCGATGACCTCCTCGTGCTCGGCCTGCACCTGGTTCTGCAGCTTGTCCAGCGTCGGGCCCCAGGCGGCCTCGTACTCCTCCGGGCTCTCGACCGGATCGATGCCACGCTGCTTGAGCTCCGCCATCGCCATCGGCTCGGGGTTCCCGCCGAGCATGATGTCGGTGCCGCGGCCGGCCATGTTGGTCGCCACCGTCACCGCTCCACGGCGGCCGGCCTGGGCGATGATCGCCGCCTCCCGCTCGTGGTGTTTGGCGTTGAGCACCTCGTGCGGGACACCTCGCCTGCTGAGCAGCTGCGACAGATGCTCGGACTTGGCGACACTGGTGGTGCCGACGAGGACCGGCTGGCCCTTCGCGTGCTTGTCGACGAGGTCCTCGACGACTGCGCCGAACTTCGCGTCCTCGGTGCGGTACACCAGGTCCGCCTGGTCGGCGCGGATCATGTCCATGTTCGTGGGGATGGGCACGACACCGAGGTTGTAGATCTTGTTGAACTCCGACGCTTCGGTCATGGCCGTACCGGTCATGCCGGCGAGCTTCTCGTAGAGCCGGAAGAAGTTCTGCAGGGTGATGGTGGCCAGCGTCTGGTTCTCCTGCTTGATCTCCACCCCCTCCTTGGCCTCGATGGCCTGGTGCATCCCCTCGTTGTAGCGGCGGCCGGCCAGGATGCGCCCGGTGTGCTCGTCGACGATGAGCACCTCGCCGTCCTTGACGACGTACTCCTTGTCGCGGTGGAACAGTTCCTTGGCCTTGATCGAGTTGTTGAGGAACTGGATCAGCGGCGTGTTGGCGCTCTCGTAGAGGTTGTCGATGCCCAGCCAGTCCTCGACCCGTTCGATGCCCGACTCGAGGATGCCGACGGTTCGCTTCTTCTCGTCAACCTCGTAGTCGGCCTCGCGGCGCAGCCGACCGGCGATCTTGGCGAACTCCGTGTACCACCGGGTGGGCTGGTCGGCGGGCCCGGAGATGATCAGTGGGGTGCGGGCCTCGTCGATGAGGATCGAGTCGACCTCGTCGACGATCGCGTACGGGTGGCCGCGCTGCACCATGTCCTCCGCACGCAGGGCCATGTTGTCGCGCAGGTAGTCGAAGCCGAACTCGTTGTTCGTGCCGTAGGTGATGTCGGCGGCGTACGCGACCCGGCGCTGCGCCGGAGTGAGGCCGGCGAGGATCACGCCGACCTCGAGCCCGAGGAACCGGTGGACCCGCCCCATCCACTCGGAGTCGCGCTGGGCGAGGTAGTCGTTGACGGTGACGATGTGAACGCCGTTGCCACCGAGCGCGTTGAGGTAACCCGGCAGCGTCGACACCAGGGTCTTGCCCTCGCCGGTCTTCATCTCGGCGATGTTCCCCTGGTGGAGGGCGGCCCCGCCCATGATCTGGACGTCGAAGTGGCGTTGGCCGAGCGTTCGTCGGGCCGCCTCGCGCACGGTCGCGAACGCCTCCGGCAGGAGGTCGTCGAGCGTCTCGCCGTCGGCCAGCCGGGCTCGGAACTCCTCGGTCTGCCCGCGCAGCTCGGCGTCGGAGAGGCCGGCGAAGTCGTCCTCGATCGCGTTGACCTGGGCGACGATGCCCTCGAGGCGCTTGATGATCTTGCCTTCCCCGGCGCGGAGGATCTTGTCGAACAGGACGGGCACGCGGGTCAACTCCTCGACAGGCGGATGTGATCGGCGCGACGCGCCGGCGGGCCACGGTGGACGGTCCCCTAGACCCAACGCATCATCGTACGTCGGCGTGCCCTGGGGCGGCGGTACGGACCGGACGACGTCGATTTGGAACGCGCCACGAAGTCGCTCGGCCCGCGGCCGCGAATCCGCGGCAGGATGCCCGAATGCGCCCGTTCCAGTTGCAGGACGACCGGGTCTTGCTCGCCGCACCCACCCGTGACGACGTCGATCGCATCACCGACCTGTGTCAGGACGAGCAGGTCCAACGCTGGACAACGGTGCCGATTCCCTATCGTCGCCGCGACGCCGATTGGTTCGTTCGCGAGGTCGCCGGATCCGGCTGGGACAGCGGCCAGGAGTTGATCTGGGCGGTGCGTGATCCGGCCGATCACCGGGTCCTGGGCATGATCGGCCTCCGCGTGGAGGGTGACGGGTCCGCGGAGGTGGGGTTCTGGCTCGCCGCAGAAGCACGGGGACGCGGCCTCATGAGCAGCGCCGTCCGGCTGGCAGTGTCACATGCGTTCGACCCGGATGGGCTGGGGCTGGCTCGGGTGCTGTGGTACGCCCACGTCGGCAACTGGGCCTCCAGGCGAGTCGCCTGGCGGACCGGCTTCCGCTTCGAGGGGACCGTCCGGTCTCATCTGGTCCAGCGGGGCGAGCGGCGCGACGCCTGGGTGGCGACCCTGATGCGCGACGACCCGCGCGAGCCGTCGGGTCCGTGGTTCGACGTCCCGCTCCTCCGCGAGACCGGTGTGGTGCTGCGCCGCTGGCTCGACTCTGACGCCGACGCCGTCGTCGAGGCATGCAACGACCCGGTGACCCGGCTATGGCTCGGCGGCCTGCCCGACCCGTACACGCGGGAGGTCGCGCTGAGTTATATCGCCGGTCGCGAGGAGGACCACGCGGCCGGCCGCGGAGTGCACTGGGCGGTCGCACGCTCCGCCGACGGCCCGGCCGTGGGTTCGTTCTCGCTGATGGCGGTCGACGACGGACACGGTTCGGGCAGCGCCGAGGTCGGCTACTGGGTGCACCAGTCAGTCCGCGGCAAGGGCGTGGCGACCGCGGCCGTGCAACTCATGACCGAGCATGCCTTCGCCCCAGAGCAGGCCGGTGGGCTCGGTCTGCGCCGATTGATCCTCGCCCACGCAGACGGCAATGACGCGTCGGCCGCGGTCGCGGTGCGCAGCGGCTTCCGCCGCTACGGCACCGAGCGTGCGGCCGAGCGCCTCGGCGACGGATCCTGGGCCGACTTGCACTGGTACGACCTGCTGGCCACAGACCCTCGCTGAACCAGGTCGTCAGGCGACCGACGGGAGCGCCGCGACGAGGGCACCGGCGAGGTCACCACGGCCACCGACGACGACGTCGCCGAGGTCGAGCCAGACCGCCAACGTCACCAGCTCGGCCGCCAGCTCCTGCGCGGTCTCAGCGGGAGCGCCGGGCTCGATCCATGCGGCCTGGACGCGGAGCACGCGGGCCTGCCGATCGGCCTTGAGGTCGACGCGGGCCACCAGGCGGTCGTCGAGGAGGAACGGGAGCACGTAGTAGCCGTACACGCGCTCGGCCGGCGGGACGTAGATCTCCAGGCGGAAGCGGAACCCGAACAGGGCCTCGGTGCGCGCCCGCTCCCAGACCAGGGAGTCGAACGGGCTGAGCAACGCCCGGGCCGACACCCGCCGCGGCAGCCGGGCGTCGCGGTGCAGGTAGACCGGGCGCTTCCAGCCCTCGACCGTCACGGGCAGGAGCTCGCCGGCCTCGACCAGCTCGCCGACGGCGCGGCGGGCTGGCGCCACGCCCAGCCGGAAGTAGTCGCGCAGGCACTGCTCGGTACCCACGCCGTGGGCCCGGGCTGCGACCCGGACCAGCTCGCGGTACGCCTCGTCCGGCGCGGGTGTCGGCGCTGCGATGACCTCGGGTGGCAGGACCCGCTCGGGCAGGTCGTACAGGCGCTCGAACCGACGCCGGCCGGCCGCAGTGATCTCACCGGCCCAGAACAGGTATTCCAGCGCCCGCTTCACCAGCGACCAGTTCCAGCCCCAGTCGCCGGACGGCCGCGGGGCGTCGTGCTCGATCTCTCCGGCGGTGACCGGACCGAGTTGGCGGACCTCGTCGAGCACCCACGCCACGAACTCCGGCTGCTCGACCGCGATCCGCCGCATACCGCCCCACGCGGTCTCGGCCGCAGTGTCCATACGCCAGCGCAGAAGCGGTTGGAGCTGGACCGGCACCAGTGACGCCTCGTGGGCCCAGTACTCGAACAGGAGGCGAGGCGCCCGGTTGGACGCACGGTCCAGGATCGCCTGCGGGTAAGGGCCGAGCCTGCTGTACATCGGCAGGTACTGCGATCGGCACAGCACGTTGACCGAGTCGATCTGGACGATGCCGACCCGGCCGAACACCCGGCGCAGGGCGCGGCGGTCGGGTCGCAGTGGCCGCGGATCGGCGAAGCCCTGGGCGGCCAGGGCGATCCGGCGGGCCTGCGAGCGGGACAGACTCGAGCGTACGGACGGCACGGACATGATCGTGCCAGCCCGCACCGACATGGCGCGCACCTGCCCGCGGGGCCGAACCCGATCGCCTTGTCAGGCGCCGGCGCGGAAGCGCAGCAGGTCAGACGTCGAGGTGGATGACACCGTAGTCGTAGCCGCGGCGTCGGTAGACGACACTCGGCATCATCGAGTCGGCGTCGACGAAGAGGTAGAAATCGTGGCCGACCAGTTCCATCTCGTACAGCGCCTGGTCGAGGCTCATCGGCTTGGCGACGTGGGTCTTCTCCCGCACCACCATCGGTCCAGCGCCGGACAGGTTCGACTCGGCCGGCTCGGACGCGGCCGGGGCTGGTACCGAGCCGGTCGTCGCCGCGCTGGTCGTCGCCGAGCTCGCACCGTCGACGGCGGCCGTCGCCCGCGCGACCGAGAGCGGCGTGCGGGTGCCGTGGTGGACACGGCGGCGGTCGGCGGCCTTGCGCAGCCTGGTCAGCAAGCGGTCGACGGCCAGGTCGAGTGCGGCATAGCGGTCGTCGGCAGCCGCCTCGGCCCGGACCACCGGACCCTTCGAGTGGACCGTCAGCTCGATCCGGTCGGACTCGTCGGCGCGGCGCGGATTCGCCTCCCTCGACACCTCGACGTCGATCCGGATGACCTTGTGCGCGAAGCGCTCCAGCTTGGCGAGCTTGTCGGACACATGCCGCCGGAACCGCTCGGGCACCTCGGTACGGCGCCCTTTGAGCACGATCTCCACGGGACCTCCCCGGTCTGGTCAGCCAGTCGGGTGGGCACCCCGGCCACGGCCGGGCACCACACCCCGCGTCGGTCGGCGGAGGTGGGCGACGGGTGCCATACCGGCACGGTATCTGCTCACCGCCGACTCGGACAGCCGGACCGGACAGAGTTCGCCGCCCTCACACTGCGACCGCCACCACGGCTGCACCGCACGGCTCGACCAAGCCCGTACGCAACGCCCGGGCGGCCTCGGCGAGCGTCGCACCGGTGGTCATCACGTCGTCGACGAGCACGACACAGCGTTCCTTCAGCAGCGGAACCGCCGCTCTCCGCAGGGCAAGTGCGTCGCGGAGGTTCTCGCGCCGTTCGACCTGGCCGAGTCCGGCCTGGTCGGCGATCCGGCGACGCTGCCGCAACGCGGGGACGACGCCACAGTCGTGTCCCGCCCGGCGCAGGACGACACCGGCGCGGCGGGCAATGCGCATGAGCGGGTCGTGTCCACGAGCGCGTACGGCAGCTCGGCCGGACGGCGCGGGCACGAGCGCAACCCGCAGCGAGCAGAGGGGGCAACCACCGGGAGCCTCTAGCAGACCGGCGACGGCGACGGCGAGCGCGTCGCCGAGACACGCCGACAGACCCAGCCGGCCGCGTTCCTTGTGCGCGAGCAGCACGGACCTGGCGACGCCGCCGTAGTGCGCGATGGCGGCCACCCGCAGCTCGCCCGGCCGCTGGTCGGCCAGCGACGCCGGACCGGACAGCTGCACCTCGCAGGCATCGCACAGCAGGCCGGGCCGGGCCTCGCATCCGGCGCAGACGCTGCCGAAGGCCAGATCGCCGGCATCGGCGAGAAGCCGACGTACGCGGCCCAACCGTGACGTTCGCATGCCTCAGCGTGCAGCAAACCGGACGACCGGCGGCATCCCTCTCCGCAACTGTGGACGACCCGTTCGGCGGTCAGCCCGCAAAGGCCGGCGTCCTTGCCGCTCCCAACTCGACCCAGCCCAGCGTGGCGTTCTGCTGGAGTAGCTGCCCGTCGTCGGTGCCCACGACAGGTCCCTGGTCGGTCGTCGCCGCCAGCGACACCGCCCCAGGGACGACCCCAGCGGGGCGGAGCACCAGGTCCGACAGGCCGACCCGGAACGGCGCCGCCACGCCCCCGGCGTCGCGGGCGAGCACCGCCACCTCGACCGGACCGGCCCATGCCATCGCGTCCACGGTCCTGCCGTCGAGCTCGAGCTCCCGCAGTCCTTCCACCCGAACGGCCCCGCCCTGCTCGGGATCGCGCAGAACGACACCGATAAGCAGCCGGCCACCGCTGAGGACGGCCAGCCGGGTGCCGTCGAAGGACACGGCGAGGTCGTCGATCCGCCGGCCACCGAAATCGGCCGCCGGAATAGTCATGGCCTCGGCGTCCGGTCGGGCCACGAGCACCTGCGACCCTGCGGTAGTCCGGTCGACCGCCCAGACCAGGCCGGTCCGGTCCCACGACGCCGCGACGAGTTCGGTGCCGGACGCCAGCAGCGTGGCTGCGGCGTCGTCGTCGAAGGGCGCCCAGAGCAGCTGGGTTCCGGTCTCGTCGACAACCGCGGCCCGCGCCGTCGTCGGGTCCGCCGCCAGCACTCGAATGCTGGGCAGGGCCCCCAGCGGACCGGGCACGGGCATGAGCTCAGCCCCGACGACGACGCCGGTATCGGTCACGGCGTAGAGATCCCGGTTCCGGGGAAGCGCCGCGGGGTCGTAACGGCCGAACGAGTCGCTCGCCCCCGCCGTCCGATCGTCGGTCAGGGGGACCCGTCCCGAGGTCACCAACACCTGCTGGACGGTGTCGACCTGCTCGAGGGTCCAGGCCAGCTGGGCTGCCATCAGCGCACGCCGATCGTCCGTGGTGTCGGTGATCGCCTCGGCGGTGAGTTCGACCGACGCCCGTCCGCCCTCCAGCGTGACGGGGACCCCGAGCGCGGTGCCATCCGGGAAGGCGGTGTACACGGCCGGAGCGAGCCATCCCGTCGGCCCCTGCAGCAACGCCTCGGCGAGCAACGTCGTCTCGCTGCCCTGGACCGGGAGGTAGACCGGATCGGGGACGAGAACCTCGAGCTCGGGGTCGAAGAAGTAGCGGTTGTAGGCGCGGAACTCGCTCTCGAAATCCTGGTCGGAGACCAGCAGGCCGGTCGGCGGGTTCACGATGCGCCATTCACCCTCCACCTGTTCGAGGGCCAGCTCGAAGTCCTCCGTCGTGCGCGCGGGCTGCCTGACGTACCCGAGCTCGGGCGTGATTCTCGCCTGAACGATCAGGGTGAGCCGAACCTGGCCACGGGCCGTGGTCGCGGCCTCGGCGCCGGCCGTGTAGATCGTCATCCCGTCGTCCGGTTGCCAGGTCGCGGCGGCGTCGGGGGCGAGGAACTCGCGCGCGGTGGGGTAGTCCCGCTGGTAAGACGCCATCGCGTCCAGATAGCCCTGGACGATGCCCTCCTCGCTCGCGCCGGGGAGCGGCGGGTTCGCCTCGAACCGGACCGGAACCGGCCGTTGCGGCTCGCCGACGGCTTCACCCTCGACAACGCTTCCGGAGGTGGGGATGCCCGCACAGCCGGCCAGCACTGCCCCCAGGGCAAGCGCGACCCCCGTTCCGGGCCGCCTAGGCACGTCGACCCGCCTCGGTCGGCTCGGCCGGTACTGGACCGGTCCGGCGGTACGGGCCGCCGACACTGTCGAGCCCGCTGCCGGTCGCGTCGTCGGGAATCAGCGAGATCGGCGACGCGCGCAGGTCACCCGAGTCGCTACGCGGCAGCGTGAGCCGGAACAGGGAACCGCCACCGGGCTCACCCCAGGCCTGCAGCCAGCCTCCGTGCAGCCGGGCATCCTCCAGGGCGATGGCGAGCCCGAGTCCGGTTCCGCCGGTGCTGCGAGCCCGCGCCGGGTCGGCGCGCCAGAACCGGTGGAAGACCAGGGAGGACTCACCCGGCTTGAGGCCGACACCATGGTCGCGGACGGCCATCGCGACGGCGTCGTCGTCCGCGGCCACGCGTACCTGGACCCCTCGCCCCTCGCCGTGCTCGATCGCGTTGACGACCAGGTTCCGCAGCACCCGCTCGATCCGGCGCGCATCCACCTCCGCTACGCAGGGCGTCGACGGCATCTCGATGCTCACGTCCGTCCCCCTGCTCGCGGCAAGCGGAGCAGCCGCCTCGGTGACGGCGTGGACGATGTCGCGCACGTCGACCGGCTCGGCGTTGAGGACCGCGGCGCCCGCGTCGAACCTGCTGATCTCGAGCAGGTCGGCGAGGAGGGATTCGAACCGGTCGAGTTGGGCCTGCAGGAGCTCGGCCGACCGGCGGACGACGGGATCGTCGAACCCCTCACGTGACTCGTGCAGCACGTCCGCAGCCATCCGGACCGTCGTGAGCGGCGTTCGCAGCTCATGGGAGACGTCCGACACGAACTGCTGCTGGACCCGGGAGAGCTCCTCGAGCTGTCCGATCTGGCGTTGGAGGTTGCCCGCCATCTGGTTGAAGCTGATGGCCAGCCGGCCGATGTCGTCGTGGTTCTTCACGACCATCCGCTCGGAGAGCCGGCCGGCCGAGAAGCGCTCGGCGATCTGGGCGGCCAGCCGGACCGGCGTCACCACCTGGCGCGTCACCAGCCCGGCGATGGCGCCCAGGAGGAGGACCAGAACGAGGCCCGCGGTAGCGAGCGCGGTTCGGACCAGGTCGAGGGTCTGCTCCTGCTCGGTCAGGGGGAACAGGTAGTACAGGCCGTACTGCTCACCCGTCGGAGTCCGGATCTGTCCTCCGGCGGCCAGGCCCGGCTCGGCCGCCCGCTCGGGTTCCTGTTCCGAGTCATAGGTGATCAACGTGTAGGTCCAGAACACCGAGTTCTTGTCCAGGGTCGCATCGCGCAGCTGCTGGGGGACACTGCTCGGTTCGACGTCCCGCGAGTAGGTCGGCGTGTTGTCGCGGAACAACAGGACGGCGGGACGGTTCGCGTTGCCCTCGGCGCCGCCGCGGAAGGTGAGGTCGCGGACGATCTGGCGGGTCAGCAAGTTGCTCGCGGTGGAACCCGCCTCGTCGGCGGCGTCGAGCTGGTTCTGGGCGATTCGGATGCCTGCCGTGGTCTCGGCGAGCGCGGTGTCGCGCTGCTGGCTGAGCAGGCCGTCGGTCACCTGGCGCAGCAGTGTCATCCCCAGCAGCGAGACGACGACGACCGACAGGGCCAGAGTCGCGGTGACCACCCGCAGTTGGATCGAGCGCTGCCAGGCCGCGACGATCCGGCGCCAGGCCCGCAACAGCCGTTCACCGGCGCCGGTGAGCAGGCCGACGGCGCGCCGGCGGAGGTCGCCAGCGCGCGAGGCCTGGGCGACGCCGTGGGTCACGTCAGGCCGGACCGGCCTTGTAGCCGACACCGCGAACGGTCACGACGACCTCGGGACGCTCGGGGTCGAGCTCGACCTTCGAACGCAACCGCTGGACGTGGACGTTGACCAGCCGGGTGTCGGCCGCGTGCCGGTACCCCCACACCTTCTCCAGCAGCTCCTCCCGCGTGAACACCTGCCACGGCCGCCGCGCGAGGCAGGCGAGCAGGTCGAACTCGAGCGGCGTCAGCGGGATCGCCGTGCCGTCGCGCTTGACCGAGTGGCCGGCGACGTCGATCGCCAGGTCGCCGACCGCCAGCATCTCGGGCTTGGGGTCGTCGGTACGCCGCAGCCGGGCCCGCACGCGGGCCACGAGCTCCTTGGGCTTGAACGGCTTGACGACGTAGTCGTCGGCGCCGGATTCCAGGCCCACCACGATGTCCACTGTGTCGCTCTTGGCGGTGAGCATGACGATCGGCACACCGGACTCGGCCCGGATCTCCTTGCAGACGTCGATTCCGTCCTTGCCCGGCAGCATGAGGTCGAGCAGCACCAGATCGGGCTTGAACTCCCGGAACACCGGAAGAACCTCGTCGCCGCGAATCACCACCGTGGGCTCGTATCCCTCGTTGCGGAGCACGATCCCGAGCATCTCGGCCAGCGCGGTGTCGTCGTCGACGATGAGCACGCGTCCTTTCATGACCCCATTGTGGGGTTGCGAGTGTCGAATCGTGAAAATCGGCTTACTGCGACGTGGCGCCGGTCGGCGTACACCCACGCCTCCGCCCATGACACGATGTGCCCGACCCGTCGGCAGGGCGTCGCGCGGCGCCCGCGACCGTCGGTCGGGCATGGCGCGGCAACCGACCGGCACCTTGGAGCGATCGCCGATGTCGCAGACGCCGGGCTGGGAGCGACCCAGCGACGACTCGTCGGGCTCCGACACCGGCCAGCCGCCCTATCCGGGCTGGTCGATCAGGCAGCCGCCGGAGCCCGGTTGGACCGCGCCCGGGCAGCCTCCCGAAGGCGAACGGTCGTCTGCGGAGGCGGCGCCACCGCCCTCCGGTCCCGGGTGGGGACAGCAGCCACCGCCGGTCGCACCAGGGGCCGCCGGTTGGGGATGGGCGCCGCCGCCGGCAGTCAAGCCCGGCGTGATCCCGCTGCGGCCGCTCGGTGTCGGCGAGATCCTCGACGGCGCGGTCACGACGATCCGGCGCAATCCGGGGCCGATGCTCGGCCTGTCGGCGATCGTCGCCGCGCTGACCCAACTGCTCGGCCTGGGCGTGGGCTATCTCCTGCTCCGGGGGGCACCGGCCCTCGAGTCGCTGGAACCGACGGCCAGCGCCGGGGAGGTCTTCGAGGCGGTGGCCGGCCTGCTCGGCGCGTCGGCGATCGTCGCTGCCGTCACCTGGGTGGCGACCGTCGTCCTCACCGGCATCCTCACCATCGTCGTCAGCCGCGCTGTGCTCGGCGAACGGCGCTCCGCCGGGCAGGCCTGGCAGGCGGCGCGGCGGCGCCTGCCGCGGCTGCTGCTCCTCACACTGGTCTACAGCCTCATCTGGCTTGCGCCGTTCCTGACCGTCGCCGTCGCCGCGGTCGCCCTCGGGGCCGGCGGCGCCGACGGCGGCGCGACCGCAGCGCTGGTGGTCCTGCTGCTACTGGCAGCGGTCCCGGTGTCGATCTGGCTGTACGTGCGCTACGCACTGTCGGGACCGTCTCTGATGCTGGAATCGACGCCCCCCACCGCAGCCGGCCAGCCCTCCCGGCCTGTCGGGGTGGCCGGTGCCCTGCGCCGCTCGGCGGAGCTGGTGAAGGGATCGTGGTGGCGGGTCTTCGGCATCCTGCTGCTGGTGCTGCTGATCGTCGTGATCATCTCCCAGGTGATCAGCGTCCCGTTCTCGCTGCCGTTCTTCGCCATCGGAGACGAACCCTCGGACAGCGAGTTCCTCCTGACGCTCGTGCTCACCGCCCTCGGCGGCATCGTGGCCTCCACCATCACCGCACCGTTCACCGCCGCGGCCACTGTGCTCCTCTACGTCGACCGCCGGATCCGGCGGGAGGGGCTCGACATCGACCTGGCCAGGGCCGCCGGTGTGACGATCCCCGACCGCACGGATGCCGGTCCGCCGCCACCGCCTCACGCCGGCGCTCCGTGACGCCGGTACACGTCGCCACGGCCCTGATGGTGCGGGTGCGGTGGCCGGCTGAGGTTCCGGTCGATCTCGGGCGCGACGAGGCGCGCGAGCGGGCTCGCCTCGAGCTGACCGATCCCGTCTACAACGCCGAACCCCCGCTGCTCCAGCGTGTCGTCGAGTGGGTGCTCCAACTCCTCGGCGAACTGTTCTCGAGCACGGCAGGCGTGCTCTCCGGCCCGATCGGGATAGCCGTCCTGGCCGGCCTGCTGGTGCTGGTCGTCGTTCTCGTCCTGCGCCGAGCGGGCCCGCTGGCGCGCCGGGCACCCACCACCGGCGTGTTGTTCGCACCGGGACGGCGTACCGCCGACGAGTACCGTCGCAACGCCGATGCCGCGGCGGCGCGCGGCGACTGGCGCGCGGCGGTCGTCGAGCGCTTCCGCGCCGTGATCGCCGGCCTGGAGGAGCGCGGCGTGCTCGACCGGAGGCCGGACCGCACGGCCGACGAGGCGGCCGCCGATGCAGGGACCGCGCTTCCGTCGATCGACGCCCCCCTCGGGGCCGGTGCACGCCTGTTCGACGGGGTGCTCTACGGGGACCTGTCGGCGACCGCCGACGACGACGCTGCCCTGCGCCGCCTGGACGACGACGCTCGGGCCACGCGGCCGTCCCGCTCCCCGGCGCCGGCCGGCGCCGGACCGGCGGTGCCGTCGTGACCGCTCCGCCGGCTGCTCCGACGGCACCGGTCACCTCCGCGGAACCGGGGTCGACGCCCACGACACCCCGGATCGTCGACCGCTGGAGGCGGTGGCGGCGGGTCGTACTCGTCGTCGGCATCGTGCTGCTGACGGCGATCCTGCTGGGGGTCGTCGCAAGTCAGGTCCGTCGTGGCT
>DASUYL010000072.1:0-9785 GCA_036377395.1 Jiangellaceae bacterium
AGCCGTACTGGGGCATGAACCGCGGCGGTGCCAGCGGGTAGAACGCGAAGAGCACCAGGCTCAGCGCACCCGAGGCGAGGATCGCGTTGCGGAAGCGCGGGTAGGCCGCCGGTCGGCGGAGCAGCACCCACACCAGCGTGATCACGACGACCGGCCAGAAGGCAATGTAGACGGCGTTGGCCACGGTCACGACCGGGCCGTTGCCGATGATCGCCTGCTGGAGCGCGGGTTCCGCGAACAGGCCGACCGACCGCTCGAAGGAGATGATCTGTTCGGCGTGCTCGAAGGCGGCTTCGACACGGTCGTTGGCCAGACCCCGCACCAACGTGTAGAGCGCGGCGGCGGCGGCGATGAGCACTGCCTCGCGGACGAGCATGGGCACCCGACGCGAGCGGCGGTCGTTCGCGCCGGACGGGCCGGCATACTGTCCGGGCCGATCCGACAGACGAGTGGTCACGGCGGCTCCCGGGTCGCGGACAGTTCTGTCGCTTCGAGCCTGTGCGCCTCGCGGTCCGGGCGCAGTCGGGGATGATCCCTATTTACAGCTCGGGGACGACCCCGCATGTTCCGGAGGAGGGGCAGCGCATGCCTACGACCGTGCTGGACGGAATCGGCCTGCTCGTCACGGCCTCACCGGAGCACGGGGACGGATCCGCCCTCGGCGAGATCGCCGGAGCAGCTCTCGTGGCCGACGACGACGGCATCGTGGCCTGGGTGGGTCCGTCGAGGCGCGCCCCGGCCGCCGACAGCCGGGTCGACGCCGGCGGGCGTTGTGTCGTCCCGGGCTTCGTCGACAGTCACTCCCACCTCGTCTTCGCCGGTGACCGGGCCGCCGAGTTCGATGCCCGCATGGCCGGGCGCCGCTACGAGGCCGGGGGTATCCACACCACGGTGACGGCCACCCGCGCGGCCTCGGACGAGGAGTTGGCCGCCAACGTGGCCCGACTGCTCAACGAGATGAGGCGCCAGGGCACGACCACGGTCGAGATCAAGAGTGGGTACGGCCTGACGGTTCGCGACGAGTCCCGTTCGCTCGCGATCGCTCGGCAGCACACCGAAGAGACCACGTTCCTCGGTGCCCACGTGGTCCCGGCCGAGTTCGCCGACGACACGGACGCGTACGTCGACACCGTCACCGGCGAGATGCTCGATGCGTGTGCTCCCTATGCGCGGTGGATCGACGTCTTCTGTGAGGAAGGCGCCTTCGATGCGGCGGCCGCCAGGGCGGTACTGATGGCGGGGACGGCGAGGGGCCTCGGAGCGAGGGTCCATGCCAACCAACTCGGACGCGGACCCGGTGTTCTTCTCGGCTGTGAACTCGGCGCGGCCAGCGTCGACCACTGCACCTACCTGTCCGCGGCCGACGTCGACGCCCTGGCATCTTCCGGCACCGTGGCGACGCTGCTTCCCGGCGTGGAGTTCTCGACCCGTTCGCCGTATCCCGATGCGCGCCGCCTGATCGGGGCCGGTGTCACCGTGGCGCTGGCGAGCGACTGCAACCCGGGCTCGTGCTTCACGACGTCGATCCCGTTCTGCATCGCCCTGGCGGTGCGCGAGATGCGGATGACGCCGGCGGAGGCGTTGTGGGCGGCCACGGCCGGCGGCGCGGCGGCGTTGCAGCGCAACGACGTGGGTCGGCTCGTTCCCGGCGCCCGGGCCGACCTGGCCGTCCTGGACTCCCCGTCCTACGTCCACCTTGCCTACCGCCCCGGCGTCCCGCTCGTCACCTCCGTATGGCGGGGCGGTCGGTGACCAGGCCGGCGGCAGAACGTGACGCGAACGCCGCGACTGCCTCGAGCGGGCCACGGCCGACCAGGCCACGCCACGGCACGGCGACGGCCACCGCGATCAGCACGTGCCAGAGGAACGCATCGGGAACCGTGCGGGGGAGCACTGTCGCGAGCAGCACGACGTGCAGCGTGTACAGCGTCAACGTCATGCTGCCGATCGCGGCGAACGGCAGCAGCACCGGCGCCGCCACCCTGGCGAGCAGCAGCATCGCGCCGAGCACCACGGCCGACGTGCCGATCGTGTGCAGGAGGTCGAACGAGGATCCGGAATGTGGTGCGGCGACCGCCAGCCACCACCACGTCGACGTCGGTGTCGTGCCGTAGAACGACGTCGTCACCGCGGTCTCGACGTCGCGACCCTCAAGGGGCGTACCCGGCGCTCCGGCGGCCTCCAGCTCCTGCAGTCCGCCTAATGGGTGCAACAGCCACCACGACGCGAGCCAGGCGCCGGCGACGAGTACCGCACCCGCGAGCAGGATGGTGCGCTGGATCCGCAGGTTGCCGAGCGCGAGGCGGCCGATGCCCAGGCCGGCGAGCAGGTAGGCGGTCCAGGTGAGCACGGGGTAGTACCCGGTGACCGCGACCTCGCGGAGCAGGTCGACGGGGTCCGCGAGCGCCGGTGGTGCCGGGGAGGCGAACGACTGTGTCGGCATGAACCGCCGGGCCGCCTGGCTGAGCATCGGCGCCAGTACTGCCCACGCGGCCGCGAGCGGAAGCAGAACCTTCGCCGAGAGACTCAGGAACGGCACCGCCACGACGAACAGCAGCGCGTAGAACACCAGGATCACCGCGACACCGGAGCCCAGCCCGCCGAGCTCGAGCCCGACGAGCAGCAGAACCCCTCCCCGAGCCAGTGTGCCTGCGGCCGCGGCGGCGAGCCGGCGACCACGCGGCGGCGTCGTCCCACCGCTGGCCAGTGCGAGCCCGACGCCGGCCAGCACGGCGAACAACGCGGCGGAGCGCCCGCTCGCGATCCGGTACGCCAGGTTGACCGAGCCGGCTGCCGCGAGCATCGGCAGGATGTGGATGGCCATCATCCCGATGAGGGCGAGTCCCCTGGCGGCGTCCACGCCCAGCAGCCGGCGTGACGGCGCCCGCAGCGTGATCGTCGTGGCGGGCTCGGGAGCACTCACCACACGAGGTCGGCGATCCAGCGGACCAGCGGCACGACCACCGGAGCGGTGACCACCAGCAGACCCACGGCGGCGAGGAGCGCGACCAGGCGGACCCGGACGTTCGGCCCGCCGCTGGCATCGCGCATCTTCCGCAGCACAGAACCAGGGTAGGGGGCCGGTCGTCCTGGATGGGAATGTGCGTCAGCCCGCGCACGTTGAGCCGGATAGAGTTGAGCCTGATCGACTCAAGGTGAAGTTGACAGCCAGCCGCGACCGGCAATACTTGAGCCTGAGTCGCTCAATCGAGAAGACGTCTCTTCGGAGGGAACACATCATGGCACGAGCCGTAGGCATCGACCTCGGGACGACGAACTCCGTCGTCGCCGTCTTGGAAGGTGGCGAGCCCACCGTCATCGCGAACGCCGAGGGATCGCGGACTACGCCGTCGGTGGTCGCGTTCGCGAAGAACGGCGAGATCCTCGTCGGTGAGGTCGCGAAGCGGCAGGCGGTCACCAACGTCGACCGCACCATCCGTTCGGTCAAGCGCGAGATGGGCTCGGACTGGAAGCGTGAGATTGACGGCAAGACCTTCACTCCGCAGCAGATCTCCGCATTCGTGCTGCAGAAGCTCAAGCGAGACGCCGAGGCCTACCTCGGCGAGACCATCACCGACGCGGTCGTCACCACCCCGGCGTACTTCAACGACGCCCAGCGCCAGGCCACCAAGGAGGCCGGCGAGATCGCCGGCCTCAACGTGCTGCGCATCGTCAACGAGCCGACCGCGGCCGCGCTCGCGTACGGCTTGGACAAGGGTGAGAAGGACCAGACCATCCTGGTGTTCGACCTGGGCGGTGGAACGTTCGACGTGTCCCTGCTCGAGATCGGCGAGGGCGTGGTCGAGGTGAAGGCCACGAACGGCGACAACCACCTCGGCGGCGACGACTGGGACCAGAAGATCGTCGACTGGCTGGTCGACCGGGTGCGGGCCAGCCACGGCATCGACCTGGCCAAGGACAAGATCGCAATGCAGCGTGTCCGGGAGGCGGCCGAGCGGGCCAAGATCGAGCTGTCGTCCAGCACGCAGACGTCGATCTCGCTGCCCTACATCGCGCAGGACGCCGACAAGAACCCGGTGCACGTCGACGAGGGCCTGTCCCGCGCCCAGTTCGAGCAGATGACCACCGACCTGCTGGGCCGCTGCAAGGCACCCTTCGAGCAGGTCATCCACGACGCCGGCATCTCCGTCGCGGCGATCGACCACGTGGTGCTCGTCGGCGGTTCCACGCGGATGCCCGCCGTGGTCGACCTCGTCCGCCAGTTGACCGGTGGCAAGGAGCCCAACAAGGGCGTCAACCCCGACGAGGTCGTCGCGGTCGGTGCGAGCCTGCAGGCCGGCGTCCTCCGCGGTGAGGTCAAGGACGTCCTCCTGCTCGACGTCACCCCGCTCTCCCTGGGTATCGAGACCAAGGGTGGAGTGATGACGAAGATCATCGAGCGCAACACCACGATTCCGACCAAGCGCTCGGAGGTTTTCACCACCGCCGACGACAACCAGCCCTCGGTGATGATCCAGGTCTACCAGGGTGAGCGGGAAATGGCCCGGACCAACAAGTCGCTGGGCAACTTCGAGCTGACCGGACTGCCGGCGGCGCCGCGCGGCGTCCCCCAGATCGAGGTGACCTTCGACATCGACGCCAACGGCATCATGCACGTCTCCGCCAAGGACCTGGGCACGGGCAAGGAGCAGTCGATGACCGTCACCGGCGGCTCGTCCCTTCCCAAGGAGGAGATCGAGCGGATGATGCGCGAGGCCGAGCAGTACGCCGAGGAAGACCACCGGCGACGCGAGGCAGCCGAGACGCGCAACCAGGCCGAGGGGCTGGTCTACCAGACCGAGAAGTTCCTGGGCGACAACGCCGAGAAGGTCGGCACTCTGTCCGCCGAGGTCCGCTCCGACGTCGACTCGGCGCTCGCCGACCTGAAGAAGGCGCTCGAGGGCAACGACGACGCTGCGATCAAGTCCGGTACCGAACGCCTCGCCACCACGAGCCAGGCGCTGGGTGCGGCAATGTACGCCACCGCAACGCCGTCGGGCGCCGCCGGCGAGGGACCGTCGGGCGAATCGTCCGCGAGCGCGGACGGTGACACCGGTGCAGCCGGCGACGCGTCCGGTGCCGACGAGGACGTCGTGGAAGCCGAGATCGTCGACGAGGAGAAGGGCGAAAAGTGACGGATCGAGACCGGCACCGCGGGGCCGACGAACCGGTCGGCCCTGTGGTCAGGGACCGCCGCCGCCTCGACCCGGAGACCGGTGAGCTGAGAGATCCGGGCCCGGCCGCGGCTCCCTCAGCGCCGGCGCCCGCAGCGGAGGACCACGTCGACACGGCCGATGCTCTTCTCGCGGCTCGCACCGAGGCGGCCGAGCGGCTCGACGACCTCCGCCGCCTGCAGGCCGAGTACGTCAACTACCGGCGGCGGGTCGAGCGCGATCGGGAGCTCGTCCGCGAGACCGCGGTGGCGTCAGCGCTCGGTGAGCTCCTCGGTGTGCTCGACGACATCGGCAGGGCGCGTGACCACGGCGATCTCAACGGCGCCTTCCGGTCCGTGGGTGAGGCGCTCGAAGCGGCCACGGCCAAGCTCGGACTGGAACGCTTCGGTGAGCCGGGCGACGTCTTCGACCCGACCGTGCACGAGGCGCTCATGCACGAGTACTCGGACGAGGTCACCGTGCCCACGTGTACTCGCGTGCTCATGCCCGGATACCGGTTCGGCGACCGGGTGATCCGGGCGGCCCGGGTCGCGGTGGCCGAACCCACCGAAGCACTGCCGAACACCGCGGATGCGGACGAGCCGGCCACGGGCGACACTGACGACTGACCGACCATAGGGGAAGGAGGGGCGCCGATGAGCACGAAGGACTGGCTCGAGAAGGACTACTACAAGATCCTCGGCGTCCCCAAGGACGCCGACGCCGCCACGGTGAAGAAGGCATACCGGACCCTCGCCCGTGACCTCCATCCCGACCGCAACGCTTCGGACAAGGCGGCCGAGACCCGGTTCAAGGA
Source organism: Jiangellaceae bacterium (assembly GCA_036377395.1). Taxonomy (GTDB): domain Bacteria; phylum Actinomycetota; class Actinomycetes; order Jiangellales; family Jiangellaceae; genus DASRTE01. Next base: position 5,971 of record DASUYL010000072.1, read on the forward strand.
GGTCTCCGAGGCGTACTCCGTGCTGTCCAACCCGGAGCGGCGCAAGGAGTATGACGAGGCCCGCTCGCTGTTCGGGAGCGGATTCCGCGTCCCGACTGGTGGCGGTGGGTCGGGCGGCTCGTTCAACTTCGACCTCGGCGACCTGTTCGGCGGTACCTCTGACACCCCGGGCGGCGGGGGCATCGGTGATGTGTTCGGTGGGCTGTTCGGCCAACGCAGCCGTAGCACCCAGGCCCGCCGGGGTGCCGACGTCGAGAGCGAGGTCACCATCGGCTTCCGGGAGGCGGTCGACGGTGTCACGGTCCCGCTGCGCATGACCAGCGCATCCGCCTGCACGGCGTGCGCCGGCACCGGTGCCCGCGCCGGAACGGTCCCGCGCGTGTGTCCCACGTGCTCCGGGACCGGGCACACGAGTACCAACGCAGGTCGCTTCTCGCTGTCCGAGCCGTGCCGGGACTGCAAGGGCAGGGGCCTCATCGTCGACGACCCCTGTCCGGTCTGCCACGGTTCCGGACGGGGTACCACGAGCCGGGTCATGCAGGTGCGCATCCCCGCCGGTGTTCGCGACCGGCAGCGGATCCGCCTCAAGGGGAAGGGCGCCCCGGGCGAGCGCGGCGGGCCGGCGGGCGACCTGTACGTCATCGTCCACGTCTCGCCGCACCCGGTCTTCGGGCGGCGCAACGAGCACCTGACGGTGACGGTTCCGGTGACCTTCCCGGAGGCCGCGCTCGGCGCGGAGATCAAGGTGCCGACGCTCAATGGCCTGCCGGTGACGCTGAAGCTGCCTCCGGGCACGCCGAACGGGCGCACCTTCCGGGTCCGTGGTCGAGGGGCGAGCCGGCCCGACGGCACGCGCGGTGACCTGCTGGTCAGCGTCGAGGTGATGGTGCCACAGCGGGTCGACGGCAAGGCCAAGGAGGCGCTGGAGACCTTCCAGGACGTCACGTCCGGCGACGACGTCCGTGCCGACCTCATGCGCACGGTGCAGAAGAGCGGCTGATCATGGACTCCGGTAGCCGTTTCGTCGTGACCGTGTCCGGCGCGGCCCGGCTGGTACGCGACGACGAGCCCCTCTACGTGATCTCGGTGGCGGCCGAGATGGCCGGCATGCACCCGCAGACGCTGCGACAGTACGACCGGCTCGGGCTGGTCTCGCCCGGTCGGTCGGGCGGCGGCGGCCGCCGCTACTCGTTGCGCGACATCGAGCTGCTGCGCGAGGTCCAGCGACTGTCCCAGGACGAGGGCGTCAACCTGGCCGGCATCAAGCGCATCCTCGAGCTCGAGGCCGAGGTCGACGCACTGCGGAACCGGCTGGCCGAGCTGAGCGCCGAGTACTCGTGGCTCGCCGCTCAGGTCGTGCCGCCCACGCTGAGCCGCTGGCCGTCGCGCCGCATGCTCACCTGACGCACGGCCCGCTCAGGCAGTGAGCAGGCCGATACCGAGGGTGATCGCGCCGGCTGCGAGGAAGAGCGCGCCGAGCCAGACCAGCCAGACCAACCGGTTCGGTTCGGTGCGGCCTGCTCCGGTCGAGGACAGGAAGAAGCCGGCGGGCATGAGGATCGCTGCCAGCGGGACGCCGGTGCGCGCCACCCAGCCGGCGAAGCCGTCGAGCGTCGTGGCATCGGTCAGTATCACCCCGACCAGACCCAGCGTGACCAGCGTGCCCGCCATCCCGTGACCGGCCCGGGCGAAGGACCGCTGGAACTCCGTGGTGGGCACGGCTCCCGTCGCGACCCTGGTGAGGAACCAGCCGCCGGACTCGATGGTCACCACGGCCAGCATCAGGATGCCGGCGAGAGTGGCCGCCTCGGTACTGAGCTCGAGCATGAGGACCTCCTGTGCGAGGGTGCGGTCGACGACGGTATTCGCGCGATGGTCACTTCACCAGGCTCGTGGACCCTTCACCAGGGTCCGGCGCCTGGTGAACGGTCCGCCAGGGTGGTGAACGTGATCAACGGCCGGCGGGCGGAGGGGGCAGAAGGACGCCGGGGGAGAGGATGCCAGCGGGATCGAGGGCACGCTTGATCGCCTGCATCGTCGCGATGTCGACGGGCGTGCGCGCCAGTGGCAACCACGGCTGCTTGGCCCGGCCGACACCGTGCTCGGCGCTGATGCTGCCGCCATGGTCGACGACGAGCCGCAGGACCAGATCGGTCGCCTGGTCGGCGTGCTCGCCCGCGAGCCCGAGCACGTTGACGTGGGAGTTGCCCTCGGCCAGGTGACCGAACGTCACCACCTGGACCGCCGGGAACCGCGCGCGAATCCGGTCCCGCAAGGCGGCCTCGAAGGCACCGTGGCGGCCGGGCGGCACCGCCACGTCGAACTTCAGCGGTGCAATGCCGACGGACACGGCTGCCGCGTTGACCGCCTCGGTGTGCCCCTCGCGGTACGCCCACAGCCTGCGGCCCGGCCCTGCCTCGATCGTCGCGTCGCCCACCACTGAGCCGAGCCCGCTGATCACGTCGATCACGTCCGCCTCGGTCCCGCCGGAGGTCTCGACGAGCAGGTAGGTGGGGTGGTCGCCGTCGAAGGGCGCCCGCAACCCCAGGCGGGACCGAACGAGGTCGAGTCCGTCGGCATGGAAGTACTCCGCGGCCTCGACGGTGAGCCGGGAGCGTCGCATGCCGGCGAGTACCTCGGCCGCCGCTGCCAGCGAGGCCACACCGGCCAGGACCACGTGGACGTGGGCCGGCGGCGACATCAGCCGCATCAGCACGCGGGTCACCACGCCCAAGGTCCCCTCGCTGCCGGCCAGCAGCCCGACGAGGTCGTATCCGACATTGTCCTTGACCAGTCCGGTCCATCGGCGCAGCACCGATCCGTCGGCCAGCACCGCCTCGATCCCCAGCAGTTGCGTCCGGGTCGTGCCGTGCCTGACCACTCGCAGGCCGCCGGCATTCGTGGCGACGGCTCCCCCCAGCGTCGCGGACTCGCGCGCCGCGAGGTCGACGCCGAGCACGAGCCCCTCGTGGTCGGCGGCGGCCTGGGCGGCGGCGAGGGTCACGCCCGCGCCGGCGGCGAGCGTTCGCCCGACCGGGTCGACCCGCTCGATGGTGTCGAGCCGCCGCAGACTGAGCAGGATCTCGCCGTCGTGCGGGATCGATGCTCCGACCAGGCCGGTGTTGCCCCCCTGGGGCACGAGCGGAACACCGGCGTCGAAGCAGGTGCGGACGACGGCGGACACCTCGGCGGTCGATGCCGGCCGGACGACGGCGGTGGTACGACCTTCCCAGCGTCCGGTCCAGTCCGTCCGGTAGCCCTGGGTGACGGCGTCGTCGGTGAGCACGTGGGCCGGCCCTACGACTGCCGTCAGGGCGGCAAGGAGATCACGGCGGGCCATGCGGCCACCCTGTCACCACCGTCGGCACCGTCGAGTCACGGTTGCGGCTGCGAGTGTATTGAGGCAGAGTTGAGCGGAACAGGCTCAACTTTCACGATGTTGGACAGAGTGAATCCACGCGCTACACCAGGAGAACGATGAACGATCAGCTCACCACCAAGGCACAGGAGGCGCTGTCCGTCGCGGTTCGCGGCGCGGCGACCGCCGGCAACCCCGCGGTCGAACCGGTACATCTGTTGCGGGCACTGCTCAGCCAGTCCGGCGGGCTGACCGCACCCTTGCTGGAGGCGGCCGGTGCCGACGCGGCGGCCGTCCGTCGTGACGTCGACGGCGAGGTCGCGGCGCTACCGGCCGCCTCGGGGTCGACGGTCGCGGCCCCTGGGCTCGCCAGGGCGACCTACTCGGTTCTCTCGCACGCCGGCGAGGTCGCACGCGAGCTCGACGACGAGTACGTGTCCACCGAACACCTGCTGGT
>DASUYL010000073.1:0-8354 GCA_036377395.1 Jiangellaceae bacterium
GCGCAGCCACTGGCCGGTGCACGTATCACCGGCTCGCTGCACATGACCGTCCAGACGGCCGTGCTGATCGAGACGCTGGTGGCGTTGGGTGCGCAGGTGCGCTGGGCCTCCTGCAACATCTTCTCGACGCAGGACCACGCCGCTGCTGCGGTCGTCGTCGGTCCCGACGGCGCTCCGGACGCGCCGCGAGGCGTGCCGGTGTTCGCCTGGAAGGGAGAGACGCTCGAGGAGTACTGGTGGTGCACCGAGCAGGCGCTGCTCTGGCCTGACGGGGACGGGCCGAACATGCTGCTCGACGATGGGGGCGACGCCACCCTGCTCGTCCACAAGGGGGTCGAGTTCGAGAAGGCCGGATCTGTACCAGAGGCGACGTCGACCGACCCGCCCGAGTTACGGGTCGTCCTGGCCGCGCTGGCCCGCTCGCTGTCCGAGGATCCCCGGCGCTGGACTGCTGTTGCCGAGCAGATCAGGGGTGTCACGGAGGAGACCACGACCGGCGTGCACCGGTTGTACGAGATGCACCGCGACCGCACCCTGCTGTTCCCGGCGATCAACGTCAACGACTCGGTCACCAAGTCGAAGTTCGACAACAGGTACGGCTGCCGCCACTCCCTCATCGACGGCATCAACCGGGCCACCGACGTCCTCATCGGCGGCAAGGTCGCGGTGGTCTGCGGCTACGGCGACGTCGGCAAGGGGTGCGCGGAGTCGCTGCGGGGCCAGGGCGCGCGGGTCGTCGTCACCGAGATCGATCCGATCTGCGCGCTGCAGGCCGCGATGGACGGCTACGAGGTCACCACGCTCGACGCCGTGATCGACCGGGCCGACATCGTCATCACCGCGACCGGGTGCCGCGACGTGGTGACCGCCGATCAGATGGGCCGGATGAAGCACCAGGCGATCCTCGGCAACATCGGCCACTTCGACGACGAGATCGACATGGCCGGGCTGGCCAAGATCCCCGGCATCGAGAAGGTCGAGGTCAAGCCGCAGGTCCACGAATGGTCCTTCCCGGACGGGCACAGTGTGATCGTGCTGTCCGAAGGCAGGCTGATGAACCTGGGCAACGCCACCGGGCATCCCTCTTTCGTCATGTCGAACTCGTTCACCAACCAGGTGCTCGCCCAGATCGAGCTGTTCACGAAGGCGGCTGACTACCCGGTAGGGGTGTACACCCTGTCCAAGGAGCTGGACGAGATGGTGGCGCGCCTGCATCTGCCCGCCCTCGGCGTCCAGCTCACCGAGCTGACCCAGCAGCAGGCGGACTACCTCGGCGTGCCGGTCGTCGGGCCTTACAAGAGCGACCACTATCGCTACTGACGTTCACTCGGGAGGGGTGAAGCCCTCCCGAGGTGGGTTCGGGGCCTGCGGCGGTCCGGCCGGTGGTGACGTTGTGCCGACCGGCGGTCGCGACGGCACGGGATCCCTTCCGGTGCGGGTCGCATCGGCGAACCGCTGCGACTCGCGCCGGTTGCGCTCGCCCAGGACAGCGGTCAGATATGCCCACGCGGGCGTGCCCCGCGGGGCCGGCGGCGTGACCGCTCTCGCGATCGCGGTCGCGAGCTCAGCACCCATCCGGTCGCGCACTCCCGGCGAGAGTTCGTTGTAGCGGGTGAGGAAGCCGCGGGCCGCCAGCGCGACGTCGGCGGGCAGGCGTGACAGCTCGAGCGTCGTCGCCCACTCCACCAACGGTGGCGGAATCGCCGGAAGCGGGCCCGCCGTCGACGGCACGCGCTCACGGACCACGACCGTCCCGGCCAGGATGTCACCCACTCGCTTGCCGCGCTCGTTGAGCAACGAGCAGATCACGGCGCCGACGCCGAGGGTGAAGAGGAAGTCGACGAAGACTCCGGCCAGCGCCCTGGTCAGCGCGTGTCGGAACCGCACCGGGCCGCCGTCGTCGCGAACGACGCGGAGGCCGAGGGCGAGCTTTCCGAGGGATCGTCCGCGGGTGAGCGTCTCGACCAGGGTCGGTACGCCCACGAACAAGGCCACGAATCCGACCAGGCTGAGCGCCGCGCCGAGTGCGGCATCGACCGTCGAGACGACGGCGGAGATCACGATGCTCAGCGGAATAACGGCGACGAACAGCAGGGTCAGGTCGATGGTGATCGCCAGTGCGCGCGACGGAAGCTTGGCCAGGCGCAGTTCGAGCGGCACGGCCTCGCCGGTCACCAGCTCGCTCACGCTGGCTTAGTCTGCCAGTCGTGGACCTGGATGCGTTCGTGGCCGCGCACCAGGCCGAGTGGGACCGTCTGGACTCGCTGTCCCGCCGTCGCGGCCGGCTGTCCGGGCCTGAGGCCGACGAGCTGGTCGCCCTCTACCGGCGGACGTCCACCCACCTGTCGACGGTTCGGTCATCGGCTCCCGACGCCGCCGTGCTGGCGCGTCTGTCGGGCCTCGTCGCGCGCGGGCGAACCGCGATCGCCGGTTCCCCGGATCCCGGTTGGGGGGAGGTCGTGCGCTTCATCACCCGTGCCTTTCCGGCCGCGGTCTACCGATCCCGGCGATGGTGGGTGCCCACGGCGCTGGCATTCGTGGCGGTCTCGACGCTGCTGGGATGGTGGGTCGCCGTGACGCCAGCGGTGCAGGCGAGCCTCGGCGCGCCTGACGAGATCCGCCAGCTAGTCGAACAGGACTTCGAGGACTACTACTCGGCGAATCCGGCCGGCTCCTTCGCAGCGCAGGTGTGGACCAACAACGCATGGGTCGCCGCCGGTGCGCTCGTCCTCGGCGTCTTCCTGGGCCTGCCGGTGATCTTCATCCTGCTGACGAACGCCGCGAACGTGGCAGTGGCGGCCGGCTTGATGGCGGCCCACGGTCGGCTGGAGATCTTCTTCGGCCTGATCACGCCGCACGGGCTGCTCGAGCTCACCGCCGTCTTCGTGGCGGCCGGAGCCGGGCTCCGACTGGGCTGGACGGTGATCGATCCCGGCCCGCGATCACGCGGGGACGCCCTGGCCGAGCAGGGCAGGGCCGCCGTCGGCATGGCAATCGGACTGACCGGCGTGCTGCTCATCTCGGGAGTGATCGAGGCATTCGTGACGCCGTCCGGGCTGCCGACGTGGGCGCGCGTCGGCATCGGGGTCGTGGCCCTGGTCGCGTTTCTCGCCTACGTCTGGACCTACGGCCGGCGGGCGGCCCTGGCGGGGGAGACCGGTGACATCGGCGCCGGGGACCGCGGCGACGTGCTGCCCACCTCCGCGTGACCGAATCCGGCGTTGTCCGTTGATCACGTTCACCACCCTGGTGGACCGTTCACCAGGCGCCGGACCCTGGTGAACGGTCCACAATCCTGGTGAAGTCCGAGGTCTGCGACGGCACCTGGCGCTCGCAGCGGTCCGTCTAGACGAGGACGGCCCGTCTCCGACGCGCCCGGGCGAATGCGGCACGGAACCGCTCGGCAATCGCGGGCCGGTGGGACAGATCGGACCAGATGACTCGCGCGACCTCGTAGCCGAGGTCACGCATCCGATCCTCGCGCTGCTTCTCGCGCCAGACGACGTCCCCGGGATCCTCACCCGGCCGCAGCAATCGGCCGTACTTGACCCGGCCGTCGAACTCACCGATCGTCCAGAACTCGTCGAACACGAAGTCCGACCGCCCGACGATTCGTCCATCCGCAGTCGTGATCAGCCGCTGGAGGTCCGGCCGAGGAAGCCCGACCAACTCGAACGCGACGCGGCTGCGCGACTCGCCCACGCTCTCGGACCGGCCATCGGCGAACTCCGCCACCCGCCCGGCATTGCACGTGCCCGGCCAGTCGCGCATCGATTCGAGTCGGTCCAGGATGATGCCCTTGTCGACCAGACCGCGGTGAAGCAGCGCGTCAGCAACCACCACGGCGGCCTCGAACCCGGCAACGCGGGCCGTGTCGATCGCGGTGCGCGCGGCGGAGGTCACCCAGATTCCGTCGATCTGCTCGACGTCGTCGGATCGCAATTCGCCGGCATGGTGATGGACGCCGCCCTCGATTCTCGGGGAGTGGAGGTCGCCGCGGGTCACGTGGACTTCAGACAGGTCCAGGCCCCAGGACGGCAGCCCGCGAAGTACGGCCGCCGAGGTGTGACTGACCACGGCGGGCCTGTCGAGGCTCCGGACGACCGCATGGATCATCGCCAGGTGGAGCTGGTCTGGGGTCATCGCGGCGAGCGAAACGCGGTCGACGTATGCACCTCGGCGGATCGCCACCCACTGCCCCCGACGTCGCCGACGCTTGATCTCAACCTCGGTGTAGCCAGCAGCGAGCGCCTGGGATCGCATGACGACACCGCCCTGCGAAGCGGCAATCGCGGTGAAGGTCACATCCATGGGCCGAAGCGTCGCCGCTGCGGTGCGGAATCGCCGTGCCTGCCGGCCGATCGGTGGATATCCGGACCTGGTCGACGCGCCTGTGGACGGGAGCCGGTGACAGCTTCACCAGGCTGGTGGACCGTTCACCAGGGTCTGGACCCTGGTGAACGGTCCACGAAGGTGGTGAACGTGATCAACGGGCAACTGAGTGGGGCTTAGAGTTTGCCGGCGGCCTTGAGCGACAGGTAGGCGTCGGCGACGGCGGGTGCGAGCTCGTCCGGCGGTGCGTCCACGACATGGGCGCCGTGACGTTCGAGCAGGCGGGAGACGCGGAACCGCCCGGCCCGGTCGCGCTCGGCTGCGGCGGCGCCGTACACGGCCTGCGTGTCGCCGCGGGCCGCGGCCATCTCCGCGACGCGCGGATCGGCGACGGCGGCGACCAGCACGGTATGCCGATGGGTGAGCCGGCCGAGAACGGGGAGCAACCCCTCCTCGACCGGGCCGGCGTCCAGGCCCGTTACCAGCACGACCAGCGAGTGGCGCCCGGCCCGCTGCAAGACCTCGACGGCCAGGGCGCGGAAGTCGGTCTCGAGCAGTTCGGGCTCGAGCCGAGCCATGGCGTCGACGAACCGAGGCAGGATCTCCGTCGGCGACGACCGTGCGACGCTGGCCCGCGGACGGCGGTCGAACGCGAGCAGATCGACCCGGTCCCCGGCCCGCGTCGCCAGCGCCGCCAGCAACAGCGCGGCGTCCATGGCCGCGTCGAGGCGCGGCGCGTCGCCGACCCGTCCGGCCGACGTCCGGCCGGTGTCGAGGACGATCAGGACGTGCCGGTCGCGCTCGGGCCGCCACGTCCGCACGACGACGCCACCGCCTCGTGCCGTCGCGCGCCAATCGATCGAGCGGGTGTCGTCGCCCACGACGTACTCGCGCAGCGAGTCGAACTCGGTTCCCGCACCGCGGATCCGCACCGCCGACCGCCCGTCGAGTTCGCGCAACCGGGCCAGCCGCGAAGGAAGGTGACGGCGCGACCGGAACGGCGGCAGGACGCGCAGCGTCCACGGCACGGAGTGTGATCCCTGCCGGCCGGCCAGCCCCAGCGGCCCGACGCTTCGCACGGTGACCACATCGGCGGGCCGGTCGCCACGCCGCGTGGGCCTCAGGGACACCTCGATCAGTTGCCGCTCACCCGGTCCGACGTCCAGCGCGGCGCGCTCCCCGCTGACGCCTGCCGACGGCGGCCAGGCGTCACGTACGACGCCGCGCACGCGCCGTTCGTCGTTCGACACCTGTAGCTCGACTCGCGCCGTCTCGCCGAGCCGTACGGCGCGGTCACCGGTGCGGGATATCCGCAGGGATCGGACCGGTCCGGCAAGTGCCGCGTCGAGCACGACGAGGACCAGGACGACGGTCGTGACGACCACGACGCCGGTGGCCGAGGGCGCCACCAGCGCGACCACGCCGGCACCGAGCAGCGCCAGCAGTGCGGTACGGCCGGTCAGCACCACGGTTCGCGGGTCCCTTCGCCGGCCATCAGCGCGGAACCGGGACGGTGGACAGCACGGTGTCCAGCACCGAGTCGGCAGTCACGCCCTCGAGTTCCGCCTCCGGCCGGAGCGTCACGCGATGGCGCAAGCTGGGCCGGGCCAGTGCCTTCACGTCGTCCGGTGTGACGTAGTCGCGGCCGGACAGCCACGCCCATGCCCGGCTGGTGGCGAGCAGCGCGGTCGCGCCGCGCGGCGACACGCCGAGCTGGAGGGACGGCGAGGAGCGGGTGGCCCGGACCACGTCGACGACGTAGCCCAGCACGTCAGGTCCGGTCCGTACCCCTCCCACCGCGACCCGCCCGGCGGTCAGGTCGGCCGGACCGGCCACCTGGCCTACGCCGGCAGAAGCAAGGTCACGCGGGTCGAAGCCGCCGGCATGTCGCCGAAGCACCGTGATCTCGTCCTCGCGGTCGGGAACCGCGACGGTGAGCTTGAGCAGGAAGCGGTCGAGCTGCGCCTCCGGCAGCGGATAGGTGCCCTCGTACTCGATCGGGTTCTGCGTGGCGGCGACGACGAACGGGTCCGGCAACGGTCGAGGTGCGCCCTCCACCGAGACCTGGCGCTCTTCCATCGCCTCCAGCAGGGCCGCCTGCGTCTTCGGCGGGGTTCGGTTGATCTCGTCGGCCAGCAGCAGGTTCGTGAACACCGGTCCGGGTGCGAACGAGAACTCGGCCGTGCGTGCGTCGTAGACCAGCGAACCGGTGACGTCCCCGGGCATCAGGTCGGGTGTGAACTGCACCCGCTTGGTCTGGACATCGAGGGCCGCGGCGAGCGCCCTGACCAACAGGGTCTTCGCCACGCCGGGCACACCCTCGAGCAGCACGTGCCCGCGGCACAGCAGCGCGATCACCAGGCCCGTGACCACGGAGTCCTGCCCGACGACGGCCTTGGCGACCTCGCGGCGCAGGTCGACGAGGGCGGCGCGGGCAGCATCGGCGGCCACCGGGTCGGTCACCGGGGACGTCATGGCGTGACTACCTCCTGCTCCAGGGCATCCAGCATGTCGGCGAGCCGGACCAGTGCCGCGTCGTCCGCAGGGGCGGGCCCGGCCAGTATCGCCGCGACCTCGGACGGCTGCCGACCGGCGCGGGCCGCCGCGGCCTCGGAGACGACCGCCGGCCCGGCGTCCGGCGGAAGGCCGAGACGCCCACGCAGCCGCGCCAGAGTGGCGTCGCGCAGGGTGGCAGCGGCGTGGTCGCGGGCCCGGCCGCGCCGGTAGAGGCGGGCGCGCCCCTCGGTCGTCTCGGTGCCCCGGACCACCACGGGAAGCGGCTCGGTGACGAGCGGTCCGAGTCGACGGGCCCGCCACACTGCCGCCAGCGCGACCGCGATCCCCAGTTGCCATGCGGCGGGGACCACCCAGTCCGGAAGCAGGTCGCTGATCGGGACACCCGCGCCGCCAGGGAGCGATTCGAGGCTCGGCCGGTACCAGACCAGCCGCGAGTGCCTGCCCAGCAGTCCGAGGACCAGCGAGGCGTTCCCGTCCTCGTCGAGATGCTGGTTGGTCAAGGGGTCGGCGTTGCCGAGTACCGTCAGCCGCGCGTCGCCGGACCGGGTCATCACGATCAGGGAGCCCGCGCCGCCGTCCGGGTAGCACGACCGCGCCGATTCCGGTGCCTGGTAGGACGTGCCGCCGACCAGAGCCTCGCCCGCGCGTTCCGCCTCGGCCAGCTCGCAGTCCGGGCCGATCACTTCGGGGGCACGGTGCGAGTCGACGGCGATGTCGTCGTCGTACACCGAGACCGCGTCGGACGGCGCGACGAGCACGATGTCGGCACCGGTACCGATGAGCCGGCGCGCCCGATCCGGAGGGAGAAGGTCGGGGATCGTGACGAGCACCGTCGTCCCTGGCGCGGCGGAAGCCACAGCCTGGTCGAGCGTGCGGACGTCGTCGACCGCGACGCCCTCAGCCTCGAGCAGGCGAACCACCGCCCGGGCCCCGGTGGGGTCGACGCCGGCCGGATCGAGGAAGCCACGGCGGTCCTGACTTGCGACGACCCCCAGCAGGATCGCCGTCAACAGCACGATGCCGACGACGAGCACGACCCGCCGCCACCGCCGCCAGCGGTCGACGATCCGGGGTGTCGAGGACGTCGACCCCCGTTCCGCGAAGATGACCGGTGCCGGGGGAGCAGCCGGCGGAGCGGTCACGACGGCACCGCCGGTCCAGTACCGGCCGGCGCCGGGGAGCGGGACGGCCGCGCGGTCCGGGCGTCGTCGTCGAGACGGCGCAGGGCAGCGTCGTCGTCGGCGGTCGCCGACAGGTCCCCGTAGAGCACCCCGTCGAACAGGCGTGCACCGGCCGCGAGGGGGGCGTCGATCGACGGAAGCGCGGTCCCTGCATCGGCGGCCGCCTCGTCGGCCGTGCGGTCCGGCCTTCGGTCGAGCACGCCGCGTTCCTCCAGGCCGGCGATCACGGCGCGGAAGCGCTCGACGACCGCCGCGCGCCAGTCGCCGCGCGCCGCCGCGGCATCGGCGTTGCGACGGTACTCGTCGGCGGTACGCCGTCCCGGT
>DASUYL010000074.1:0-20178 GCA_036377395.1 Jiangellaceae bacterium
AGCACGTTGCCGAACGTGCCGCACGTCAGCACCACGAGCCCGGCCTCGTGACAGGCGTGGGCTACCGCCTGCGTCAGCATGGGGTCGGGCGTAGTCGTTCCCGGCCGAACCAGTTCGACCGCCATCATCGCGCCGCGCCCCCGCACATCGCCGATGACCGGGTTGCGCTGCTGGATCTCGTGCAGCCTCGCCAGCATGACCTCGCCGATCCGGCGGGCGGCCGCGATCAGGTCCTGCTCCTCGATGGTGCGGATCGCGGCAAGGGCCGCTGCGCACGCCACCGGATTGCCGCCGAAGGTGCCACCGAGGCCACCGACGTGGACGGCATCCATGATCTCGGCCCGTCCGGTGACAGCGGCCAGCGGGAGCCCGCCCGCGATGCCCTTCGCGGTCGCGACCAGGTCGGGGACCACGCCTTCGTGCTCGCTGGCGAACCAGGCACCCGTGCGGCCGAACCCGGTTTGCACCTCGTCGGCGGCGAAGACGATGCCGTTCGCCCGGCAGAACCCGGCCAGCGCCGGCAGGAACCCGGCACCGGGCACCACGAACCCACCCTCACCCTGGATCGGCTCGATCAGTACACAGGCGACGTTGTCGGCCCCGATCTGGCGGTCGATCGCGGTGACGACCTGTTCCGCGGCCTCCGGTCCGCAGTCGTCCGGCCCGGTCGGCCAGCGGAAAGGGTACGCCATCGGCATCCGGTAGACCTCCGGCGCGAAGGGTCCGAAGGTGTGCTTGTACGGCATGTTCTTCGCCGTCAGGGCCAGGGTGAGGTTGGTCCGACCGTGGTAGGCATGGTCGAACACAACAACCGCCTGCCGTCCGGTGTACGACCGGGCGACCTTCACGGTGTTCTCCACCGCTTCCGCGCCGGAGTTGAACAGGGCCGAGCGCTTCTCGTGATCCCCCGGGGTGAGCCGTGCGAGCTCCTCACAGACCGCCACGTACCCCTCGTACGGAGTGATCATGAAGCAGGTGTGGGTGAAGCGCGTCACCTGGTCGCGTACGGCCGCGACCACCTGTTCGGCGGCGTTACCGACGTTGACCACGGCGATGCCCGAACCGAAGTCGATCAGGGCATTGTCGTCGGCGTCGACGAGGATGCCACCGCCCGCAGCCGTGACGTAGACCGGCAGCATGGACGAGACCCCCCGGGCGACGGTCGCCTCGCGCCGGGCGAGCAGTGCGGCCGACCGCGGTCCGGGAACCTCGGTCATCAGCCGCCGCTGCTGAGGCAGTCCTGATCCGCCCACGTGCTGCGCGATCACCTGTGGACCTCCTCGGCGCCGGACGGCCCATCGGGCGCACGCTGGCCCGGGGGCGGCGCTCCTCTTGGACTCTAAGTCTGTGCATGGCCGGCGGCTCATGGCACCGTAGGACAATTCGAGTAGCCGACTTCGACACCGTGTCGAGGACCTCATGCCTGTCAGCCTCGCCGCTCTGCTCCGGCAGCCGTCCCTCGGACTCGACGTGCTGGCCGCGCCGGAGGCACTCGACCGCGAGGTCTCGTGGGTGCACACCAGCGAGCTCGTGGACCCGACGCCGTACCTCGAAGGCGGCGAGCTCCTGCTCACGCTCGGAATGTGGTTGGGGTCGGCCCCGGCCGCAGACCGCGCAGGCAGCTCGCAGATCGATTCCTACGTCGACCGATTGGTCCGGGCCGGCGTCGCGGGCCTGGGGTTCGGTGCCGGTGTCACGCACGCGGACGTGCCTGGGCGACTGCTGGACGCCGCCTCCGCCCGGAACCTACCGGTCGTGCGGGTGCCCGAGCGGACGCCGTTCATTGCGGTCAGCCGGTTCGTCTGGGAGGCGCTGGCCGCCGACCACTACGCGGAGATCACCCACACCTACCAGGCGCAGCAGGAGCTCACCCGCGCCGCGGTGGCGTCGGGTGCCGCCGGCCTGGTGCGCCGGCTCGCCGCCCGCCTCGATGGTTGGGTCGTCCTTCTCGACGCCGCGGGGACGGTGGAGCAAGCGGCTCCCGCCGGCGCCGGCGGGCAGGGGCCCTGGTTGGCCCAGGAGCTGGAACGTCTCCGCGACGTCAGTACTCCGGTCAGCACGACGTTGTCCGTCGACGGCGACCAGATCATCGTGCAGTCACTGCGCCCGGCTCGGCGCACACGAGGATTTCTCGCCGTCGGCACCGCGCATCGACCGACGGCCGAGCAGCGGAGCGTGCTCAACACGGCGGTTTCCCTGCTGACCCTCATGCGCGCCCAAGCGACGGCAGTGCGCTCCACCGAGGCACACCTGCGGACGACGATCTTCGACATGCTCACCAACGGGGAGCTCGACCGGGCGGGTCGACTCGCGACGGACATGTGGGGCGGCCTGCCGGCCGAACCCGTCCGGCTGTTGCTGGTCGCGGGGACACCAGGACTGATGGACGAGCTGGTGGAGTTGGTCGACGCCGCCGCGGCCACGTCGACCGAGCCGGTCTTCTTCGCCCAGCTGACCGATCGGGTGGCGATCGTGTGCACGGCGGCCGGTCGGATGCGCGATCGCATTCTGGCGAGCGTCGAGGGTTCGGAGTCGGCGACGGCCGGGGAGTCGGGCGACTCCCGGCTGTCCGACCTGGGTCGCGCATGGCGCGAGGCGGAGCAGGCCCTGATCGTCGGCCAGCGCGCGGACCGTCGGCACACGACCTTCGCGGACGTCGGCGCATGCGGACTGCTGGATCTACTCGCCAGCCCGCAGGCGACGGCATTCGCGGAGTCGCTGCTGCGTCCGTTGGTCGAGCACGATGCGGCCGGCAGGGGCGATCTGGTCCGGTCGTTGGGCACGTGGCTCGAGCACAACGGGCAGTGGGACACTGCCGCGGCCGCGCTCGGGGTTCACCGGCACACGCTCCGAAACCGGATGCGCCGCGTCTCCGAGCTGCTCGGCCGTGACCTCGACGTCGCGGCCGTGCGGGTGGAACTGTGGTCCGGCGTGCAACTCCTCGACGGCATGCGGGGCCGATGACACGGGACGTGGGCGCTGCGCGCGGTTTCTTCGCCGTGGCCGGCGAGAGACCAACCCGGCCATAGCCCAGGGTGAGGATCAGGCTCGGAAGCTGCCCGGTCTGAGCTGCGTTTCTGGTTCAGCGTAACCAGGCTCCCAGGGAAATCGGCCGGCCTCGTCGTCGTAGCTGAGCTGGAGCAACGGCACGGAGAACTCCGGTGGCCGCCAGTAGTGCCGGTTGGCGGCAAACGCGATGTCGCCAGGGTTTGGCACGTGCTCGGCGATGATCCGGCGCTGCCAGTCGTCGGACGTCATCAACTCACCGGGCACGATGTCGGCGCCGGCCCGTATACGGTCGCCGATGGTGTTGAGGACGCTGGCAGCAGTGACAGGTGGGACGCCGACGATGAGGAGTTCGGGGTGTCCCATGCCGAATAGGCCGACGGTATATGCGAAGGGTGGTCCCTCATGGTGGCCGCCGTCCTCACCCGGCGTTGTTCGGCGGCAGCTGAGGACGTACTGGATGAACCATCCGTGCCGGCGGATGGTCTGCGCGACTCGGGTGTCTTCCTGGTCGAGCCAGGCCTGGGTTTGGATATCAATCACGAGAACCTCCGGGTTCGTCGCGCCGACATGCATGGCAAAGGGCGCCGGATCGGCCATGTGGGACATGGCCGACGTGTTGGTCGGCGCAGCACGGGTACGTCGAACCGCGCCGGCCGGTCGCCGTCGGGTGCCGATGTGGGTCTCATGGTGGCTGCGGGTGCGTTGACGGATCCGACGGCAGCGCTGGTAGTGCTCGTTGTTCGGGCGCCGCCGTTCGTCGGCGTCCGCGGCGGTGGTCAGGTGCGTGGGTCGTGTCAATGCCCGGTGCGGGGTCGTGGCTCGCTGTTCGGTCAGGGCCGGCTGACCGGTCTTCTTGCGTGTGGTGTCGGGGGTGCCGGGGGTCGTCGGGTGGGACCATGGGTCGTTTACCGGTGCCGGCGACCAGCGCCCAGCCGTGGCGGGTCTTCAGGTCGTGGTGGAACTCGCACAGTGGGTCGAGTTCGTCCAGCCGGGTGTGCCGGGTGTCTTTCCAGGGTTGCCGGTGGTCGTGTTCGACCCGGGTGCGCCAGCAGCCGGCCACGGTGCAGCCGGGACTGGCCCAGGCCAGCGCGATCTTCTGCGCGGCGGTAGGGCCACGGCCCAGGTGGGTCACGTTCAGCACATCGACCCCGCGGGTGATGACCAGCTTGAGCACCGCCTGGCCGAGCAGACCGGCGGCTACCGGCACTGGCACCGGCCCCACACCCTTGATCTCGCACAGCTCCTGCCCGGCGACGGCGCCGCGGCGCAGGGCCTCGATGTCGATCCGCAGCAACGCGAGAAACCGTGGATTCGGCCGCGACGATCCGGCCGGGACGGGCGGTGGCTCAGCGGCCGGCCCGCGTTTGATGGCGGCACGCTCGGCGCTCAGGCTGACCGGATTGTCGGCGCCGCCGGTGGGTGGGGCCGGCGTGCCGTGTGCGGTCTTGACCAGCGTGAGCAGCGCGTCGAAGGCGTATGCCTCGTAGGCCTCGCGGCGTCCGTCGCGGCGGGCGGCGGCGAAGATCTGGTCGATGATCTGGTCGAGGGCGGTGTTGATGGCCGCGCCGGCCTGCGGCGTGCCCTTGGCGATCAGCGTCCAGGCACCGTCCGTACCGGTGAACCGCCGCAGCGCCCGCCGCCGGTGCAGCCGCCGATTGGTCGCCTCCGGATCCGGGTCGGCTGCCGCGGCGACCCGAGCAGCTTCTTCGCGCAGCTCCGGCAGCGACGCCGACGCGGCCAGCTCGACCAGCCGCGCCTCGGTGGCCGGATCGGCTGCGGCGGCCGCCGCGGCGCTGACGGCAGCGGCCTGCGCCGGCGACAAGTCCCCGCGGCGTAAGGCCGCCTCCACCAGCGGGAGCTCGGGCAGCCGGGCCGAGGTCTCCACCGCGTCGCGGGCCGCACCCACCGTGGTTCCGGCCCGTCGGGCCAGGTCTTCCGCCGCGGACTTCACCCCGACCGTCTCCGGACGATGGGTCTGGGCGATCCGGCGAGCCAGCAGCGTCTTGCCGGCCGCGCACAACCGCTCCGACGCGTCGAGCAGGCCCCACAGGTCGCGAGCCGCTGTCCCGGAGACAGCGTCTGGATCCAACCGATCGACCAGGGCGGCCAACCGGTTTCGAATCTCTGTTGCCTCTTGGAACATGTGTTCGACTCTACCGCCGGCCACCGACACTGATGATGCGGTGCTTGGGCGTCGTGACCCGTGCCGCTGACTGTCGCCCCGCTGGGTTGACAGACCTTCCGGCCGCCGAGCGCGGTCTTGCCCGCCGCCAGAACTCGGCCTTCACCGGCCGATCGACTGCTCGCTGACCTTCTCCCTCCAGGCCGCTTCGGCGATCGTCATCTCCCCGGCCAGGACGCTCAACACGATCCGTGTCTTCTTCTCAGCGGGAATGCTCGGCGGTCTCGCCTGTGTCAAACCCTCCTACAGGACTGACTCAACTGCCCTGCCACAAACTCTGACGCGCGACAGGAGGCTAAACGTCACCCCCTTCATGGCGACGTTGCGGCTTCAGCCGTTCCGTGCCTTTCGGCTCTTCAGATTCCGTCAGGTGACGCCAAACTTTGCGCAGAACGGTCACCACCCGCGATACGTCTTATAGGTCGCCATTGCGCCAAGTAATCGCCTGTTTTGCACCGTATGTCGCAGCCGAACGCCGTCGACGTTGGGTGAATCGACGAAAGGAAATGCGAGTGTTCCTTCATGCCTTCCTTGGTTCTAGGCACTTTCGATCATCTAACGCCGAGCAGGCCCCTCGGACCCTGAAGAGCCAGGGCTAATGTAGGCCACACCCTTCGGTCGGCGCGATTGAGAAAAACCCATAGTCTTGGGACTCCCACATAGCCATGCGGCCGATCTTGTTGACGAGCTGGTCCCAAGAATCTGCTTCAAGACCTTCTATTTGGGCTCGAAGATAGCCTTCGACGGCAGTGGCGGAGAAGTCATCCACCAACACGAGATGCAAGCCAAGCATCACGCGTTCCTGCGCCAGAACGTCTCTTAGGTAGCGTAACGTCACTACTTCAATTTGAAACTGATCGACGCCTTCGCGATCGTTGTAGCCCACGTGGATCGTGACTGCCGGGCCGGTTGTGGGTCTGTCCGATCGACGGTGTAACTAGCCGTGATCGGTTCAGTTGGTGGTGCTGGGGACGATACGGCCTTCGAAGGTGATCGCGAAGGCGTTCAGCGCGGGCTTCCACCTGGTCGCCTAGCGGGCCCGGCCTCGTCCGGTGGGGTCGAGGGATCGGGTGACCAGGGCTCAGGGACTTAGCAGGCCGGGCCCGGGTGTCCAGTGACTGAGGTTGTGAAGCCTTTCGACCTCGGTGAGGGCGGTTGTGTGGGCGTCGTGGAACTGTTCAACCTGTTGAGACTCCGCGGTGACGAACAGAGCGCTGGGAAGCGCGCGATCCGCGCGCGGGTCGCAACCGATCAGACGGCTGGGCGTCGGCGACCGACGACTGCCCTGCCTGCTCAGATGCCGGGCGGCGGGCCCAGGGTTGTAGTGGTGGAGTCGCCCGCGATCGGGACGCTCGGCGGCGGCTCGGCATCGATCACGGCTTCGACGATGGCGCTGGCCCGTGGTGCGATCTCGCCGGCGTGGATCTGCTCCGCCCAGTGACACGCCACCGTGTGTCCGGGCACGATCTCGCGCAGCGCCGGCCGCTCGTCGTCGCAGCGGGTCGGCTGCCGGTACGGGCACCGGGTGTGGAAGCGACATCCGGGCGGTGGATTCGCCGGCGAGGGCAGGTCGCCCTCGAGCAGGATGCGCTCGCGGGTGTCCTCGACCACGGGGTCGGGGATCGGGACCGCCGACATGAGCGCCTTCGTGTAGGGGTGGTACGGCGCCGTGTACAGCGCGTCCGAGGGTGCCTGCTCGACGACGCCGCCGAGGTACATCACGGCGACGACATCCGCAATGTGCCGGACCACGGCCAGGTCGTGTGCGATGACCACGTAGGTCAACCCGAGCCGGTCCTGCAACTCTTCGAGCAGGTTGACCACCTGGGCCTGGATCGACACGTCCAGCGCGGAGACCGGCTCGTCGGCGATGATCAGTTCGGGCTCGAGCGCGATCGCCCGGGCGATGCCGACCCGCTGGCGCTGGCCGCCGGAGAACTCGTGCGGGTAGCGGTTCGCCGCCGATGCCGGCAGGCCGACCAGGTCGAGCAGTCGCGGGACCGTCGTCGCCTGGTCACGCTTGATCCCGTGCGCCCGACGAGGTTCGGTGAGCACGGACTCGACGCTCTGGCGCGGATCGAGACTGGCCATCGGATCCTGGAAGATCATCTGCATCCGGCGTCTGACCTGCCGCAGGTCTTCACCCTCCAGCGAGGCGACGTCGATCCCGTCGAAGGTCACGGTGCCGGCCGTCGGCTCGACCAGCCGCAGGATCGAACGCCCGAGAGTCGTCTTGCCGCAACCCGACTCCCCTACCAGGCCGACCGTCGAACCCCGTGGAACGTCGAGATCCACTCCGTCGACCGCCTTCACCCACCCGACCACGCGGTCGACGAAGACCCCCGACTTGATCGGGAAGTGGACCTGCAGACCCCGCACTGACAGCAGCGTGTCCTCGGCCGAGATCGTTCGGCGCTGGCGCTGCTGCGGCGGAGCGGACACCGGTCCGGCCGCCTGCGCGTCGGCCGCCGCGGCAGATCCTTCGGTCGCGCTCAAGCGGGAACCTCCTCGGCCGCGGCGAGCGGGTTGTAGCAGCGCAGTTGCCGCTCGCCCGTGGACTCGAGCGCGGGCGGGCTCTCGGTGCACGGCTCCACCCGGTTGGGACACCGGGGCGCGAACGCGCAGCCGTGCGCCCATGGCAGCAGGTCGGTCGGCGAGCCCGGGATCGGGTGCAGCGGCGCGCCGCGGGGAGCGTCCAGGCGGGGAACCGAGGCAAGCAGCCCGCCCGTGTAGGGGTGGCGCGGATCGGCGAACAGTTCACGGCGTTCCGCTGACTCGACCACCCGCCCGCCGTACATGACGTGCACGGTGTCGCAGAGCCCGGCGATGACACCCAGGTCGTGGGTGATCATCACCAGGGCCGCACCGGAGTCGCGGACGAGTTCCTTCAGCAGTTCGAGGATCTGGGCCTGGATCGTCACATCGAGGGCGGTCGTCGGCTCGTCGGCGATCAGCAACCGCGGCCGGCAGGCCAGCGCCATCGCGATCAGGGCGCGCTGGCGCATCCCTCCGGAGAGTTGGTGCGGGTACTCCTTCAACCGGCGAGTGGGATCCGGGATGCCCACCCGGTTGAGCAGATCGCCGGCCGCGGCTTGCGCAGCACCGCCCTTGAGGGCTTGGTGGCGTTCGAGCACCTCGGTGACCTGCCGGCCGATCGGAACGACCGGGTTGAGCGAGGACATCGGGTCCTGGAAGACCATCGCGATGTCCTGGCCGCGGATGTCGCGCATGCGTTCGGGCGGCAGCGTCAGCAGATCGTCGCCGTCGAAGTGGACCTCGCCCCCCACCTGCACGCCCCGCTTCGGCAGCAGCCCCATCACGGCCAGCGAGGTGACGCTCTTCCCGCTGCCCGACTCACCGACCAGACCCATGGTCTCGCCGGCGTCGACGGTGAACGACACGCCGTCGACCGCCCTGACATCTCGCCGGCCCTTGCGGGTGAACACCACCGACAGGTCGCGGACGTCGAGCAGATGTCCCGCGGCCGGGTCCGGCATGCTCACCGCCGGTACTTCGGGTCGAGTGCCTCGCGCAGTCGCTCACCGAGCAGAGTGAAGCCGAGCGCGGCGATGACGATGGCCATACCCGGGAAGAATGCCAGATGTGGGGCGCTGGCGAGATAGCGCTGGGTGTTGGCGAGCATGAGCCCCCACTCCGGCACCCTCGGGTCGGGACTCCCCAGTCCGAGGAACGACAGCCCGGCGGCTTCGATGATCGCCGTCGCCAGCGTGAGCGTGGCCTGGACGATGACCGGGGACATCGAGTTCGGCAGCACGTGGCCGAACACGATCGATCGTCGGCGCACCCCCAACGATGTCGCCGCCAGCACGTAGTCGCTCTCGCGCTGGGCCAGCATCTGGCCGCGCAACAGCCGGGCGAAGATCGGGATGTTGATGACGGCGATCGCGATCATCACCGAGAGCAGGCTCCGGCCGAGCAGCGCGGCGATGGCGATGGCCATGAGCAGGCCCGGGATCGACAGCATCACGTCGACGATCCGCATGATCACGGTGTCGACCTTGCCGCCGAAGGCGCCGGCCAGCACGCCCAGCACCAGGCCGCCGGCCATGCCCAGCAGCAGCGCAACCACGCCCACCAACAACGACGTACGGGCCCCGAACACGACCCGGCTGAACTCGTCGCGGCCGAGCTCGTCCAGACCGAACCAGAACTCGGCGGACGGCCCGGGGATGTTGGTCGGTGTGACGATGCCGGCACCGGGCCGGTCGGCGGGGTCGTACGGCGCGATCCAGGGTGCGAAGATCGCCACCAGCACGAACAGCGCGATGATGCCGAAGCCGACCAGGGCCACCGGGTCGCGGCGCAGCCGCCGCCAGGCGTCCCTGCGGAGACTGCCGCCCTCCTCGCTGACCTTCGCCGACTCGGTGGTCGCCTCGACCTGGGCAAGGCTCATTGCACCCTCACCCTCGGGTCGATCAGGCCGTACGACACGTCGACGGCAAGGTTCACCAGCACGTAGAGGATTGCGATCATCAGGATGAAGCCCTGCAGCACCGCGTAGTCGCGGTTGCCTATCGCCTCGTAGACGAAGCGCCCGACGCCGTCCCAAGCGAACACGGTCTCGGTGAGGATCGCCCCCGAGAACAGGAGACCGGCCGTCAGGCCGATCACGGTGACGACGGGGAGCAGCGCGTTGCGCAGGACGTGGCGGCGGGTGATCGTCCGCTCGTACAGACCCTTGGCCTCGGCCGTCCGCACGTAGTCCTCGTGCACCACGTCGAGAACGCTGGCCCGGGTGATGCGCACGATGATCGCCAATGGGATGGCCCCGAGCGCGATCGCCGGCAGGATCAGGTGGACGATCGCATCCAGGCTCGCCTCCAGGTTACCGGTGATGATCCCGTCCAGTACGTAGAAGCCGGTCGGGTGCTCCGCGTCCATCCGCGGGTCCTGGCGGCCGCCGGTCGGCAGCCAGCCGAGCCGGACCGCGAACACGTACTTGAGGATGTAGGCCAGGAAGAACACCGGGACTGCGACGCCGATCAACGAGCCCGACACCGAGAGGTTGTCCAGCCACCTGCCGTACCGGCGGGCCGCGAAGTAGCCGAGCGGGATGCCGATGCCGATCGCGAAGATCAGAGCCGCGGTCCCCAGCTCGATCGTGGCGGGAAAGGTGCGCAGCATCTCCTCGACGACCGGGCGGTTGGTGCGGGAGCTGTTGCCGAAGTCGAGCCGCACCGCGTTCACGAGGAACTTCCAGTACTGCACGTACCACGGCTCGTTCAGCCCGTACAGCTCCTCGATGCGTGCGACCGCCTCCGGCGTCGCCCGCTCTCCCAGGAGGGCCGCAGCGGGCCCACCTGGGAGAGCGCGCAGCCAGACGAACAGCAGCAGTGACAGCCCGAGCAGGATCGGGCCGAGTTGCAGCAGTCGCCGGACGACGAATCGCAGCATCGGTCTCTAGATCAGTCCACCGTGACCGCTGCGAAGCTCTCGTTGTTCAGCGGCCCGGGCACATACCCGGAGACGCCCTCCCTGAAGGCGACCGCGGGCTGGTTGTGCACGTACGGCACGCCCGGCACGAAGTCGGCGATCAGGCGGTTCGCCTCCTGGTAGAGCTCGGTACGGCGGTCCGGGTCGGTCTCCGCCTCGGCCTCGTCGAGCTTGGCGAAGATCTCCGGGTTCTCGAAGTTGCCGAACTGTGGGTTGACGGTCTGGAAGAACGTCCCGATGAAGTTGTCCGGGTCGCCGAAGTCACCGGTCCAGCCCAGCAGGAACATGGGCGTGTTCCCGGTCGACTGGGCGTCGAGGTAGTCCGGGTTCCACGGTGCGGTCATCGGCACGACGGTGAAGCCCACCGCTTCCAGGTCGGCCGTGATCAACTCCCAGTTGGCCTGCGGGTTCGGCATGTACGGCCGGGACACGTCGGTCGGGTACCAGAACTCGAGAGTCAGGTCGGTCACGCCCGACTCGGCGATCAGCCGTTGGGCCTCTTCCGGGTCGTAGTCGTAGACCGTCACGTCGTCGGCCCAGCCGAATAGCTCCGGGGGCATGAACTGGGTCGCGATCTCGGTGCCCTCGGGGTAGTTGGTCTGGATCAGGTTCTCCTTGTTGATCGCGTGGGCGATCGCCTTGCGGATGTTGATGTTCTCGAACGGCGGGTGGTTCTGCTGGAAGCCGACGTAGCCGACGTTGAACGCGGGCCGGCGCATGATCTGGAAACCCGCGCCCTCGAGCGCCTCGGCGTCGGCCGGGTCGACCAGGTCGTACCCGTCGATGTCGCCGGCCTCGAGCGCCTGCCGGCGGGCCGGGCCGTCCGGGATGACGGTGAAGATGATCTCGTCCAGCTGGGCCGGCTCGCCCCAGTAGTCGTCGTACCGGACCAGGGTGAGGTTGCTGCCGCGCTCCCATGACTCGAACCGGAACGGTCCGGTGCCGGCCGGGTTCTCGTAGCCGAACGTGCCCTCGAAGGCCGGCGACTCCTCGGTGCCGCCTACCGCGTCGGCGTCGCCCTCTTCCAGGGCCGTCGGGCTGGCGATCCGGAACGACGGCATCTGCATGGCCGCGATGAACGCCGAGGACGGCCGCGTCAGCGAGATGACCGCGGTGGACTCGTCGGTGGCCTCGCAGCCCGCGTACAGGCTCGGCACGGCGCCGTCGGCGAAGCCGCCAAAAACGGTGTTCCAGTAGTAGCTCACCGCGGGGCTCTGCATGACGCCTTCGAAGTTGTACCAGCGCTCGAAGTTGAAGCAGACGGCCTCCGCGTTGAAGTCGGTGCCGTCGTGGAACGTCACACCCTCACGGAGGTGGAACGTCCATTCCAGGCCGTCCTCGCTGGGCTCCCACGACTCGGCCAGGGCCGGCACGATCTCGGTGCCGCCCTCCTCCGTCGTTACCAGGCCCTCGAAGATCTGGTACGCCGGCCGGGCCGACTCACCGTCGCTGAACAGCGCGCCGTCGAGGATGATCGGGTCCGCTGACGCACCGAAGACGAGCGAGCCGCCCGCCGTGCCTTCGGCGCCATCACCGTCGTCGTCACCGTCGTCGTCGCCCCCGCACGCAGCGAGCACGAGGCTCACCACCACGGCGGACGAGATCACGGCGAACCTGCGGGACAGGCTCGTGGTTCGCATCTCCCACCTCACAGTCGAGTGCCGGCCGGGCACCCCGGCCGGGTGCTGCGACACTAATCGGCCAGACGGACGATCGGGTCACTCCAACGTCATGGGCATGTCCCGATTTGGCAACAGTTGGGTGCGGCGACGGTCCCGACTCGACAGTTGACGGCCTGGGGCGGCGGTCCCTCCGGCGGTTGTCGGTGCCCGCACAGTGGGCGTGACATATTGCCGTTCGTGCCCGTCCCGACCTCGCCCGCGGCGGACGTCGTGGTGATCGGCGCCGGTGTCGTCGGAGCGTCCTGCGCGTACCACGCAGCGAGAGCCGGCCTACGGGTGACGGTCGTCGATCGGGGGCCGGTGGCCGGCGGTACCACCGGAGCCGGTGAGGGCAACCTGCTCGTCTCCGACAAGATGCCCGGGCCTGAGCTCGACCTGGCCCGGCGATCGGCCGTGCTGTGGCGGCAGATCGCCGACGAGGTCGGGGGCTTCGAGTACGAGCGCAAGGGCGGTGTCGTGGTGGCCGGTTCCGAACCGGCGCTGGTCGACCTGCACCGGACCGGTGCCCATCATCGGTCGGCGGGCGTCGAGGCGGTCCTGGTGCCCGCGTCGGCCCTGCCCGACTACGAGCCGCATCTCGCGCCCGACCTCCGTGGCGGGCTCTACTACCCCGAGGACGCGCAGGTGCAGCCGATGCTGGCCGCCGCACGGCTGCTCGCCGACGCCCGTGCTCACGGCGCACAGGTGCACCTCGGCCACGCGGTGATCGCACTGCTCCGCGACCGCGAGCGCGTTGTCGGCGTCGGCACGTCGGCGCGCCGCCATCCGGCCGCGGCCGTCATCAACGCCGCCGGCACGTGGGGGCGCGCGGTCGCGGCGCTCGCCCAGGTGGACCTGCCGGTGCTCCCGCGCCGCGGGTTCATCCTGGTCACCGAGCCGCTCCCCCGGGTGGTACGGCACAAGGTCTACGCGGCGGAGTACGTCTCGAACGTGGCCAGCGACGACGGGCGCCTGCAGACCTCGCCGGTGGTCGAGGGCACGGCCGCGGGCCCCGTGCTCATCGGCTCCAGCCGGGAGCGGGTGGGCTTCGACCGCACGTTCTCCGTTCCGGTGCTGCGCACGCTGGCGGCGCAGGCGATCCGGTTGTTCCCGGTCCTCGCCCGCATCGCCGTCATCCGCACGTACCGCGGCTTCCGTCCCTACTGTCCCGACCATCTGCCCATCGTCGGGCCCGATCCGCGCGCGCCCGGCCTGCTCCACGCGTGCGGCCACGAGGGGGCCGGGGTCGGCCTGGCCGCCGTGACCGGCCACCTGCTCGCCCAGGTCCTCGTCGGCGCCCGGCCCGACCTCGACCTCGGGCCGTTCCGGCCGGAGCGGTTCGGATGAGTGACCGCTTCGACTTCGACGGACGCGCCGTGCCGTTCGCGGCCGGCCAGAGCGTCGGCGCCGCACTCCTCGCGGCCGGCGTGACGTCCTGGCGCACGACCCGTCGCGGCGCCCGACCTCGAGGCCTGTTCTGCGGCATCGGCGTGTGCTTCGACTGTCTCGTGACGGTCGAGGACCGCCCGAACCAGCGCGCCTGCCTCGTGCCCGCACGCGCTGGGCTGCGCGTCAGCAGCCAGGAAGGAACCGGCCGTGGCGATCTCACGGTATGACATCGTCGTCGTCGGCGCGGGGCCTGCCGGGCTGGCCGCGGCTGCGACCGCGGCCAGGGTCGGCTGCAGCGTGGTCATGCTCGACACCGCGACGGAACCGGGCGGCCAGTACTGGCGTCATCCGCCCGGCCGCCCCGACGCCGTGGCCGACCTCCCGCACGACCTGACGACGTTTCAGAGGCTCGCGGCGGCGGTGCGAACGAGGGTGGACCACCGGCCCGAGCACCACGTCTGGACTGTCACCCGACGCACCGACGCATTCGACGTCCACGCGGTCCGGGCCGACAGTGATGTCGTCGTGACGGGTTCCGCCCTTGTGCTGGCGACGGGTGCCTATGACCGGCAGCTGCCGTTCCCAGGCTGGGACCTGCCCGGCGTCTTCACCGCCGGTGGCGCGCAGGCGTTGCTCAAGGCTCACCGGGTCAGGGTCGGCGGTCGGGTCGCGGTCGGAGGTACCGGCCCGTTCCTGCTCTCCGTCGCCGCAGGCCTGGCAAAGCGGGGTGTCGACGTCGTCGGCGTGGTCGAGGCCAACCGCCCCCTCGGTTGGCTGCGCCACATCCCGGCAATGCTGCGGACCCCCGGCAAGATGGTCGAGGCCGCGGGTTACGGCGCCGCGCTGGCCCGGCACCGGATCGGCGTCCATACCCGCCACGCCATCGTCGCCGCGCACGGCGAGGACAGGGTGGACGCAGTGACGGTCGCCAGGCTGGATTCCGCCTGGCGCGTCGTTCCGAGAAGCGCTCGTACGGTCGCCTGCGACGCCGTGGCGGTGGGCTGGGGCTTCGTCCCCCAAGTAGAGCTGCCGCTGGGACTCGGCTGCGCGACGCGCATCGACCTCGACGGTTCGCTCGTCGCCGTGGTGGACGAGCGTCAGGCCAGCACCATCCCGGGCGTGTTCCTGGCCGGCGAGGTGTGCGGCGTCGGCGGCGCGGCCCTCGCCGTGACCGAGGGCCAGATCAGCGGGCGGGCGGCGGCGGCGTGGCTCGGACGGCCGGTCGACTGGCCGGCTGGCTTGCGTCGCCGACGACGCGCCCAGCGGGCGTTCGCGGCCGCCATGCACCGCGTGTACGCGGTGCCGGACGGTTGGCTGACCTGGCTGGACCAGTCCACGCCGGTCTGCCGGTGCGAGGAGGTGACGGTCGCAGAGATCAGGACTGCGGTCGACCACCTCGGCGCCACCGACGCCCGCACGGTCAAGCTGTTCAGCCGGGCCGGCATGGGCTGGTGCCAGGGACGGATGTGTGCGTATGCCACCGGTTGCCTGACCAGCGCAGCGACCGGACGCCGGGCCGACCCGCGTTCCCTGGCCGAGCGACCGGTCGCAGCCCCGATCACCCTCGGCGCGCTCGCCGACGGCGACCACGGCTGACGTCCTGCCCCGACCTGTCCGGCCGGACAGGTCCGAGCACTGCGGCGCAGCGCGCCGTCACCCTGACAAGTGAGACCACCAGCAATCGTCAGGACGGGCTGCAGCGTTCGGACAGGTCGCAGCGCCTGCCACCCTGACAGGTCGGACCTCGGTTCACACCAGGCGCGCCCCGGGCGACGCCGTGAACCGTGCCGCCGAGTCGCCCGTGCCCTGGATGTGCAGGAGAACCGTTTCCATTCTCTTGAACTGACGTCGCCATTCTGTGCAATATTACATTGCACAGAATGGAGCATCTGATGGCCGATCTCGACCGTCCATGGCACGGCGTTCTCGTAGCCACGGCGCTGCCATTCCGAGCCGACCTCAGGGTCGATCTCGACCGTTACGCAGAACACGTGCAGTGGCTTGCCGAGAACGGCTGCAGCGGCGTGTGTCCGAACGGATCACTGGGTGAGTACCAGGTCCTGAGCGACGAGGAACGTGCGGCGGTCGTCAGCACGGCGATCGACGCGGCGCCGCCCGGGTTCACCGTGATGCCCGGGATCGGGGCCTACGGGTCACAGGCGGCCCGGGCGTGGGCGGACCAGGCTGCCGAGGCGGGCGCGCACGTCGTCATGGCACTGCCGCCCAACGCCTACCGTGCCGACGACCGCAGCGTGATCGACCACTATCGCGAGATCGCCAAGGCCGGGCTCCCGGTGTCGGCGTACAACAACCCGGTGGACACGAAGGTCGATCTGCACCCGGAGCTACTGGCCGTGCTGTTCCAGGAGGGTCTGATCGTCGCGGTGAAGGACTTCACCGGTGACGCGCGGCGCAGCTACGAACTCGCCGAGCTCGCTCCGGACCTCGACGTCCTCATCGGCACCGACGATTCGGTCGTGGAGGTCGGACTGGTCGGCGCCAAGGGGTGGGTGGCCGGCTTTGCCAACGCTCTTCCGCGTGCCTGCGTCGAGCTCTACGACGCGACCATGTCCCGCGATCTCGACACCGCGCTCCCCCTCTACAGTGAACTGCACGCGTTGCTGCGGTGGGACAGCCGCACCGAGTTCGTCCAGGCGGTCAAGCTCTCGATGGACGTCGCCGCCCGGTACGGTGGTCCGTGCCGTCCGCCGCGGCAGCCCCTGCTGCCCGAACAAGAGATGACGGTGCGCAGGCTGACCGAGAAGCTGCTCGCGGCCGGCAACGCCTGAGCGCGAGCCACGATGCGATCGACCCGCGTGTTCCACGCGGTCGACTCCCATACCGAGGGGATGCCGACCCGCGTGATCACCGGTGGCGTGGCCACACTGCCGGGGCAGACCATGTTCCAGCGCCGCCAATGGTTCGTCGAGCACTCCGACGGTCTTCGGCGGCTGCTCATGAACGAGCCGCGGGGCCACTCGGCCATGAGCGGCGCCATCCTCCAGCCGCCGACCCGGCCGGACGCCGACGTCGGCGTGCTGTTCATCGAGGTGTCCGGCTGCCTGCCCATGTGCGGCCACGGCGCCATGGGCGTCGCTACCGTGCTCGTCGAGACCGGCATGGTGACCGTCACCGAGCCGGTGACCACGGTCCGGCTCGACACCCCGGCCGGGCTGGTCGTCGCCGACGTCGCCGTCCGCGACGGGGCGGCGGTGGCGGTCACGATCCTCAACGTCGCCTCGTTCAGCCACGAGCTCGACGCCGTCGTCGACGTACCCG
This sequence comes from Jiangellaceae bacterium, assembly GCA_036377395.1. Lineage (GTDB taxonomy): Bacteria > Actinomycetota > Actinomycetes > Jiangellales > Jiangellaceae > DASRTE01. Next base: position 16,975 of record DASUYL010000074.1, read on the forward strand.
GCCACGGCCGCATCAGCTACGACATGGCCTATGGCGGCAACTTCTACGCCATCCTCGGCCTCGACCAGATCGGCATCGCGTTCGACCGGGCGGAGAAGCAGCGCATCCTCGACGCCGGCCTGGCGATCATGGCGGCGATCAACGACCAGAACCGCCCGGTCCATCCGGAGAACTCCGCCATCGACGTGTGCCACCACGTCCAGTTCGTCGCACCGGGCTCCGACGCACGGTACTCACGCCACGCCATGGCCATCCACCCCGGCTGGTTCGACCGCTCACCGTGCGGGACGGGCACGTCGGCCCGGATGGCACAGCTTCATGCCCGCGCGGAATTGGGCTTGAACTCGGACTTCGTCAACGAGTCGTTCATCGGCACCCGTTTCGTCGGCACGCTGACGGAGGAGACGACGGTGGGCGGCCGGGCGGCGGTGGTCCCGACGGTCACCGGCCGGGCCTGGGTCACCGGAACTGCGCAGTACCTGCTGGATCCGACCGACCCGTTCCCGGAGGGGTTCGAGCTGTGACCGGGTACGCCGAGACGCCGCCGCTTAGGATCGCTGCAATGAGGGGAGGTGGGTCATGACCGAGGCGGTCTCGATGGCACTGCCCTCCTTCGCCCACCGGACGAGCCTGCGCGAGCAGGTTGCCGACGCGCTGCGGGCCGCCGTGGTGTCCGGCGAGATGAAGCCAGGGCACCTCTACTCCGCACCGACTCTTGCCGCTCAGTTCGGGGTTTCCGCCACCCCCGTGCGCGAGGCCATGCTCGATCTGGCCAAGCAGGGCCTGGTGGAGGTCGTGCCCAACAAGGGCTTCCAGGTCACCAGCATCTCCGACGCCGAGCTCGACCAGCTCACCGAGATCCGACTCCTGCTCGAGCCGCCGGCCGCCGCAACTGCCGCCCGCAAAGCCTCACCGGCCGACGCGGCCGCCCTCCGGCCACTTGCCGACGCCATCGTCGACGCCGCCGCCGTAGGGGATCTGATCAGCTACGTCGAGGCCGACCACGAGTTCCACGCCCGCCTGCTCATGCTTGCCGGCAACCGGCGGCTGGTCGAGATCGTGAAGGACCTTCGCGCCCGCACCCGGCTCTACGGCCTGTCCGGACTGGTCGAGCGAGGCATCCTGACCCCGACCGCCAGCGAGCACCTGACCATGTGTGAGCACCTCGCGGCCGGCGATGCCACCGCCCTCAAGCACCTCGTGCGCACGCACGTCGGCCATGTCCGGCGTGAATGGGCCGGCACCCCCCGCTGACATCGGACCGGCCGTCCGGCTGCAAGATCGTTTCCACTCCCATCCCGGCATGTGACATGTCATACTGCTCGCAACTGCACGGTCAGGCTCGCGCTCATCCGGTGGAGGCGACGTGGAACTCACCTTGCAGCACATGGTGGACCAGCTGGCTGATCGCCTCGGCCGTCCGGCGCTCCTCGAGGATCGGCTGCTGCGACTGATCGCCTACAGCTCCCACGACGATCCCGTCGATGACGTCCGGGAGGCATCGATCCTGCGCCGGCATGCATCGCCCGAGGTCAGCCGGTGGCTCGCCGCCTTCGGCGTCCATCAGGCCCGGCGTCCTGTCCGGGTGCCCGCCAACGCCGAGCTCCACATGCTCCCCCGCGTCTGCATTCCCGTCCTCCACAAGGACATGCTGCTGGGGCACCTCTGGTTCGTCGATGCGGACGAGTCCATGGCCGCTGCCGAGATCGACGTGTGCGTGGCCGAGGCGTCAGAACTCGCGGCTCGGCTGCACCGCGAGAGCATCGCCCATCTGTTCTCGGCGACCCGCCTGACCGATGCGTTGCAGATCCTGCTCACCGACTCCCCCATGGCCGCCGACGCCGCCCGCGGCCTGGTCGACGACGGGGACATCTGCGCGCCCGACGGCATCGTCGCCGTGGTGGTCCAGGTCCTGTCGGCGCAACCCGGCCTGGTCGATGTCGAGGACTGCCTCAACCAGGCGCTGGCCGACGCGCCCCGACTGCTCCGCCGCGGAGAGGTCCTGCCGCTGGTCCGCCGCGACCACTGCGTGCTGATCATGGCGGCGGCCGGCGACGACGACGCAGAGCTGAGGGCCAGGGTGGAGTCCCTTCGCGAATCGGCCCGGGCCCAGCTCGCCGCCTCCGCCCCCGCTGTGGCCCTGGTGGTGGGCGTCGGCGGCCACCGAGCCAGGGTCGACGATGCCGTCGAGTCCTACCGCGAGGCCCGCATGGCCGTCGATGCCGCCACGGCCCTCCCCGGCATGGACGACATGGTGTACTGGGCCCGGCTCGGCGTGGATCAGATCGTGGTCAAGCTCGCCTCCATGGCCGATCCGCCGGTGGTGCACGCGGGACTGCTGCGTCTGCTCGACACACCGGAGGCGCTTCCGTTGGTCGAGACGTTGGAGACCTATCTCGACGTGGCCGGCAACGCCCAGGTCACGGCCGAGCGTCTCAAGCTCCATCGGACCTCGCTGTACTACCGGCTGCAGCGCGTGGAACAACTGGCCGGCACCGACCTGAAGAACGGCACGGAGCGCCTCGCGCTCCACCTGGCGCTCAAGGTCGCCCGGTTGACCGGTCAGTACGCACCGCGGCGCGCCGCGGTCGGGCGGCCCGTGCGTCCGTACTCCGCACAACCGGAGACTGTCGATCGTCCCCAGCCGATCCCGCCGACCCCGGGTCCGCGTCTCACCCTGGTCAGGGGAAGGTCCGTCAGAGGCAAGGCCGCCAGAGCGGGGCTCGCCGGCTCCCTGTCGTAGCCCGTCCCTCGGCTCACCGTGGACGCCGCAGAGGTCGATGCGATTGGCCGGGCCACCGCTGCGGCTGCCCCGGCTCTCGAAGCTCTGGAGCGGCACGACCGCGCGAGCCTGCTCGACGGTCTCGCCGGCGCGCTGGAGGATGCCCGCACGGCGATCGTCGCCACCGCGGACCGTGAGACGTCCCTCGGCGACGGCCGGCTTTCGCAGGAGCTGACCCGTACCTGTTACCAACTCCGGCTCTTCGGTGAGGTCCTCCGGGAAGGCTCGTACCTGGAGGCAACTATCGACCTACCCGCCGCGACGCCGATGGGCCCGCGGCCGGACCTGCGGCGGATGCTCGTGCCGCTCGGCCCGGTCGCGCACGGCATGCCGGCCGGCACGCTGGGGCTGGTCGAGGGACTCCGGGCCGGCGCCGCGCTGGTGCGTCACCCGGCGATCGCGGCGGTCGGATTCACCGGCTC
>DASUYL010000075.1:0-31788 GCA_036377395.1 Jiangellaceae bacterium
CGACGCTGTTGCGCGGGCGCTCACCCGCCTGCCGGACGTCGACCTCTGAGCACCCCTCTGCTGCGAGCCGTGCGGGGCCGGGCGCGAGGCCGACTCCGCACGGCTGTCTGCTGAGCCGCTCAGGCGGGCTGCTCGAGGACCGCGACCGTCCGCGCGGGCACCGTCACCGAGCCCGGGCCCACGGTCGTCTCCTTGACGACCTCGTCGGCACCCGCCGACTGGATCTCGTGCAGCCGCAGTGCGCCGGCGTCGTCGACGCCGACGGTCTGGACCTGTGGCGTGGCGTTCCACACGACGACGAGCCGCTCCCGGTCCGGGTCGATGTCGGCACCGTCGGTGTCGTCGATCACCATGAGGACGACGCCGGGTGTCTGGTCGGGCCCACCGGTCGGGAACGCGACCCGGTCCTGGATCAGCTCCGCCGAGCCGAGCCGGAACAGCGGGGAGGAGAACCGGAGCCGGAGCAGGTCCAGCGCGCCGGCGTGGGCGGACTCGATGTCCACCGCCGCTGGTTTCAGCGCCGGGTTCGCGAGCAGCGGCCTCATGAAGTCCCACTTGGACTCGTTGTCCGCACGCGGTGGCAGGCCGGAGCCGAACGTGCTGTCCTGGTGCGCCCAGTCGACCCGGTTGAACCAGTCGCCGGAGTTGTACGAGTTCCGATCCAGCGACTTCGACCGCAGCAGGTCGGCACCGGCATGCCAGAACGACGGACCCTGCGCCAGCGCAGTCGTCGACAGCGCCACCGTGTTCATCCGAACCCGGTCGGCCATCGACGTCGGCACCGGCAGCTTGTAGGTGAGCGCGTCGAAGAGCGTCTCGTTGTCGTGTGCGTCGACATAGGTGATGACCTCACCCGGATCGGCTGCATAGCCCGCCGGTGAGCCGTTGTAGTCGACGTCGGCGCCGGTGATCGTCGCGCCGGTACGGTCGACAAAAGTGAAGTCGCGCAGGTTGCCCGCCAAGCCCACCTTGATCTGGTCGTGGTAGAGCAGAAGACGGTTTCGCTGCGCCTCCGTCGTGCCGTTGGCGGCCGACGTGTTGGGGTCGGTGTAGAGGCCGGATGCAAAGCCCTGGATGCCGGGATCCGCGTCGAACGGACCGCCGCCGCGGACGGCATCGCGCAGCCGGTCGCTGAAGGTGCCGATCCCGGCGCCGAACATCTCCAGTTGGGAGGCCTGCCGGAAGCGCGCGTTGTTCGCGACCTCACCGAAGTTCCAGCCTTCGCCGTAGACGTAGATCGACGACCCGTCCACGCCGTCATCCGCGACGGTCAGTCCGTCGAGAGCAGCCCGAACCGCCTCCATGTTGGCCCGGCTGTGGTGGCCCATGAGGTCGAAGCGGAATCCGTCCACCTTGTAGTCACGAGCCCACGTGACCACCGAGTCGACCATGAGCTTCTCCATCATGGCGTGCTCGGTAGCGGTGTTGGAGCAGCACGTGGAGGTCTCCACGGTGCCGGTGGACGACAGCCGGTGGTAGTAGCCGGGAACGATCCGGTCGAGCACCGAACGCTCGTCCTGGCCGTGCGCTGTCGTGTGGTTGTACACCACGTCCATCACGACCCGCAGCCCGGCGCCGTTCACGGCGGCGACCATCTCGCGGAACTGGCGAGTGCGGACCGGGCCCTCGGGGTCGGTCGCGTACGAGCCCTCCGGGACCGTGTAGTGCCACGGGTCGTAGCCCCAGTTGAACCCGTCGGTGTCGCGGATGGGCTCGAGGCATGCCTGCTGCTCCGCTCCGGCCGGGTTCGCCGCAGTGAGCGCCTCCAGGTCGCATGCAGGTTCGGCCTGGTCGGCCCGGCGCTCCGGGATCGTCGCGATGTCGAAGACCGGAAGCAGGTGCAACGAGTTCATTCCGGCCTCGGCCAGCGCGCGCAGGTGTGACATTCCCGCACTGTCGTCGGTGCCGAAGGCCAGGTAGGTCCCGCGCTCGGCGGCGGGCACCGTCTCGTCTCCGATGGAGAAGTCGCGCACGTGCAACTCGTAGATGGTCGAGTCCTCCGGCTGCGCCAGCGCCGGCTTGGCCAGGAGGTCCCAACCGCTCGGCTGCAGCGCCGGGTCGTCGAGATCCACGATCACCGAGCGCTCCGAGTTCGTCGTCAGGGCGAGGCTGTACGGATCCGTGACGACGTTGGTCTCGACCGCCCCGGTCGCCGGGACGTACACGTCGACCTCGTAGACGTAGCTCGCCCCCTTCCATGGCGGCATGCCGACGACCGACCAGACACCGTCGGAGCCGCGGCGCAGGTCCACCCGGGTGTCGCTCGCCGCGCCCGGTGCTCGGAGCAGCAGGTCGACGTCCTTCGCTGTCGGCGCCCACACGGCCAGCGAGGGTGTGTTCCCGCGCCAGTTCAGACCCAGGTTGCGGTCCACCGCGTCGGCGTAGACGTCGTCGAGCACGCCCGGTATCTGCACACCGGTCGCGTCGACGAGGCGACCCAGCTCGTCGTAGGCGGCGACGGCCAGCTGGCCGGTCAGCAGGTCCTCCGCGGACTTGGCGTCCTTGCTCGACAGGCGCAGCGCCTCGTAGGTGGCCAGGTGGGGATAGGCGTCCCGCACATCGGCGGGCAGCCCGTCCGGGTCGAGGGTCAGCGGCACCGAACCCCCACCGGTCACCGCCTCGGCGTCGACCGCCAGCCCACCCTCCGGTGCGTGATGGAGGCGGAAGCTCCAGCCTCGGGTGTCGGCAGGAAGGTTCCATGCGATCAGGTCGCGCCCGAGCCAGTGCGCGAGCTGCCTCGACAGGTCGGGCACGGTACCGGCCTCCTGGGTCCGGATCGTCAGCACGTGCGTCTCCAGCACGTAGGTGAAGACGACCGCCACGCCGTCGGAAGGCACCGTGAACGCGATGTTGGCGCCATCGCGAACTCCCCCGGCGCCGTAGTTCTCGTCCCAGGACAGCCCGTGCGCAACCTTGACCTCGTACGCGCCCGGCGGGAGCTGGGTGGTGGTGAAGGAGTATGTACCGTCGCCGTCGGGATCCTGCAGCCACGAGCGCATGCAGTCCGGCGCCCAGTCGCCGGGGCAGCCCAACTCCGACTGGAAGCTGCCCGGTGCGGTGATGATGGGGTCGAGCACGTCGTTGGTGATCCAGTGGGTGCCGTGGTCGTAATAGAACGTGACCGGCCCGCCGGGATGGTCGAAGGGGATGTCGGAACCGTTGCGAGCACCGCCCGCGCCGTAGTTCTCGTCCCACGATCGGTTGATGGCCGCCTTGAACGCGTAGCCGCCCGCTGGGAGGTTCTCGACGGCGAGCCGCCAGACGTCGTCGTTCACGTTTCTGGTCATCTGGGCCTGGTCGCACCAGGGCGCCCAGTCCTCCGGTGCCCCGGTGTCGGTGACGCATCCCAGCTCGCTGTTGTGGCTGCCCGGCACCGCCACCTCGGCCGGCTGCTCGACCGGACCGCCGCCCCCTCCGTCACCACCGGTGGGCGGAGCCGGCACGCCGGCAACGGCCGAGGTCGTCGCGACGCCGAGGTCGTTGTCGTGCTCGACCACGATCGCGCGGTACTCCACCGGAGTGCCTGCGGCGATGTCGGACACGTCGTGGAACACGCGGTACGGCGCGTTGTCGTCGGTGCCGAGAACCGTCCAGTCCTCGATGCCCACGGGCCGCCAGGCGAAGGTGACCTGATGGAAGCCGTCTCCGGGAACGGACACCCGGATCTCGGCGCGGTCGTTCACCGCGTCACCCGGGGAGGGCGTGCGGAAGAACGGCGCCGGCTTCTCGGCGGTCCGCTTCAGCGGCGCCGCGGCCTGCCACACGACTGCCGACAGCGGCGGCACCGTCACGCTGACTCGACCCTCCTTGTCGGTCATGATCTGTTCGGTGCCCTCCGGCCACACGCCCTTGAACACCATGCGGTCACTGAAGGTCGGCAGGACGACGGTCTTCGCCGTCTCGGCGTTGTTCGCGGCAACGAGGTACTCCACCTCGTCTTCGGCGTCGATCCGGCTCACCGCGTAGACGCCCGCCCCCGAACTCGCGTAGCGGTGGATCTGTGCACCGTCGGCCAGCGCCGGGTGCTCGTCGCGCAGCTCCGAGAGGGCGGCGAGGTGCTGGTAGAGCGGGTGATCCGGGTCGTAGTTGGCGTCGGCCGTCGTGGCATCGGTTCCGATGAGGTCGTTGTCGTTGTACTCGGCAACCTGGGAGGGGAACATGTCCTCCCGCGCCCGCTGGTCCCCGACACCCTGGGGCTCGCCGAGTTCGGCCGCGAAGCCCTGCTCGTCGCCGTAGTACACGACAGGCTGGCCGCGGGTGAGGTACATCAGCGAGTGCCCCAGCTGGTCGCGCTGCAGGAGTTCGGCGTCGACCGCGTCCGCGTTGCGCTGGCGGATGAAGCTGCCGATCCTGCCCATGTCGTGGTTGCCGAGGAAGGTCGGCAGCGAGTACGCGTTCGAGTCGGCGTCGGTGTAGAAGTCGTCTCGGGCGAAGAAGTCGCGCAGTTCGGCGGTGGGGTTGCCATTGGTGAAGTTGGCGCCGTTCGCCTGGAAGCCGAAGTCCACGGCGGCCTGGAGCCGGCCCTCGGTCGTGTAGCGGGACATGAACCGCGGGTCGGCGTCGAAGATCTCGCCGAACATGAAGAAGTCCTCGTTGCCGATGGACGCGGCGTAGCCGGTCAGCGCCGGCGCGAACTGCTGCCAGAACTCGATGTTGACGTGCTTGACGGTGTCGATACGGAAGCCGTCGATGCCCGCGTCACGCACCCAGGTCTGATAGATGTCGATCATCCCGTCGACGACCTCGGGCCGCTCGGTCCACAGGTCGTCGAGCGCTGAGAACGGTCCGGACGGGAAGTCGCCGTACTCGCTGTTCTCGCCGGCGAACTCGCTGGTGCCCCGGTTGTGGTACATCGTCGGGTCGTTCAGCCAGGCCGGCGTCTTCGCGGTCTCGTCCGAGGGGCTGCGGAAGCGCGGCTGGTAGGGGAAGGACACCGCCGGGTCGATCTCCGGGAAGCCCTGGTCGCCGAACGCGTAGTCGCGGTCGTCGAAGGGCTCGCCCGCGGCGTCGCGGTACGGGAAGTCGGTCTTGTTGCGGTACGGAACCTTCTCGCCATCGTTGATGTAGTCCTCGAGGGGGTAGTCGAGGACGTCGGCAGTGTGGTTGGTGATGATGTCGAAGAACACCTTCATGCCACGCGCGTGAGCGGCGTCGACGAGCTCCGCCAGCTCCTCGTTGGTGCCCAGGTGTGGGTCGATCTGGGTGAAGTCGGTGATCCAGTAGCCGTGGTATCCCGCGTTCTCCCCGCCCGGCGGGCCCTGGACCGGCTTGTTCTTGAACGACGGCGTGAGCCAGATCGCGGTCGTTCCCATGCCCTCGATGTAGTCGAGCTGTTCCAGGAGGCCGGCCAGGTCGCCGCCGTGGTAGAAGCCGGTGTGGGTCGGGTCATAGCCGTGCGAGAGGCGGTCGCCGGGAATGCCGGCCGTGTCGTTGTCCGAGTCGCTGTTGGCGAAGCGGTCGGCCATCACGAAATAGAAGCGCTCACGAGTGAGGTCATTGCGCAGGCTGGTGCCGGCGAGCTGTCGGTCCGCCGCGGATGCCGGGGGCTGCATCGCCGCCGGCACCACGGTCACCACGTGGCTGGTGTGGTCGTAGACGAAGCGCAGCTCGGCGTCCGCCTGGAGCGCCAGCGGGATGTTGGCCCCGTTGGCTGCACCCGCGGCGCCGTAGTTCTCGTCCCACGACCCGTTGAGTGCGACCTTGTACTCGTAATTGCCGGCGGGCAGTGTGAACGCGGCACTGAACATGCCCGGCTCGGCGGTGGGCTCCAGCGCCGTGTCGAGGCAGGCCGGCTGCCAGTCCTCGGTGCACCCCAGCTCCGACTGCAGGCTGCCGACCAGGACGACCGGATCCGGTTGCGGGGTATGGTCGGCGCTGGCCGGTACGGAGACCGTCGTCAGCGCGGCGATCACACCTGCGGTGATCAGCGGGACGAGGACACGGCGGTGCGGGATCCTGGACATGCGTCCTCCTCCGTCGCTGACGTCTCGTTCGTGACCCTAGTCACAACTCGACGTCTGGTGGGAGTCCCCGACCCGTCTCGATCATGCTCGTCAGGTCCGCGTGACCCGACCCTCGTCCCAGACCGGCTCCGGCGACTCGTAGACCCGGCCGTCGGCCCCGAACATGACGTACCGGTCGAACCCCCGGGCGAACCAGCGGTCGTGGGTGACGGCGAGCACGGATCCTTCGAAGGCGCCCAGTCCTTCCTCCAGCGCCTCGGCCGAGATCAGGTCGAGGTTGTCGGTGGGCTCGTCCAGAAGCAGCAGCGTGGCGCCGGACAGCTCCAGCAACAGGATCTGGAATCGGGCCTGCTGACCACCGGAGAGAGAGTCGAAGCTCTGCTCGGCCGCGTAGGCCAGCTCGTAACGGTCCAGGACCCGGCCGGCCTGCTCGCGGGGCATGCCGTCGCGGTGACCGTCGCCGCGGTGCAGGATCTCCACCAGCGTCCGGCCGGCCAGCTCCGGGTGCTCGTGGGTCTGGGCGAACCAGCCCGGCCGCACCCGGGCGCCGAGCCGGGCCCGGCCGGTGTGGGCCACCGGCGCGACCGGCAGGTCGTCGACCGGGCGGTGCTCCGGTTCCGGATCGCTGCCGCCTGAGGCGAGCAATCGTAGGAAATGGGACTTGCCCGACCCGTTCGAGCCGAGCACGGCGACCCGTTCGCCGTACCACACCTCCAGGTCGAACGGGTGCATCAAGCCGGTGAGCTCGAGCCCGACGCAGATCACCGCCCTCTTGCCGGTACGTCCACCGCGTAGCCGCATGCGGACGTCCTGCTCCCTGGGCTGCGCCTGCGGTGGCCCGACCTCGACGAATCGCTCCAGCCTCTTCTCCGCCGCGTGGTACCGGCTGGCCATGTCCGAGTTGTAGGCCGCCTTCTGCTTGTAGTAGAGGACCAGCGCCTTCAACTTCGCGTGGTCCTCGTCCCAGCGGCGGCGGAGCTCTTCCAGGCGCGCGAACCGCTCCCGCCGGGCATCGTGATAGGACGCGAAACCGCCGCCGTGGATCCAGGCGGTGTTGCCCGCGACGCCGAGCTCGAGGGTGACGATCCGATCGGCGGTCCGCGCCAGCAACTCGCGGTCATGGCTGACGAACAGCACCGTCTTCGGCGTCTCGAGCAGACGCTGCTCGAGCCAACGCTTCGCGGGAACGTCGAGGAAGTTGTCGGGCTCGTCGAGCAGGAGCACGTCGTCCGGCCCGCGCAACAACGCCTCGAGGACAAGGCGCTTCTGCTCGCCGCCGGACAGCGTGGTCAGCTGGCGCCATCGGCAACGCTCGTACGGCACGCCGAGCGCCGCGGTGGTGCACACGTCCCAGAGCACCTCGGACTCGTAGCCGCCGGCGTCGGACCATTCGGCCAGCGCGTGCGCGTAAGCCATCTGGGTGGGCTCGTCGTCGTGCTCCATCATCGCCAGCTCGGCGGCGTCGAGGTCCGCTGCGGCCACCCGGACCCGTCGCGGCGCGACCGACAGCAGAAGGTCGCGCACGTCTGTGGTTTCGCGGGCGACGAACTGGCGCATGACGCCGAGCCCGCCGGTCCGGGTGACCGCTCCATGATGCGGATCGACGTCGCCGGCGATGATTCGCAACAGGGTCGTCTTCCCCGACCCGTTCGCCCCCACCAGCGCCGCCTTGGCGCCGTCGCCCACCCGGAACGAGACGTCGTCGAGGAGCACGCGCCCGTCCGGGAGCGTGAAGGAGACGGCGTTCAGGTCGATGTGGCCCACAGGGGTCCAGTGTCGCCCGCCGGCCCGGGCGTGGCGAACGCTTTGCCCGCCGCCGCTCGAGAAGCGGTTGTGCCGGTGCGGCGCGGCCCACTCGCAACCTGTCCGGATATGACTGGCCCAGGGACGTGCACGGCGGGTAGTTCTGACAGGCATGCAGGGCGTGTCCGCCGTGGTCACCACCGGCATCTACTGCCGGCCGGGCTGCGGTGCTCAACCTCTGGCGAAGAACGTGCGGACCTTCCCCGTCGCCGCGGCGGCCGAGGCCGCCGGTTTCCGGGCCTGCCTGCGGTGCCGGCCGTACCGTCGTCCGCTGGCTGTCGACTGGGCCGGGCCGGAGCTGGTGTGCCGCGCCATCCACCTGGTCCTCGACGGTGTGCTGGACCACGGATCGGAAGCGACCCTGGCCGATCGCCTCGGCGTTTCACCCCGGCATCTGCGCCGGTTGTTCATGGCGCATGTCGGGGTGACGCCGGACGGGCTGGCGCGGTCGGCTCGCGCGCACTTCGCCCGGCGGCTGTTGGACGACACCGACCTCACCGTCACCGAGATCGCCTTCGCAGCGGGGTTCGGCAGCCTGCGACAGTTCAACCGGGTCTGCCGGGAGGTGTTTCGGGCCGCGCCGGGTGTCCTCCGCGCCAAGCGCCGGCGGGCCGACCGGCTCGTGGCCGACGGCGGACTGACACTGCGGCTCGCCTTCGACGGAGCGTTGGACTGGCCGGCCATGACCGCACACCTCGCACTGACCGCGGTCCCGGGTGTCGAGCACGTCGGAGACGGCGTGTACCGGCGAACGATCGTGGTCCGCGGCGACCCCGGCGTTCTCGAGCTGTACCCAGGGGGTGACGACCACCTGCTCCTCCGCGCCCACCTACCGCTCTGGCGCGACCTGCTGCACATCGTGAACAGGGCACGGCGGATCGCCGGCCTCGACGCGAGCGTCGAGGAGCCGGTCCGGCAACTCCGGCACGACCCGGTCGTCGGGCCGCTGGTGCGCGACCGCCCGGGTGTCCGGGTTCCCGGGACGTGGGACCCGTTCGAGACCGGCGTCAGGTCGATCGTCGGGCAGCAGCTGCCGTGGACCGCGGCGAGCACGGTCATGGCCCGCCTGGTCGAGAGATACGGCACTCCAGTGGGAGGACTGCGCCAGCTCGGCCTCGGCTATACCTTCCCTCATCCCGGCCTCGTCACCGGCGCGGATCTGAGCGGCCTCGGCCTCTCGGAGTCAACGGCGACCGCGATCCGTGCGTTCGCCCGCGGTCTGGCCGACGGGACGATCCGGCTGGACCGGAGCACCAGCGTGGACCGGCTCGTCACCTCGGTCGGCGCGCTCGACGGAGTGGGCGGCCGGACGGCGCACTACCTGGCCTTCCGCCTCGGCGAGCCCGACGCCTGTCCGCTCTCCGGCCGCGATCTGCGCCGCCATCTGCCAGAGCGCAGCGACCCTGCGCACCTCGCCGAGGTCATCGACCGATGGCGGCCCTGGCGTGCCCTGGCCGTTGCGCACCTGTGGGCCACAGAGGGGTCGCCCACGCTGGGGGAACGGGAAGGTGCCGCATAGCAGCCATGGACGACTTCGGCACCCTCACCGAGCCCCACCTGCGGTTCATCGACACATCTCCGGCAGCGGTCGTGCCGGGCGCTGCCGACCACCGGTAATCAACCAGATCCAGGGAGTGATCACATGAGGACTGCCAGGCTCCGAACCGCGATCGTCCGGGGAGCCCTCGCGCTTCCGCTGGTGATCGCCGTCGGTGCAGCCGTGCCCGCGCAGGCCGACGGAGAACATCCGGAAACCGAGTACGAGATCACCGAGCTCAGCTCGCACGGTGGCACGGACAGCTCCGGGACCAGCATCAACAACCGGGGTTGGGTGATGGGCACCTCCAACCTGACCGGTGACGACGTCGCGCATGCCGCGTTGTGGCGTCAGGGGATCATCAAGGACCTCGGCACGCTCGGCGACCCGGACAGCAACAGCGCCGTCCTGTTCCTGAGCAAGAGCAACCAGATCGTCGTGGGCGTCACCGAGACGGGCGACGTCGATCCACACGACGAGATCTGGAGCTGCGCCCGGTTCTTCCCCACCGAGACGGATCAGGTCTGCCGGGGCTTCGTGTGGGAGCGCGGCGAGATGCGGCCGCTGGTGACGCATGGCGGCACCCACGGCTTCGCCGCCGCCGTGAACAACCGCGGACTCGTGGTCGGCTGGGCGGAGACCGCGGAAGAGGACCCGACCTGCAACCCGTTGGCGCGCCAGTTCCTCGGGTTCGTCGGCGCGGTGTGGGACACCCGCGACGGTGACCGCATCAGCCAACTTCCGCCGCTCCCGGGCGACAGCGCCAGCGCGGGTGTCGCCGTCAACGACCGTGGTCAGATCGTCGGCATCTCCGGCATCTGCTCGAATGCCGTAGGCGGCTTCAGTGCCCGGGCTGCCGTGATGTGGGAGGACGGCGCGCCGCGTGACCTGGGCAACCTCGGCGCGCTGGCGTGGAACACACCGGTCGGCATCAACAACGAGGGAACGGTCGTCGGGTTCGCCAACGCCGCCGGGACACCGGGCAACACGTTCAACGAGCGTCCCTTCATCTGGACCGAGGAAGGCGGAATGCGTGATCTCGACACCCTGCCCGACGACACCAGAGGCCAGGCCCTGAGTGTCAACGACAGGGGGCAGATCGTCGGGCTGTCAAGGGTGACGGCCGCCGACAACACTGCCGTCATCTGGGAGGATGGTGAGGTCACCGACCTCAACCAGATCGCCGGCGATTACGACGGTCATCTGCTGTTCGCCGGCGACATCAACGATGCGGGCGTGATCACAGGTGCTGCGAGGAGCGCGGTGACCGGGGACGTCGTGGCGTTCGTCGCGAGGCCCGTACAACGCTGAACACGTTCCGGCGGAGCAGATGGGTCGCCTGTCGCGGGATCACGCACCCGCGACAGGCCGTCTGCCAAGGCCGGGCACCATCACTGGATCCCGTGCCTGCGGAGGATCTCCTCGATCTCGGCCATGTCGTCGTCGGCCGACGCAGGCCTGGCCTCGACCGTGCGCTGCTGGCGTTTCTCCACGGCCTTTCCGTCTCCGGCTCCGGCCTTACGCCCCTCCAACCGCTGGCCCGCCACGAACAGGACACCTGCCAGGCCGAGTGCGATCACGCCCAGCCAGGCGAGTGGGCTGAGCGCGATTCCGGCCAGGAAGTCGACGATGCCGATGGCCGAGGCCCCGATCAGCAGGAGGCCACCAGCCGCGAGCTGAAGGGAGCCGGCCCAGCCCTTGGACCGGGCCTGCCTGATGGCGAGTGCTACCAGGCCGACGCCGGCGGCGGCGACCGCGATCGAGATCAGGTCCTGAAGCACCCTTCCAGGCTACGCGTCGCCACCACAGCCGCGCCTCCGGGTGTTCCCCGATATGTCTCCCAGATCTCCCCCCACCCTCCCCGGGGTCCGCCCGGACTGCCCCGTTCCAGCCCGTCCCGGTCCCGTGCCGGGCCCGGTCCCGAGTTGTCAGGCCGGACAACTCCGCGGGCAGGCCATGGGTCGCGGCTCGCCCTGACAGGTCGGCCATGGACCGCTGGTCAGGGGTGAGACCGCCCGAATCCGCTGGCAGGCGACGTGTCCGGCCTGACAGGTCGGGCCGGCCTGACACGATGGGCCGGCCCGACAGGTCGGACCGACGCACCGCGGCGGTGCTCAGCCGAGCCGGACGATCCGGCCCTCGCCGCCTTCGGGGTAGTCGGCCGCCGAGACCAGGCCGGCGAGGTCTTCGACGATGTAGTCGGAGAGTGCCTGCTGGTAGGACAGACCGACCGTGGTGAACGGCAGTCCGCGGAACGGGTACTGGTCCCCTCCACGCGCACTGAAGTCGTTCGTCGCGATCGCGACGCCCGGCCCGGCCACGACCGCTCCGTCCGCGACGATCACGGTGCCGTCGTCGAGCACCAGCGAGCGGACTCGGTCACCCGGGGTCAGAACGTTTCCGGCGTCGTTGACCACCTGAGCCGTCCGGGTGGCATCGAAGGTGAAGCTGAACCCGCCGACCTGGCCGAAGCGCCCGTCGGCCAGGGGGATGCGCGAGACCATGTTCTCGACGATCTCCTTGAACTGGGCGCGTGGAACATCGGGTACCACCGACACGAAGTTCGGGAACGGCGCAATCGCGAACGTGTCGAGTTCCGTCAGCGGGCCGGCGGGGATCAACGTGTTGTTCCGGATGCCGCCGCCGTTCTGGATCGCAACGTCGGGCGGCACCACGCCGAACGAGGCGGCGTTGTCCTGGCCCGCGTCCAGCAGAGCGTCGGCGACCAGGTTGCCCAGGTTCGTCTCCTGGGTGCGCACGCCGGGATCGCGCCGGCCCTCGAGGGCGACCTCGGACTGCCCGATGACCGTCTCGGCCAGACTGGCGATGAAGGCGTTGACGGGGTCGACCACGCGGTTCTGGATCCGCGCGTCGGCCTCCACCGCGTCCGGAGCGACACCGGAGACCCGAACCGGTCCACTGCCGTCGTCGACACTGAGGACGGCTCCGGACTTGTCGAAGTTGACGACCAGCCGACCCACGTACTTGTAGTCACCCGCGGTCGTCACGATCGGCACAAAGGCGCCGTCGGCGTCGGTCGCGGCCACCGGGTAGCTGAAAGGCTGGCCCGTCGCCGGGTCCACGGCTCGGACGTCACCCGGCACCAGCAGGTCGCCCTCGTTCGCGAGGAGCTCGTCGCCGCCGCCGGCGATGGCGACGTCGACGCCACTCAGCATCGGCACCAGGGCCCGGTCCTCATTCACGTTCTGCAGGTGGCTGATCAAGATGATCTTGTCGACGCCGCGCCCGGAAAGCCGGTCGACCTGCTCCTGGACCAGCCCTGCGACGTCGTCGAGCACCTTGACGTTTCTCGGACTCGAGATCGCCGGGAGCAGCGGTGTGGTGGCCCCGACGACGCCGATCCGCTCGCCACGCTCGCGAACAATCGTGCTGGCCACGATGGTGCCGTCAGCGGCGAGCGCGGCCAGTCGCGGTTCGTCGCTGACGTCGAGGTTCGCCGACACGAACGGTGGCCTGTCGCGGCCGAAACCCTCGATGAAGTCCGCGAGCACATCGGGTCCGAAGTCGAACTCGTGATTGCCGATGGCGAAGGCGTCGTAGCCGATCTCGCGCAGCGCGATGGAGTCGTAGAACGGCACACCCTTCTCCAGGCTGGCCTGGAACTCCGGGCCGGCGAGGAAGTTGTCGCCCGACGAGAGCAGGATGACGCCACGCCGCCCGGCCTGGTCCGCCGGTGGCCTGCCCTCGGTAGCCTCGGCACGCAGGTCGTCCACGAGGGTCGCGAACCGCGCCACCCCGCCGAAGTCGGGATTGCCCGGTGCGCCGGTCAGCCGCGACTCCCCATCGTTGTTGTGCAGGATCGTCAGCGTGAACGCCGGCGCGGTGCCGTCCCGCGCCGCAGCACTGGTGGCTGCGCCCACGGGGACGACGAGGGCAGCGGCGAGCGCGGCGCCCAGAACGGCGCTGCGCCGGCTGCGCGGAGTGATCGGTGACATCAGGACTCCTCGCGCCAACGGTGATCAATGCAGGAGTCTAGGTCGGCGCGGGTATCCCGCAACCGATCCGGAGAAGTCACGTCGGTGTACTCATGGTGTACCCGGCGGTGTGCGAACACGCCGGGAGGCGGTGGCGCGGTCGGCGAGTTCGCCGTCGGGTGGGTAGCCGACCTCCTCCAGCGTCAGACCGTGCGGCGGGACCACGCTCACGTCGGCGACTCGGCGGCGCCCGGCCAGCACCTGGGCGGGCCAGGCGACCGGGCGGCGGCCGTCGCCGACGGCGAGCAGCGCGCCGACCAGCGACCGCACCTGGTTGTGGCAGAACGCGTCGGCCTCGGCCGTGGCCACCACGATCCCGTCCTCCGAGCGCTGCCAGCGGAACGCGCGCAGGTCGCGGATCGTCGAAGCCCCCAGCCGGGTGCGGCAGAACGCCGCGAAGTCGTGCTCGCCGAGCAGTCCTTCCGTGGCCGCGTTCATCGCCGCCAGGTCCAGCGGACGGTGGTGCCAGAGCACCCACCACCGCCGCAGCGGGTCCACCCCGTACGGCGTGTCCGCGACGCGGTAGGCATAGCGGCGCCAGATCGCCGAGAATCGGGCGTCGAAGCCGTCCGCAGCGACCCGCACGACGCGCACGCGGAGGTCGTCGGGCAGGACGCCGGCCAGCCGGTGCACGATGGCCTCGTCGGGAGACCTCGTGGACCGCCCCGGAACCGCGAGCCATGCCTCGTTCGGCACGTCGGCGTGGCAGACCTGCCCACGGGCATGCACCCCCGCGTCGGTCCGGCCGGCGACGGTCAGCCCGGGAGGTGCAATCCTCAGCACCACACCCAGCGCGTGCTCGAGCGTGCCCTGGACGGTGCGCAGGCCGGGCTGATCCGCCCAGCCGGCGAACCTCGTGCCGTCGTAGGCGAGGTCGAGACGCAGACGCACGAGCCCGCCGCCACCGGGGCCGGTAGCGGCGGGCTGCATGGCGGCGCCGTCAGGCGTTCTCGGGCTTGGAGGCCGAATCCGTAGGATCACCCTCGCCGGTCTCGGCATCCGGCAGTTCGGCGAACTCGACGGCATCGGTCGTCTCGGCTGCGACCGGCTCCTCCGCCGCGGTGTCCTCCGTGCTCGCCGGCTCTTCGGCCGCGGTGTCCTCCGTGCTCGCCGGCTTTTCCGCCGCGGTGTCCTCCGTGGCGACCGGCTCGTCGACCCGGGTCTCCTCCGCCGCGGGCACGGCCTCGGCGGCCGGGCTCGTCGATGCCGCCGGCACCGCCTTCCGGGCTGCACGCCGCGTGGCCGCCTCGGCCGCCGCGACCGTCTGCTCGGCCAGCGGCTCGACCAACTCGATGACGGCCATCGGCGCATTGTCACCCTGCCGTGGACCGATCTTCACGATCCGCGTGTAACCACCGTTGCGATTCTCGTACCGCGGCCCGATCTCGGTGAACAGCATGTGCACGACACTCTTGTCGCCGATCGTGCTCGCCACCTGCCGGCGGGCATGCAGGTCGCCGCGCTTGGCCTTGGTGATCAGTCGCTCGGCGACCGGACGAAGACGGCGGGCCCGTGTCTCCGTCGTCGTGATGCGGCCGTGCTCGAACAACGCCGTGGCCAGGTTCGCCAGGATGTGGCGCTGATGTGCCGGCGAGCCGCCGAGGCGGGCACCCTTGGTGGGGGTGGGCATGATCTCTCCTCGAGTGAAGGCGGCGGCGGAACGGCACCCGTCCCGCCGCCCCTAGGTCAGTACTGCTCGTCCTCGGCGTAGGACTGGTCCTCGTCGCCGTAGGTGTCCACGGCCGCCGCCGGGTCGAAGCCGGGCGCACCGTCCTTCAACGCCAGGCCCATGGTGGCGAGCTTGGCCTTGACCTCGTCGATCGACTTCTGCCCGAAGTTGCGGATGTCGAGCAGGTCCGCCTCGCTGCGCGAGATGAGCTCACCCACCGTGTGGATGCCTTCGCGCTTGAGACAGTTGTACGACCGGACCGTGAGCTGCAGGTCCTCGATCGGAAGCGCGAGGTCGGCCGCCAGCTGAGCGTCGACCGGCGAGGGGCCGATCTCGATGCCCTCGGCGTCTACGTTGAGCTCGCGGGCCAGTCCGAACAACTCGACCAGCGTGGTGCCGGCCGAGGCCACGGCGTCACGGGGGCGCATGGACGGCTTGGTCTCGACATCGACGACGAGCTTGTCGAAGTCGGTCCGGCCCTCGACCCGGGTGGCCTCGACCTTGTAGGTGACCTTGAGCACCGGCGAGTAGATCGAGTCGACCGGGATCCGGCCGATCTCGGCATCGGCGCGCTTGTTCTGCACTGCCGAGACATAGCCGCGTCCGCGCTCGACGGTCAACTCCATCTCGAGCTTGCCCTTGCCGTTGAGCGTGGCGATGTGCAGGTCGGGGTTGTGCACCTCGACACCGGCCGGCGGGGCGATGTCGGCCGCCGTGACCGCGCCCGGACCCTGCTTGCGCAGGTACATCGTCACCGGCTCATCGTGCTCGGACGAAACCACCAGCTCCTTGAGGTTGAGGATGACGTCGGTGACGTCCTCCTTGACCCCCGGGATCGTGGTGAACTCGTGCAGCACGCCGTCGATGCGGATCGAGGTGATCGCCGCACCGGGAATGGACGAGAGCAGGGTACGACGCAGCGAGTTGCCGAGCGTATAGCCGAAACCCGGCTCCAGCGGGTCGATGGTGAACCGGGACCGGGTTTCGTCGACCGGCTCCTCGGCGAGGTTGGGACGCTGGGTGATGAGCACTGGTGTTTCCTCTCCGCGACGCCCGCTATATGACGGTCGCGACTAGTGGTCTGGTCGAGCTCCGGCACTCCGCTTCGCTTCGAGCCGGCACTCTCCACAGGCTGGCATCCGGTCGGACACCAGGTCGGTTCGAGTCGAGCTTCGGGTCACTTCGAGTAGAGCTCGACGATGAGCTGCTCCTGGACCGGCGTGTCGATCTGCTGCCGGACGGGGAGCTGATGGACCAGGATGCGCATCTGCGCAGGCAGGACCTCCAGCCACGCAGGGATGGGACGGTCGCCGTAGGTCTCGCGGGCGATGATGAACGGGGTCATCTCCAGCGACTTCGGCCGCACGTCGATGACGTCGTGCGCGGCGACCCGGTAGGACGGCACGTCGACCTTCTGGCCGTTGACCAGGAAGTGACCGTGGACGACGAGCTGGCGGGCATGCCGGCGGGTACGCGCCAGGCCGGCCCGGTAGACGACGTTGTCGAGCCGGGACTCCAGGATCTGCAGCAGTGCCTCGCCGGTCTTGCCCTGCGTCCGGTTGGCCTCCTCGTAGTAGCGGCGGAACTGCTTCTCGAGGATGCCGTAGGTGTGGCGGGCCTTCTGCTTCTCGTGCAGCTGGAGGCGGTACTCGCTCTCCTTCTGCCGGCCGCGGCCGTGCTGGCCAGGCGGGTAGGGGCGCCGCTCGTAGGCCTTGTCGAAGCCGACGAGATCGACACCCAGCCGGCGCGACTTCTTGGTGATGGGTCCGGTGTATCGAGCCATGGTTCTCAGATCTCCTGTCGGTCTCTGACGCTCAGACGCGGCGACGCTTCGGCGGACGGCAGCCGTTGTGCGCCTGCGGCGTCACGTCGGAGATCGTGCCCACCTCCAGGCCCACGGCCTGCAGCGAGCGGATCGCGGTCTCGCGGCCCGAACCCGGACCCTTGACGAACACGTCGACCTTGCGCATCCCGTGCTCCTGCGCCCGGCGGGCGGCCGCTTCGGCAGCCATCTGCGCGGCATACGGAGTGGACTTACGCGATCCCTTGAACCCCACCTGACCGGCGCTGGCCCACGAGATCACGTTGCCCTGCGGGTCGGTGATCGAGACGATCGTGTTGTTGAACGTGCTCTTGATGTGCGCGACACCGTGGGCGACGTTCTTCTTCTCCTTGCGCCGCACCTTGGCGGTCCTGGTGCCCGTTGCCTGACGGCTCTTGGGAGGCATCTGTGGCTGTGCTCCTGTCTGCGTTCTCGTCCGAGGTCGTGGTCAGCGTGGCGGGGCGAAGCGGGCAGTCCGCCGCACAGTCACTTGCCGGCCTTCTTCTTACCGGCGACGGTCTTGCGCGGACCCTTGCGGGTACGGGCATTCGTATGCGTGCGCTGACCGCGGACGGGAAGGCCGCGGCGGTGCCGGATGCCCTGGTAGCTGCCGATCTCGACCTTGCGGCGGATGTCCGACTGGACCTCCCGGCGCAGGTCGCCTTCGACCTGGTAGTTGGCCTCGATCCAGTCGCGGAGCTTGACCAGGTCCTCGTCGCCGAGATCGCGGACGCGCAGGTCGGGGCTGACCCCGGTCTGCCGCAGCGTCTCGAGGGCGCGGGTGCGGCCGATGCCGAAGACGTAGGTGAGGGCGACCTCCATGCGCTTGTCGCGCGGCAGGTCGACGCCGACGAGTCGGGCCATGTGGCTCGTGTTCTCCTAGGTTGGCGGAGGTGTCCGGCGCACCGCGTCCCATCGCGTCGGTGGCGATGGGCCCCGGCCTCCGTCCGGGGGTGGCCTCCGCGTCAGGCGGAGGTGCCGGTGCGTTGTTCAGATGTCGGGCGACGCATGCGGGCTCAGCCCTGGCGCTGCTTGTGTCGCAGGTTCTCGCAGATCACCATGACCCGGCCGTGGCGGCGGATCACCTTGCACTTGTCGCAGATCGGCTTGACGCTCGGCTTGACCTTCATCGATCTCTCCGTCGGGCGTGCGCGAGGGCTCGCCCTCGACGTCGTGGGTTCACTTGTAGCGGTAGACGATGCGGCCGCGGGTCAGGTCGTACGGGCTCAGCTCCACCACGACGCGGTCCTCCGGGAGGATCCGGATGTAGTGCTGGCGCATCTTGCCTGAGATGTGTGCGAGGACCTTGTGGCCGTTGGAGAGCTCGACCCGGAACATGGCGTTCGGGAGAGCCTCGACCACGGTGCCCTCGATCTCGATGACCCCGTCCTTCTTGGGCATTGCCTCCGCGCTTCTGTCGTCGGTGGACTGCTGGGACGCCGCACTGCCGTCGGGTGACCAGCCTGCCCACGCACCCCTGTCCCGTGGAAGGGACCAGCCGCGGGGTACGACGAAACAGGCCACAGTGGGCCGACTGAGAAGTTTACGCCACGACAGGGGTCGGACGCCAAACGACCGGTGCTCAGCCCGCCTTGTGTCGGCGGACCTCGTGCTCGGCCGCGGTCCAGACGCCGAGCAGCGCACCCCACGGCCCGGCCACCCACATTGGCCAGAAGTAGGCGGCCTCCGGGCCGCTGACGGACACCAGGAACCAGACCACGAGGTTGATCGCGACCGCACAGCCCCACAGCCACCAGTTCACGACGAGGAAGCCGCTCATCCGCTTGCGAGCCGGTTTCACGGGCTGGGCGGTCTTGGCGGCGGGCGGCTGCGCCGCCCTCGCGGACACCTGCCGCCGCGGCGGGGGGATGTCGGCCACGAGCCGGTCGAGCTCGCCGTAGGTCTGCGCCTGGAAGGCTGCACCGATCCGCTCGACAAGCTCGTCCTGCGGAAGCCGGCCCTCGGCGTGAGCGTCACGCAGCACCACCGAGATGCGCTCGCGGTCCGCGTCGGACGCACGCATCTCCGGTGGCTCGACCATGGGAGAAAGTATCGCCGAGAATCATCCCTGACCGCCATCCGGGATGTCCCCGGAAATCGCACCACCTGTGGCGGGTTCTCAACCTGTTGCCGGAGCCTGATACGTCTCTTGCCCACCACAAGTCAGGGCGGTTGAGCAATACGTCTCCTGCCCACCACCGTTCGGAGCGGGAGGGCCGACGGGCCGGGGCGGTAGCCCGCGCCGTCAGGCCGTCGCGTGGGTCGCGACGCCACGGGAGGCGAGTTGCGCAGCCCCGCCGTCGAACGCCGTGAGCACCCACGGGCCGTTCTCGGTGACGGCGACGGTGTGCTCGAAATGGGCCGACAGTGAGCCGTCGGCGGTCGAGACCGTCCAGTCGTCGTCCTGCAACACCGTCTCGGGCCCGCCAACGTTGATCATCGGCTCGATCGCGAGCACGAGGCCGGGCACAAGCCTCGGTCCCCGGGCCCGGGTGCGGTAGTTGAGCACGTGCGGGTCCTGGTGCATCTCGGTGCCGATCCCGTGCCCGCCGTACTCCGCCACGATGCCGTAGTCACCCTGGGCGCGCACGTGATCCTCGACCGCACCGCCGACCTCACGTAACCGGTGACCGACCTGCAGCGCCGCGATGCCCGCCCACAAGGCGTCCTCACAGGCTTGGAGCAGACGCGCGGCTTGCTCGCTCACCCGACCGACCGGCAGCGTGACGGCGGCGTCGCCGTGCCAGCCGTCGAGGATCGCACCGCAGTCGACGGAGACGATGTCACCTTCGACCAGCCGCCGCTCGCTCGGGATGCCGTGCACGATCTCGTCGTTCACCGAGGCACAGATGGTGGCCGGGAACGAGTTGCGGCCGGGACCGGGAGGGACGTACCCGACCCCGGGCAGGTAGTGGAGGAAGGACGGGTCGGCGCCACGGGCACGGATCTCGCGCTCGGCGACGGCGTCGAGCTCGAGCAGCGTCACGCCGGGGGCGATGGCCTCGCGCACGGCCGCCAGGGCCTCGGCCACTACCAAGCCCGCGAGCCGCATCGCGGCGACCTCCGCCTCGGTCTTGAGTTGGATCATGCCCACTCGGCCGCGCCGTCGACCGGAGCCTGCGCGCCCAGGGGGGCGCCGGCCGCATCCGAGGCCGGTTCACCAGCCACCGCAGCGTCGTCGCTCGCCGCCGCCAGCATGCGCGCAGAGACCTCCTCGATCGTGCCCATACCGTCGATGCGGACGAGGAGGCCGCGTCTCTCGTACTCGGCGGCGAGCGGGGCGGTCTGCTCGGCGAACAGCTTCAGCCGGTGCCGGATGATCTGCTCGTCATCGTCGTGGCGCCCCTCCGCACCGGCCCGCCGCTTCAGCCGGCCCACGACCTCCTCCACGTCGACGGTCAGCAGCAGAACGCGATCCAGCTCGACGTCCTGCGCAGCCAGCACCTCGTCGAGGAACTCGACCTGCGGCACGGTGCGCGGATAACCGTCCAGGATGAACCCCCCGATGGCATCTGCCTCGGCCAGTCGAGCGCTCACCATCTGATTGGTCACCGAATCGGGGACGTAGTGGCCCCGCGCCATGTAGTTCTTGGCCTCGCGTCCCAGCGAGGTGCCGGCAGCGACGTTCTCGCGGAAGATGTCGCCGGTCGAGATCGCCGGGATGGACAGCCGGCGGGCTACCACGGCCGCCTGGGTACCTTTGCCCGAGCCAGGCGGACCCATGAGCAGGAGGCGCCTCACCGAAGGAAGCCCTCGTAGTTTCTCTGCTGTAGCTGGCTCTCGATCTGCTGGACGGTCTGCAGCCCGACACCGACCATGATCAGGATGCTCGTGCCGCCGAACGGGAAGTTCTGATTCGCGTTGATCAGGACGAACGCCACGAGCGGTATCAGCGAGATCAAGCCCAAGTAGACCGAACCGGGCGCGGTGAGCCGGGTGAGCACGTAGTCGAGGTACTCCTCCGTGGGCCGGCCAGCTCGGATGCCGGGGATGAAGCCGCCGTACTTCTTCATGTTGTCGGCGACGTCCTTCGGGTTGAACGTGATCGACACGTAGAAGTAGGTAAAGAAGACGATCAACGCGAAGAACGTGGTCATGTAGATCCAGTTGTCGCCCTGGGCGAAGTTGGTCTGGATCCACACCCCCCAGCCGGACTCCTGGTTGAACTGGCTGAACAGCAGCGGCAGGTACAGCAGGGACGAGGCGAAGATGACCGGGATGATGCCGGCCTGGTTGATCTTCAGCGGGATGTACGTGGACGAGCCGCCGTACATCCTCCGCCCGACCATGCGCTTCGCGTACTGCACCGGGATGCGGCGCTGGGACTGCTCGACGAAGACCACCAGGGCGACGATCACCAGGCCCACCAGGCAGACGATGGTGAACGTCGGCCAGCCCTGCTCAACCCGGATCTGCCACAGCGCACTGGGGAACGTGGCGATGATCTGAGTGAAGATCAACAGCGACATGCCGTTGCCGACGCCTCGATCGGTGATCAGCTCCCCCAACCACATGATCACCGCTGTACCGGCGGTCATGACCAGGACCATCAGGGCGATCGTCGCGATCGAATCGTCGGGGAGGATCTCCTCCTGACAGTTCGGGAACAGCTGGCCGCTGCGGGCGAGGGAGATGATCGTCGTCGCCTGCAGTACCGCGAGGCCGATGGTGAGGTAGCGCGTGTACTGGGTGATCTTGGTCTGACCGGCCTGTCCCTCCTTCTTCAGGGCCTCCAGCCGGGGGATCACCACCGTCAGCAGCTGCAGGATGATGCTCGCCGTGATGTAGGGCATGATGCCCAGCGCGAACACCGCGAGCTGGAGCAATGCTCCACCCGAGAACAGGTTGAGCATTCCGTAGACGCCGGTCGTACCCACCTGTTCCACGCAGGTGTTGACCGCCTGCACGTCGATCCCCGGTGTCGGCACGACCGAGCCCAGCCGGAACAGCACGATGATGCCGAGTGTGAACAGCATCTTCCGGCGCAGGTCGGGTGTCCGGAACGCCCGAGCGAACGCGGTGAGCACTTGATGGCCTCCTGCGCGCCGCCTCGAGTGGTGGCGCGGTGGTGCGGACGGTCGGCCGGGCCGACGCGTTTGTCACGTGTTTCGTGACGATAACAGCCCGGGCGCCTGCGGTCAGACCTCGGTAGTCGAGCCACCCGCCGAAGTGATCTTCTCCTTCGCCGATGCGGAGAACGCGTGCGCACTCACCTGCAAGGCGACGGAGAGCTCTCCGGTGCCGAGGATCTTGACCGGGCGGCCGGCCCGCACGGCACCCTTTGCGACCAGGTCGTCGACTGTGATCTCGCCGCCGTCGGGGTAGAGCGAGGCGAGCCGGTCCAGGTTGACGACCTGGTGCTCCACGCGGAAGGGGTTGCGGAAGCCCTTGAGCTTCGGCAGGCGCATGTGCAGCGGCATCTGCCCGCCTTCGAACCGGGCCGACACGGTGCCGCGTGCCTTGCTGCCCTTGGTGCCACGTCCCGCGGTCTTGCCCCTCGCGCCGGCCTCGCCGCGGCCGACGCGCGTCTTGGCGGTCTTGGCTCCCGGCGCCGGGCGCAGGTGGTGGGGTTTGAGTGGCGAGTCAGCCATGTCAGTCGACCTCCTCGACGGTGACCAGGTGGGCCACCGTCGCAACCATGCCGCGGATCTCGGGCCGGTCCTCCTTGACGACCTCGTCGCGGATGCGCTTGAGGCCCAGCGAGCGCAGGGTCTCGCGCTGCGACGACGTGCCGCCGATGACGCTCTTGATCTGACGCACCTTCAGTCTGCTCACGAGGGCGTACCTGCCTGTGCGCGGAGCAGCGCGGCCGGAGCCACGTCCTCCAGAGGCAGGCCGCGACGAGCCGCCACCTGCTCGGGACGCTCGAGGTTCTTCAGCGCTTCGACGGTCGCATGCACGATGTTGATGGCGTTGGACGAACCGAGCGACTTGCTCAGCACGTCGTGGACGCCGGCGCATTCCAGAACGGCGCGTACCGGCCCACCGGCGATCACACCGGTTCCCGGCGACGCCGGGCGCAGGAGCACGACACCGGCAGCCTTCTCGCCCTGGATGGGGTGCGGAATCGTGCCCTGGATCCGGGGGACCTTGAAGAACTGCTTCTTGGCCTCCTCGACGCCCTTGGCGATCGCCGCCGGTACCTCCTTGGCCTTGCCGTATCCGACGCCGACGGTGCCGTCACCGTCACCGACGACCACGAGAGCGGTGAAGCTGAAGCGCCGACCACCTCGCACCACCTTGGCGACACGGTTGATCGCGACGACGCGCTCGATGTATGCCGTCTTCTCGGCTCCGCCGTCGCGACGGTTGTCCCGGTCGCGGCGGTCGCGGCGGTCGCCGCCGGCACCGCCACCACGGCGCTGGGGTCCAGCCATGATCTCCCTACTTCCTACCTACTCGTGGTCAGAACTGCAGGCCGCCGTTGCGGGCGCCCTCCGCCACTGCGGCCACGCGGCCGTGGTAACGGTTGCCGGCACGGTCGAACACGACGGTGTCGATTCCGGCCGCCTTGGCACGTTGCGCGACCAACTCGCCGACCTTGCGGGCCTTTGCCGTTTTGTCTCCCGCCTCGCCGCGCAGGTCGGTCTCCATGCTGGAGGCCGAGGCGAGCGTGCTCCCGGTGGCGTCGTCGACCACCTGCACCACCATGTGGCGCAACGATCGGGTGACCACCAGGCGGGGGCGTCGGGCCGAGCCGGTGATCCGCTTGCGGACGCGCAGATGCCTGCGGTCCCGGGCGGCGGCCTTTCCGCCGTGCCCGACCCGCCGGTTGATTGCGATGCCCATGACTACTTCTTCCCAGCCTTTCCGACTTTGCGGCGAACCTGCTCGCCCGCGTAGCGGATGCCTTTGCCCTTGTACGGCTCCGGCCGGCGCAGCTTGCGGATGTTCGCGGCGACCTCGCCGACCTTCTGCTTGTCGATGCCCTGCACCGCGAACTTCGTCGGTGACTCGACCGTGAACGTGATGCCGTCGGGAGCCTCGACCATGATCGGATGGCTGTAGCCCAGCGCGAACTCGAGATTCGACCCCCGGGCGGTCACCCGGTAGCCGACACCGACGATCTCGAGCTTCTTCTCGTAGCCCTGGGTCACGCCGGTGACCATGTTGGCCACCAGCGAGCGGGTGAGCCCGTGCAGGGCGCGACTCTCACGCTCGTCGTCGGGCCGACGGACCGCGATCGTTCCCTCGTCGGTCTGCTCGACGTCGATCGTCGACGGCAGGGTGTGGGTGAGGCTGCCCTTCGGGCCGTCGACCTTGACCACCCGGCCGTCGATGGCGACGTCCACCCCGCTGGGGACCGGGATGGGCAGCTTGCCGATGCGCGACATCTCCACCTCCTCCCGTCACCAGACGTAGGCGAGGACTTCCCCGCCCACGCCCTGCTTGGTCGCCGACCGGTCCGTGAGCAGCCCCTGCGACGTCGAGATGATGGCCACGCCCAGCCCGCCCAGGACTCTCGGCATGTTGGTCGACTTCGCGTAGACCCGCAGGCCGGGCTTGCTCACCCGGCGCACGCCGGCGATGGAGCGCTCCCGGCTCGGCCCGTACTTGAGGGTCAGCACCAGGCTCTTGTCGACCGGCCGGTCGGCACTCTCCTGGACCGTCCAGCCGGAGATGAAGCCCTCCTGGCGGAGGATCTCGGCGATGTGCGACTTGAGCTTGCTGTACGGCATGCTCACGGTCTCGTGATAGGCCGAGTTGGCGTTGCGCAGACGGGTCAGCATGTCTGCGATGGGGTCGGTCATGGTCATGATGCAACGGCCGCTTTCCCGCCGCGGTTTCCGAACCGGCGTCCGGATCGGACCTGCGGCGATCGTGGGTGGATCAATGATTTACCAGCTGGACTTCGTGATGCCCGGGAGTTCGCCGCGGTGGGCCATCTCCCGCAGGCACACCCGGCACAGGCCGAACTTGCGGTAGACCGAGTGCGGCCGCCCGCACCGCTGGCAGCGGGTGTACGCCCGAACCGCGAACTTGGGCTTCGCATTGGCCTTGTTGACAAGTGCCTTCTTCGCCACGTCAGCTCTCTTCTTTCCTGGTCTTGCTCATCGGGTCATTGTTCTTGCCTGAACGGGAAGCCCAGCCGCTGGAGCAGCGCCCGGCCCTCCTCGTCGGTCTGTGCCGTCGTCACGACGGTGATGTCCATCCCACGGACCCGGTCGATGGCGTCCTGGTTGATCTCGTGAAACACCGCCTGCTCGTTGAGACCGAAGGTGTAGTTGCCGCGACCGTCGAACTGCCGGGGTGACAGACCGCGGAAGTCGCGGATGCGCGGCAGGGCGATCGTGGTCAGCCGGTCCAGGAACTCCCACATGCGGTCTCCGCGCAGTGTCGCGTGCGCACCGATCGGCATGCCCTCACGCAGTTTGAACTGCGCGATCGACCTGCGCGCCTTGGTGACCGCAGGCTTCTGACCGGTGATGGCCTCCAGGTCGCGGATGGCACCTTCGATCAGCTTGGCGTCCCGGGCTGCTTCACCCACGCCCATGTTGACGACGACCTTGGTGACCGTCGGGACCTGCATGACGTTGGCCACGTCGAACTGCTCGCGCAGCGCCGGGACGATCTCGTCGCGATAGCGCTGCTTGAGCCGGGGAAGCGGCCGGGTGTCGGTTGCCGTGCTCATCAGATGTCCTCACCGGTGCGCTTGGCGAACCGGACCTTGTTGCCGTTGTCGTCGACCCGGAATCCGACCCGCGTGCCGACGGTCTTCTTCTCGCCATCGACGTCGACCTCGACGGCCAGCATCAGGTTGCTGATGTGGATCGGGGCCTCCTGGTGCACGATCCCGCCGGACTTCGCGCCACGGGCGCTCTGTACGACCTTGGTGTGCTTCGTGATGCGGTTGACGCCTTCGACCAGCACCCGGTTCTGCGTCGGGTAGGCGGCGATGACCTTGCCGATCGCGCCTTTGTCCCGGCCGGCGACGACCACCACCGTGTCGCCCTTCCTGATACGCATGCTCACAACACCTCCGGCGCCAGCGAGATGATCCGCATGAATCTCTTCTCGCGCAGCTCGCGGCCCACCGGGCCGAAGATGCGCGTGCCGCGCGGGTCCCCGCCGTCCTTGATGATCACCGCTGCGTTCTCGTCGAAGCGGATGTAGGAACCGTCCGGCCGACGGCGTTCCTTGGCGGTGCGGACGATCACGGCTCGGACGACTTCGCCCTTCTTCACGCCGCCACCGGGGATGGCGTCCTTGACGGTCGCCACGATGACGTCGCCGATGCCGGCGTAGCGCCGCCCGGAACCGCCGAGGACGCGGATGCAGAGCAGCTCCTTCGCGCCGGTGTTGTCGGCGACGCGCACCCGCGACTCCTGCTGGATCATGTCGATGACTCCTGGTTGTCGCGCCGGTTCTCATCCAGTCCTGACGACCCTGGCTGAGCCTGGCGGAACGGTCGGATTATTTGGCCTTCTCGAGGATCTCCACGACCCGCCACCGCTTGGTCGCCGACAGCGGCCGGGTCTCCATCAGGAGGACGCGGTCGCCGGTGACGGCGGCGTTCTGCTCGTCGTGGGCCTTGAGCTTGCTGGTCCGGCGGACGACCTTGCCGTACAGCGGATGCTTGAAACGGTCTTCCACGGCCACGACGACCGTCTTGTCCATCTTGTCGCTTACGACGCGGCCCTCCCGGACCTTACGGAAGCCTCGGCTCTGCCGGGTCGGCTCGGCCGGGGCCGTCTTCTCGGTCACAGTGGTGTCCTTGTCCGGAGGAGTGGTCATGCGGCACCGCCGGTGGCTGCGCCGGTGTCCTCGACGACCGTGGTGATGCCGAGCTCGCGCTCGCGCATGATGGTGTAGATGCGGGCGATGTCGCGACGCACGGCCTTCAGCCTGCCGTGGCTCTCGAGCTGTCCCGTGGCGGCCTGGAAGCGCAGGTTGAACAGCCCTTCCTTCGCCTTGTGCAGCTCCTCGACCAGGTGGGCGTCGGTCATGGCACGCAGCGCCGCAGACGTGAGGTCCTTCGATCCGATGGCCATCACATTTCACCTGCCTCGCGCGTGACGATGCGACACTTCATCGGCAGCTTGTGGATGGCGCGGGTCAGCGCCTCACGGGCCACCTTGTCGTTGGGATAGGACAGCTCGAACATGACTCGGCCGGGCCGGACGTTGGCGACCCACCACTCCGGCGAACCCTTGCCGGAACCCATCCGGGTCTCGGCCGGCTTCTTGGTGAGCGGGCGATCGGGGTAGATGTTGATCCAGACCTTGCCGCCGCGACGGATGTGCCGGGTGATCGCGATACGGGCCGACTCGATCTGACGGTTGGTGACGTAGTGCCCTTCGACCGCCTGGATGCCGAACTCGCCGAACGCCAGCGACGTGCCGCCCTTGGCGACGCCACGCCGCCTCGGGTGGTGCTGCTTGCGATGCTTGACCTTGCGTGGGATCAGCATGGTCAGGCCTCCTGCTCGCTGCCGACCGGCTGGGCGGCGGTCGCCTCCGGCGCGGAGGCACTACCGTCGCCGGTCTCCACCCCACGGGACGACTCGCCACGGGCCGGCCGACGCCGCTCGGGCCGCCGCCGCTGTTGCTGGACCCTGGCCTGAGCGGCCTGCGCCTCGCGTTCCGCCCGTGAACCGGCCACTTCGCCCTTGTAGATCCAGACCTTGACGCCGATCCGCCCGAAGGTGGTCCGCGCCTCGTAGAAGCCGTAGTCCACGTCCGCCCGAAGGGTGTGCAGGGGCACGCGGCCCTCGCGATAGAACTCCGACCGGCTCATCTCCGCGCCGCCGAGACGGCCGGAGCACTGCACCCGGATGCCCTTGGCACCTGAGCGCATGGTGGTCTGAATCGCCTTGCGCATCGCGCGCCGGAACGCCACCCGGGCCGACAGCTGCTCGGCCACACCCTGGGCGACGAGCTGCGCATCGATCTCGGGTTGCTTGACCTCGAGGATGTTCAGCTGCACCTGCTTGCCGGTCAGCTGCTCGAGTTCGGTGCGCAGCCGGTCGGCCTCCACGCCGCGGCGGCCGATGACGATGCCGGGTCGAGCGGTGTGGATGTCGACCCGGACGCGGTCGCGCGTGCGCTCGATCTCGACCTTGGCGATGCCCGCGCGCTCCATGCCCTTGCTCATCAGCTTGCGGATCGCCACGTCCTCGGCGACGTAGTCGCGGTAGCGCTGGCCCGACGTCGTGCTGTCGGCGAACCACCGGCTCTGGTGGTCGGTGGAGATGCCGAGCCGGAACCCGTGCGGGTTGATCTTCTGACCCACTAGCGGGCCCCTCCTCTCGAACCGGCCGTACTGCGGGTGCGCTGCACGGGCGTGCGTTCCTCGACGACCACGGTGATGTGGCAGGTGCGCTTGGCGACCCGGTAGGCGCGGCCCTGCGCACGCGGCCGGAACCGCTTCATGGTCGGACCCTCGTCGACGTAGGCCTCGGCGATGTACAGCGAGTCCGGCACCAGGCCGTCGTTGTTCTCGGCGTTGGCGATGGCGCTCTCGAGCACCTTGCGTACCGGTTCGGCCGCGGATTGCGGCGCGAACCGCAACAGGGCGGCCGCCTCGTCGGCCTTCATGCCCCGGATGACGTCCACCACGCGGCGCGCCTTCATGGGCGTGACGCGGACGAACCGCGCCTGGGCCCTGGCTTCCATCGTGACTCCCTCGATCTCGTCAGCTTCGTGGTGAACTCACCGGCGCCGGGCGCGCCGGTCGTCCTTCTCGTGGCCGCGGAAGGTCCGCGTGGGTGCGAATTCGCCGAGCTTGTGCCCGACCATCGCCTCGGTCACGAAGATCGGGACGTGCTTGCGCCCGTCGTGGACGGCGATCGTGTGACCGATCATGTCCGGGACGATCATCGATCGGCGGGACCAGGTTTTGATGACGTGCTTGGTGCCCTTCGCGTTCTGCGCCTCGACCTTCTTGGCCAGGTGCTCGTCCACGAAGGGACCCTTCTTGAGACTGCGCGGCATGGCTCCCTGCTCCCGATCAGCGCTTCTTGCCGGTCTTGCGGCGGCGGACGATCTGGCGGTCGCTGGGCTTGCCGGCCCGGCGGGTTCGCCCCTCGGGGCGGCCGTTGGGATTGACCGGATGACGACCACCCGAGGACTTGCCCTCACCGCCGCCGTGTGGGTGATCGACCGGGTTCATGGCCACGCCGCGGACGGACGGACGCTTGCCCTTCCACCGCATCCGGCCGGCCTTGCCCCAGTTGATGTTGGACTGCTCGGCGTTGCCCACCTCGCCGACCGTGGCGCGGCAGCGGACGTCGACGTTGCGAATCTCTCCAGAGGGCATCCGCAGCTGGGCCCAGGTGCCCTCCTTCGCGACGAGCTGGACCCGCGCACCGGCCGAGCGGGCGATCTTCGCACCGCCACCGGGCCGGAGTTCGATGGCGTGCACCACCGTGCCGACCGGGATGTTGCGCAGCGGCAGGTTGTTGCCCGGCTTGATGTCCGCCCTGGCGCCCGCCTCGACCGCGGCACCCTGCACCAGCCGGGTCGGCGCCAGGATGTAACGCTTGTCGCCGTCGGCGTAGTGCAGGAGAGCGATCCGGGCCGTGCGGTTGGGGTCGTACTCGATGTGCGCCACCGTGGCGGGCACGCCGTCCTTGTCCGCCCGCCGGAAGTCGATCACGCGGTACTGGCGCTTGTGTCCACCGCCCTGGTGCCGGGTCGTGATCCGCCCCGCGTTGTTGCGGCCGCCCTTCTTCGGGAGCGGACGCACCAGGGACTTCTCCGGCTCGGAGCGGGTGATCTCGACGAAGTCGGCGACGCTGGCGCCGCGTCGGCCCGGCGTCGTCGGCTTGTACTTACGGATTCCCATATCTGGTCAGCCCTTCGAATGCCCTGGTGCCGGTCAGGAGACCGGCCCCCCGAAGATGTCGATGCGCTGTCCCTCGGCGACGGTGACGATCGCGCGCTTGGTGTCCGGACGCCGGCCCACGCCGAAGCGCGTGCGGCGCCGCTTGCCTGCACGGTTGAGGGTGTTGACGCCGGTCACGGTCACGTTGAACACCTTCTCGACCGCAATCTTGATCTCGGTCTTGTTCGCGTCGGGTGCGACCACGAAGGTGTACTTGTTCTCGTCGAGAAGTCCGTAGCTCTTCTCGGAGACGATCGGCCCGCGGAGCACGTCGCGCGGGTCCTTGTGGATCCCGCTCACTTGCCGTCCTCCTCGGCTTTCTTGGCAGAAGTCTTCTTCGCGGCGGTCTTTCTTGCAGTGGTCTCCGCCGCCTGCTTCTCGGCGGCAGCCGTTGTCTTGGCCGTCGCCGTCGTGGCTTCCCTGCGGGCCGAGGACTTCTTCGCCGTAGTCTTCTTCGCCGCGGTCTTCTTCGCCGCGGTCTTCTTCGCCGTGGACTTCTCGGCCGTCGGCTTCGAGGCGGTCGTCGTCTCGCCCGGCTTCTCGTCGGCGGCACCCTCGTCCTCGCCGGCGGACGTCACGACACCGGTCTTGCCGTCGAGGAATGCCTCGAGCGCGGCCCGCGTGAACACGACGTCGTCGGAGCACAGGACGTCGTAGGTGTTGAGCTGGTCGGCGACGATCAGGTGGACCTGCGGGAGGTTCCGCAGGCTCTTGACAGTGAGCTCGTCCCCGCGGGCGGCGACGACCAGGACGTTGGTGCGGTCGGTGACGGCGCCGAGAGCGGCCAGGGCTGCCTTGGTCGAGGGTGCGTCGCCCTCGACGAACCCGGCGACAACGTGGACCCGGCCATGCCTGGCTCGGTCAGACAGCGCCCCTCGCAGCGCGGCCGCCTTCATCTTCTTGGGTGTCCGCTGTGCGTAGTCGCGCGGCGTCGGACCGTGCACGATCCCGCCACCGGTGAACTGCGGCGCCCGGGTCGAGCCCTGGCGAGCGCGGCCGGTCCCCTTCTGCCGGTACGGCTTGCGTCCGCCACCACGGACCTCGCCGCGGCTCTTGGTGCTGTGGGTGCCCCGGCGCGCGGCCGCCAGCTGTGCGACGACCACCTGGTGGATGAGCGGCACGTTGACCTGGACGTCGAAGACGTCGGCGGGCAGTTCGACACTGCCGGCCTTGCGACCCTTGGCGTTCTTCACCTCGATCACGGTCATGTCCTCAGGCCCCCTTCGCGGCGGTCTTGACCAGCACCAACCCACCGACGGGGCCGGGCACGGCACCCCGGACGAGCAGCAGTCCCTTCTCGGCATCCACCGTGTGGATCCTGAGGTTCTGTGCCGTGACCCGGACGCTCCCCATCCGGCCGGCCATGCGCAGGCCCTTGAAGACCCGGCTGGGCGTCGAGGCACCGCCGATCGAACCCGGCTTGCGGTGGTTGCGATGCGCACCATGGCTGGCGCCCACCCCGGAGAAGCCGTGTCGTTTCATGACGCCGGCGAAACCCTTGCCCTTGCTGGTTCCCACGACGTCGACGAGCTGGCCTGGCTCGAAGATCTCCACGGTGAGCTCCTGGCCCAGCGTGTACTCCGATGCCGCCGACGTACGCAGCTCGGCCGTGTGCCGCCGGGGCGTCACGCCGGCCTTGTCGAAGTGGCCCTGCATCGGCTTGGTGACCTTGCGGGGGTTGGGCGCGCCGAACGCGATCTGAACGGCGTCGTAGCCATCGGTCTGCGGAGTGCGAACCTGCGTCACGACGCAGGGACCGGCCTTGACGACGGTGACCGGGACGATGCGGTTGTTGTCGTCCCACACCTGGGTCATGCCGAGCTTCTCGCCGAGCAAGCCCTGCAGCCTGGCCTGAACTTGAGTGGTCATCGCGAGCGCGTCCCTACAGCTTGATCTCGATGTCGACGCCCGCGGGCAGGTCGAGGCGCATGAGCGAGTCGACCGTCTTCGGCGTGGGGTCGATGATGTCGATGAGTCGCTTGTGTGTGCGCATCTCGAAGTGCTCGCGGCTGTCCTTGTACTTGTGCGGCGATCGGATGACGCAGTACACGTTCTTCTCGGTCGGCAGCGGCACCGGGCCCGCGACCTGCGCACCGGTACGGGTCACCGTGTCGACGATCTTGCGCGCCGACGAGTCGATGACCTCGTGGTCGTAGGCCTTGAGCCGGATGCGG
>DASUYL010000076.1:0-2467 GCA_036377395.1 Jiangellaceae bacterium
CGACCAGCGCGGCCAACCGGTCCCGAACCTCCGCTGCGTCTTCGAACATGTGTTCTACTCTATCGCCGGCCACCGACACGACGCACGGCCTGCAATTGATCAAGGGTGCTGTGGCATGGTGGCCTCGGGTTGGGAAGTACCGGTACTGCTACCGGGCTGATGCCGCGCACCGGCGGCCACCAACAGAGCTCGGCGACCCGATGCTGCCATCTCGGCCCGCCCGGCGGTACCGGGTCGAATCATGAGGTGAACAAGGCGCCGTATGCGCTCAGCGCCGGCTGGCCTCCGAGGTGCGCGTACAAGACCGTGGAACCCGTGGGGATCTCGCCGCTCTTCACCAGATCGATCAGGCCGGCCATCGACTTGCCTTCGTAGACCGGGTCGATGATCACGCCTTCGAGGCTGCCGGTGAGCCGGATCGCATCCAACGTCGACTGCGCGGGAATGCCGTAGCTGTCGCCCGCCCAGCCTTCCAGCACCGTGATTTCGTCATCCCGCAACTCTCTGCCCAGGCCGATGAGCTCGGCCGTGTTGCGGGCGATGCGCGCCACTTGCTCGCGGGTCTCGTCGATCTTCGCCGAGGCGTCGATGCCGATCACCCGACGGGGCCGAGCATGTCCGGCGAAGCCGGCGATCATGCCGGCGTGGGTCGAGCCGGTCACCGAGCAGACGACGACCGTGTCGAAGAACACACCCAGCTCGGCCTCCTGCTGCTCCACCTCATAGGCCCAGTTGGCGAAGCCGAGGCCGCCCAGCCTGTGGTCGGAGGCGCCGGCGGGAATGCCGTACGGCTTGCCACCGTGCGCACGCACGTCGTCGAGCGCCTGGTTCCAGCTGTCCTTGATCCCGATGCCGAAGCCGGCGGGGTGCAGGCGCACCTCGGCGCCCATGATGCGTGACAGCTGGATGTTGCCGACCCGGTCGTTGACGACGTCGGGCCAGTCGACCCACCGCTCTTGCACCAATACGGCCTTCAGACCCAACCTGGCGGCGACCGCCGCGACCTGGCGTGTGTGGTTGGACTGGTACCCGCCGATGGACACCAGGGTGTCCGCACCCTGGGCGAGCACGTCCGGCACGAGGTACTCCAGTTTCCGTATCTTGTTCCCACCGAAGGCCAGACCGCTGTTGCAGTCCTCCCGCTTGGCCCAGATCCGGGCGCCGCCGAGGTGGGCGGTAAGCCGGTCGAGAGGGTGGATCGGGCTCGGGCCGAACATCAGCGGGTAGCGCGGGAAGTCGTGCAACGACATGGCACTCTCCTCGTTCCGTCACGCATCGGTCAGACGCAGTGGGACGTCCCTGCTCGTGAGGTTCTGTGATCATGCCGCGGTTGATGCCTACGTGCCTATGGCGTTTGGAGTGCCGCGGCAATCAGTTGCGCGGCGCGGTTTTCGCGGCTACTAGACGATTCCGTATAGGACCGGTGTCAGGCCAGACTCGGTCCAGGCGCTCGGCGGGACGCTCTCTTCGCGGCTGCCCACCCGGTTGGGGTGTGGCTCTATTTCGGTTTGCGTGCCGCCGGGCGCCGTGACGAGGCGTGGCCCAAGAGGGGTGTGCCCAGCTCGCAGTAGCAATGCCCGCCTCGCCGTCCCACCCGTTCACGGACCTGCGCGAGGTAACCCATGAAGAGAATCGTCATCGGGGTCGATCCCCACAAACTGTCGGCCACGATCGAGGTCGTCGACCGCCACGAGAACGTGCTGGCGTCTGGTCGGTTCGCCACCGACACGACCGGCTACGCCGCTATGCGACGTCACGTGGCCGCTTGGCCGGAGCGGACGTGGGCGGTCGAGGGCAGCAACGGCGCAGGGCGTCCGTTAGCGCAGCGTCTCCTGGCCAACGGCGAGCACGTGGTCGACGTCCCAGCCAAGCTCGCTGCCCGGGCCCGGATGCTCGACACCGGCCACGGCCGCAAGACCGACGCCCACGACGCGCACTCGGTCGCGGTCGCCGCGGTCCGCGCCAAAGAGCTAGGTGTCCTGGCGCTCGACCCGCAGCTCGAGGCGCTGCGGATGCTAGTCGACCGCCGCGAGGAGCTCGCGCGGCAACGGACCCAGACCGCCAACCGGCTCCAACGTCTTTTCGCCGAGCTGACCCCGGGACGGGCGAAGAAGGACATCACAACCCTGCAGGCCAAGGCGATCCTCGCCGCCGTGCGCCCCCGAGACCTGGTCGGGAAGACCCGCCGTCGTCTCGCCGTCGAGCAGCTCACCGACCTGGTCGCGATCGAGAAGCGCATCAAGTCTTTGTCCAAAGAGCTCAAGGGCAGGGTCGCCGACAGCGGCTCCACCCTGATGGACCTGCCGGGCGTCGGGCCGATCGTCGCCGCCCGCGTGCTGGCCGACGTCGGCGACGTGACCAGGTTCGCCGACCGCAACCGGTTCGCCTCCTGGACCGGCACCGCGCCGATCGAGGCGTCCTCCGGGGAGCAGGTCCGGCATCGGCTCTCCCGGGCCGGGAACCGGCG
>DASUYL010000077.1:0-9272 GCA_036377395.1 Jiangellaceae bacterium
GCGGATGCGGCACGCCCCGTTCAAGATCAACCCCGCCGCACGTGAACGGTGGCTGCACCACATGCGCATCGCGGTCGAATCCCTCGACCTCCCGCACGCGCAGCACGAGATGCTCTGGGACTACCTCTGGCGCGCCGCACACTCGATGGTCAACACCTTCGACGAGTGAGTCGGGGCTTTTGCTGGCCGACGAGCCCACGGGCCAGCTCGACTCCGAAACGGGCCAGCAGGTCGTCGGATCGAGGACAGTCCGTAGGCTCTCCCGGTGATGCAGCCACGACTCGACTGGTGGCGCGACGCCGTCATCTACCAGATCTACATCCGATCGTTCGCCGACGGCACCGGCGACGGCGTCGGCGACATCGCCGGCATCCGGTCCCGGTTGCCGTACCTGCGCGATCTCGGCGTCGACGCCATCTGGATCACGCCCTGGTACCCGTCGCCGATGAACGACGGCGGCTACGACGTGGCCGACTTCCGCGACATCTCGCCGGAGTTCGGCACGCTGGCCGGCGCCGATGCGCTGATCCGGGACGCCCACACGGCCGGTATGCGGGTCCTGCTCGACATCGTGCCCAACCACACGTCCCACCGGCATGCGTGGTTCGCGTCGGCGCTGGCCTCCGCCCCCGGATCGCGCGAGCGGGCCAGGTACATCTTCCGGGCCGGTCATGGCCCAGACGGCTCCCAGCCGCCCAACGACTGGCTCAGCGTGTTCGGTGGGCCGGCGTGGACGCAGGTCCGGGGGCGGGACGGCTCGCCCGGCGAGTGGTACCTGCACCTGTTCGACGTCACCCAGCCGGACCTGAACTGGACCAACTCCGACGTGCACGCGGAGTTCGTCGACGTGCTGCGGTTCTGGTTCGACCGTGGGGTGGACGGCTTCCGCATCGACGTCGCACACGGCCTGGTCAAGGAGCCGACGCTGCCGGATCTCGGCTACGAGGACGAGAACATGCTCGAGCCGCCCCGGCGGGAGGACCACCCGTTCTGGGACCGTCACGGGGTCCACGACATCTACCGCGAGTGGCGCACCGTTGCCGACTCCTACGACCCGCCGCGCGTGTTCGTCGCCGAGGCGTGGGTCGACGAGCCCGACCGGCTGGCACGGTATGTGCGTACGGACGAACTGCACACGGCGTTCAACTTCGACTACCTCCGCGCGCCCTGGTCGGCGCCGGAGCTGCGGGCGACGATCGACTCGACGATCGAGAGCATCGGAGCGGTCGGCGCCTCCACCACCTGGGTGCTGTCAAACCACGACGTCGAGCGGCACGTCACGCGCTACGGACGCAAGGAGACCGCCGCGCTGGTCGGAGTGCAGCGAGTCGCCCATCCAGGGCCGGCCGACGTCGCCCTCGGCCACCGTCGCGGCCGCGCCGCCGCCTTGCTGACGCTGGCGCTTCCCGGGGGCGCCTACGTGTACCAGGGGGAGGAGCTCGGTCTGCCCGAGGTGCTCGACCTGCCCGAGTCCGCTCTGCGCGATCCGATCTGGAAGCGTTCCGGGCACACCCAGCGCGGCCGCGACGGATGCCGGGTGCCGCTGCCCTGGACGATCCGGGGACCTTCCTTCGGATTCGGCGTCGGTGGTTCCTGGCTGCCGCAGCCGCCCGGATGGGGTGCGCTGTCGGTACAGGCCGAGCGGGACGATCCCTCGTCGATGCTGGAGCTCTACCGCACGGTGCTGCGGATACGCCGCGAGCTGCCCGCCCTCGGTGACGGGCGACTGCAGTGGCTGTCCGACCCGGACTCCGACGTGCTCGCCTTCGCCCGCGAGCCGGAGTTCGCCTGCGCGGTGAACGTGGGCCCGACGCCGGTCGAGCTGCCGGACCACTCTCGGGTGTTGCTGAGCAGCGTTCCGCTCGTCGACGGCCTCCTGCCCACCGACGCCGCGGCCTGGCTCGCCACCTGAAACTGCCCGGCCTGTCACAACGCGAAGAGAGCGAGTCCGCGGTGGGCGAGCACCGATCCGTGCGCAGCGTCGAGGCGCCACCAGCCGCCCACGCCGCGCAGCACGACCTCGCCGTCGCCGAGGAAGCCGTACGACTCAGCGGCATGGGCGAGCCGTAGCGGAACCCCGGCGGCCAACTCACGGTCCCAGATCTGGGCGGCCATGCCCTCGAGCGCGGCACGGCCGGCCCGCAGACTCAGGCCGTCGGCCACGTCGGCCGCCCGCTGCCGGAACTCCTCGACACCGGCGGCGACCCGGGCGGCGACGTCGGGTCCGTCCAGCCGGGCCAACTCGGTCCAGCCCGATCGCGGCGGCAGGCTGGTCGCCCAGCGCAGGGCCGGCAGGGCGGGGGGCAGTTCCATCTCGCCGTCGGTTCCCACCGCCCGGGCGGCCAGCGTCCCCGCCTCCACGACGACGTCAGCCGAGAGCGGCTCGGCGAGTGCCACGGCTCGCAGCGCGAGCGCGTCGAACGGCGTTTCGGCGAAGCAGCCGGCCACGGAGCCGTCGGCCACGATCCGCACGACCGCCTCGGCCTCGAAGCGCGCCACCAGCCGCGCGAACGTCGCCAGGTCGGCCGCCGCGCCGCGATGGCGGGGAACCAGCGTGGTCATTGCGCGAGGAACCGGGTCAGTGCAGCGTGCTCGGCCGCGCTCAGTGCCCGTGGCTGCTGTTCGGCGACGTCGTAGGCCACCAG
Source organism: Jiangellaceae bacterium (assembly GCA_036377395.1). Classification (GTDB taxonomy): domain Bacteria; phylum Actinomycetota; class Actinomycetes; order Jiangellales; family Jiangellaceae; genus DASRTE01. Next base: position 2,646 of record DASUYL010000077.1, read on the forward strand.
CGTCACGACCGCCCGGGCGAACAGCGTTTCGTCGTCGCGGACGTCGCACGACATCTCGAACGATGACGTCCCGATCCGGGAGACCCACACGCCGACCTGGATCGGCTCGGTACGGAACGGCACCGGGTTCAGGTAGTCGATGGCCTGGTGGACGACGACGGATGCCTCGTGCAGTGCCACCGCGTCGGCGAGGTACCGGTGCGCGAAGTCGATGCGCGCCTCCTGCAGGTACTCGAGGAAGGTCACGTTGTTGACGTGGCCGTAGGAGTCGAGGTCGTCGAAGCGCACGGCGCACTCGTAGACGTGCCGCATCAGGCTGACCTGCCCGGCTCCGGCCCGCCGGTCTCGAGGAAGTTCTCGAGGACCGCGCGCTCCGGCGCCGCCACCCGGCGCAGCCCGCCCCTGTCGAGGTCGTACGGGACCAGCACCGAGGTGGCGACCACGTACACGGACCGGGTCCCGTCCGGCGCCTCGTCGAGCACCTCGTAGCCGAGCGTGAACGACGCCGCGTCGATCCGGCGCACCCAGGTCTCCACCCGAACCGGCTGCGGCCGGAACCGCAACGGGGCCCGGTAGCCGATCTCGTGTCGGGAGACGACGACGCCACGGGCCAGGTGCTCGGCGCCGTGTCTGGGCGCGTGGACGAACAGCATGTCCACCCGGGCCTCCTGCAGGTAGCGCAGGTAGACCACGTTGTTGACGTGCCCGAGCGCGTCCATGTCCGCCCAGCGCAGCGGGACCAGGGTGACGTGGCGGGGCACGGCCCATCCCTTCCCGACCGCGCTCAGTCGCGGGTGAGCTTGCGGTAGGTGACCCGGTGCGGACGCGCTGCGTCGACGCCCAGCCGGTCCACCTTGTTCTTCTCGTAGGACTCGAAGTTGCCCTCGAACCAGAACCACTTCGCCGGGTCGTCGGCGTCGCCCTCCCAGGCGAGGATGTGGGTGGCGACCCGGTCGAGGAACCACCGGTCGTGCGAGGTGATCACCGCACAGCCCGGGAACTCCAGCAGCGCGTTCTCCAATGACTGCAGGGTCTCGACGTCGAGATCGTTGGTCGGCTCGTCGAGCAGGATGAGGTTGCCGCCCTGCTTGAGCGTGAGGGCGAGGTTGAGCCGGTTGCGTTCCCCTCCGGAGAGCACCCCGGCCGGCTTCTGCTGGTCGGGACCCTTGAAGCCGAAGGCTGCGACGTAGGCCCGGCTGGGCATCTCGACGTGGCCGACCTTGATGTGGTCGAGCTCGTCGGATACGACCTGCCACACCGTCTTCCTCGGGTCGATGCCCGCCCGGCTCTGGTCGACGTAGGCGATCCGCACCGTCTCGCCGATCCGGAACTCGCCTGCGTCGGGCTGCTCATCACCGATGATCATCTTGAACATGGTCGTCTTGCCGACGCCGTTCGGTCCGATGATTCCCACGATGCCGTTGCGCGGCAACGAGAACGACAGGTCGTGCATGAGCTGCCGGTCGCCGTAGCCCTTGGCCACAGCGTGAGCCTCGACGACCACGGTGCCCAGCCGCGGGCCCGGGGGGATCTGGATCTCCTCGAAGTCGAGCTTGCGTGACTTCTCGGCCTCGGCGGCCATTGCCTCGTAGCGTTCCAGCCGCGCCCGCTGTTTGCTCTGCCGGCCCCGAGCATTGGACCGGACCCAGTCGAGCTCCTCCTTCAGCCGCTTGGCCCGCTTGGCGTCCTTCGCCCCCTCGACCCGCAGACGTGCCTGCTTGGTCTCGAGGTAGGTGGTGTAGTTGCCCTCGTACGGGTAGGCCCGGCCGCGGTCGAGCTCGAGGATCCACTCGGCGACGTTGTCGAGGAAGTACCGGTCGTGAGTCACGGCGACGACGCAGCCCGGGTATTTCTCCAGGTGCTGCTCGAGCCACTGGACGCTCTCGGCGTCGAGGTGGTTGGTCGGTTCGTCGAGCAGCAGCAGGTCGGGCTGCTGGAGAAGCAGCCGGCACAGGGCCACCCGGCGCCGTTCCCCTCCGGAGAGGACGGTGACGTCGGCCTCGGCCGGCGGGCATCGGAGCGCGTCCATCGCCTGCTCGAGCTGCGAGTCGAGGTCCCATGCGTTGCGGTGGTCGAGCTGTTCCTGGAGGCGGCCCATCTCGTCGAGGAGCTCGTCGGAGTACTCGACCGCCATCTTCTCCGCGATCTCGTTGAACCGTTCGAGCATCGCGTTCGTCTCGGCCACGCCCTCCTCGACGTTGCCGAGCACGGTCTTGTCCTCGTTGAGTCGTGGCTCCTGTTCGAGGATGCCGACGGTGTAGCCGGGACTGAGGACCGCGTCGCCGTTGGACGGGTGGTCCAGCCCGGCCATGATCCGCAGCACGGTGGACTTGCCGGCGCCGTTGGGGCCGACGACGCCGATCTTCGCCCCGGGGAGGAAGTGAAGGGTTACATCGTCGAGGATGACCTTGTCGCCGTGCGCCTTGCGCACCTTGCGCATCGAGAAGATGAACTCCGCCATAGCGCCGTCAAGCCTACGTGCTGCGGGATCGCGGTCGGCGTGAGGCGTCGCTAGGCGGCCCGGTCGTGCCCACTCGCGGCCGCCGGGTAGACCGGGTCGGCTCCACCGCCCGGAGCTTCGCCCGCGGCGTCGGCCTGTTCCTCGACCAGCAGATCTATCCGCATGCTCGCAGCCAGCTCGCTCTCGTCGACCTGGTCGGAGCGGTCGCGCGTGACGCGCGTGAATTCGGAGGTGCCCCTGGTCAGATCGTGGCCGATCGAGATCGCGTCGATCTCGGCGTCACGGCCGCTGCGGCCGTCGTCGTTCTTCCAGTCGCGGACACGCAGCCGTCCGTACAGGACGACCGGGTCGCCCTTGTGCAGCGATGCCGAGACGTGCTCTGCCAGGCCTCGCCAGCACGTGACGCCGAAGAAGGACGTCGGGCCGTCACCCCAACGGCCGGTCTGGCGGTCGATTCGGCGCGGCGTGTGGGCGAAGCGGAAGCTCGTGATCGCCGTGCCTCGCTGGGTGTTGATGCTGCGGATCTCGCTGGCGATGTTGCCGATCAGGGTGATGAACGCGTCGCTCATCGGTGCCTCCTGCGCACTCCGGGGCGGTCGTGGACGACACCACGGTGTCGCGTCGCACGGCGGCGTACGCCGGGCACGAGGGCGGCTGTGGACGGCGGTGGGCGTCGGCGCCGGACTGTGGACGGCGTCAGCCGCGGGCGACGACGGCCGCCTGGCGGAACGAGCGGTACCGGTCGATCTCCGCCGCGACCGGCGTCACCACCACCTCGTCGGCGGCCTGCCCGACGGCCTTGCGCAGTCGCTGGCGTACCTCGGCCGCCCGCCGCCGACCTCCGACCCGTGCGGCGAACGTACAGATCACCGCCAGGCCGATGCCGAGCACGAGGCCGCCGAGGAGCAGCAGCGTGGGCACCGGCACCGATGCCCACTCCGGCGTCGGGACCTCGGGCAGGCGCAGGTAGCCGACGACGGCAAGGGCGAGCAGCCACAGGCCACCGACGGCGGCCGCGATGACCGCCACCCACTGCACGACGTTGACGACCGACCACCAGCGGGGGCGGCGGTCGACGTGCAGGTCGGTCGCCGCGACGGCCTGGTCCAGGGCGTCGGGCAACCTCGCGGCGGCGTCCTTGGCCGCGGATCGGACGGTCGTTGTCCACTGCCCGCCGATCCCTTCCGCGGCCGCATCGCCGAGTCTCCGGATCGCCGCGTCGGACCGCGCCCGTTGGATCGGCGTCGTGGCCGGAAGCGACGTGCGGACGAGCTCGGGGTCGACGCCCTGCCGGTCGAGACGGAGGCGGCGCAGCGGATCGGGCCGCAGCCTCGCCAGCCACCGGGTCACGGGCCATCCCGTGGCGGCCATCGCCCGCCGCCGGTACGAACGGCCCACGGCATCGGCCACCACGTCGACGCCGGCCGCCGCGGCCAGGGCGTCGACCAGCCGGCGCCGGTCGTCCTCACCGATCCCGGCGGGCTCGCCGTCACCGGAGGCCGCCAGCAACCGCGCGGTGACCGCCTTGACATCGGCGCCCACGCGCTCGTCGGATGACCTGCGCTTGACCACGGCCTCGCGCAGCACCGAGAGGAACCTGGACATTCCCACGCCGGTCTTGGCCGACAGCGGGATGACCGGAACCTTGGGCATGCCGTCCTCGGCGAGCAGCCGCTGGAGGTCGCGGACGCACTCCTCCACGTCGGTCGGCGAGAGCAGGTCGATCTGGTTGAGGACGATCACGGTGACGGCGGCATGACCGGCCAGCGGGCGCAGGTAGCGCTCGTGGAGAGCGGCGTCGGCGTACTTCTGTGGGTCGAGCACCCACACGAACAGGTCGACCATCTCGACCAGCCGGTCCACCTGCGCCCGGTGCGACAGCTCGGTCGAGTCGTGGTCGGGCAGGTCGAGCAGGACCAGACCGTCGAGGGCGTCGTCGGCACCGGAGTCGAGGACGCTCTCCTTCGGCACCCGGTGGCGCAGCGGGATCCCGAGCCACTCCAGCAGCGGCGAGACCCCCTGCGTGCCCCAGACGCAGGCCAGTGGCTCGGCCGTCGTCGGGCGGCGCAGGCCCACCCGGGCGAGCTCGATGCCGGCCACCGCGTTGAACAAGGTGGACTTGCCGCCCCCGGTGGCTCCGGCCAGGGCGACGACGGTGTGGTCGGCCGACAGACGGCGGCGCTGGCCGGCCCGGTCGACGACGTCGCGGGCGGCCCCGATCAGCTCGGGTGGCAGCCGGCCCGCACCCTCCTCGACCGCGGCCGCCAGCGCGTCCAGCCGCTCCGGGAGTTCGGAGCGTGCCGTCCGGCGGAGGAACTTCATCCGGCCGCCTCCCGTTCCCGGGCCTGGCCGACCCAGACGAGCGCCTCGCGAATCGCCTGGCCGGTCCTCGAGTCGATCACGAGGGCGTCGAGACGGTCGGTGAACCGCGCCCGTTCGGTCGCCATCAGTGCTTCCGCACGTCGCCGCAGATCGGCCCGGGCGGCATCGGCGAGGCGCCGGATGGCCTGGTCGCCGAAGATCGCCTCGAGCAGCTTCTGGCCCACCACCGCCGCCCCGCCCGCGATTCCGATCTCGGCGCCGGTAAGCCCGGCCGTCGAGGCGAAGACGACGACCATGAGCGCGATCGCCAGCCCGTTGAGGCCGAAGGACAGCACCCGTGCGGTGTACCGCTTGTCCTGCCCCTCGGTGCGGACCAGGTCGAGCACGGCGCCCTGCCAGGCGCGGACCTGCTCAGCCGCGTTCGGGCCGAGGCCGGGGCTGCTGCGGGACAGATCGTCGGCACCGAGCAGGTGCCGACCGGCCGGGTCGGCCCGCCAGGAGGCGTCGGCACGTTCGGCTGCCCGGTCTGCCTCGTCGACCAGCAGCGCGTGCAGGCCGTGCTCGATCGCTTCCTCCACCCGCGCCGCCGGTTGCGGACGGCCTCTGACGAAGGCTGTGATCCGGTCGCGCACGACCCCGACCTTGTCCTCCAGGGATCGGAAGAACTCACCGGTGCCGACGAAGTCCTGCCAGCGTGCGAGCACCTCGCCGCGCAGCAGGCTGCCATCCCGCGAGGCCCGGTCGATCGCGTCGACCGCTTCGGCGTATGGCAACTCGGCCGAGGCGCGCAGGTTCTTCGCCGCCCGGTACTGGTCGTCCGCGGCCTCGGCCAGCGGTGGTGAGCGGCGCACGATGCCGGCGACCGCGCCATCCAGTGTGCGCCGCACGACCTCGGCGCGAGCACCGGAGTCCGACGCCAGGTTGTCCAGCCACGCCGAGACCGACGCCACGTGACCGGGAGGCAGCATGCCCTCGTCGTCGACCTTCGTCTCCCCGACGACGAACAGCGGCGCGGCTCCCAGACCTTGCAGGTCCAGCATCGAGGCCAGGTGATGACGCACCTCGTCCTCCGCGCCGGCGGGCACGCGGTCGAGGACGACCGCGACCACGGCACTGCGGTCGACCGCGGCCCGCAGCAGGTCCCAGGGCACGGCGTCGGCATATCGAGCGGCGGACGTGACGAACAACCACAGGTCGGCGGCCGCGAGCAGCTGGGTGGCGAGCTCCCTGTTCTCGCTGACCACGGAGTCGATGTCGGGGGCGTCGAGCAGCGCCAGGCCCTGCGGCACCGCACCGTCGGCCACCAAGTGCAGAGTGCCGGGACCGGCGAGATCCTCACCGGTCACCCGGGCGAGGCCGGGCAGGATCCGGTCGCCGGTGAACCACTCGGCGTCGCCGGGGTGGTAGACGAGAACTGGTGCTCGCGTCGTGGGCCGCAGCACGCCGGCCGGGCTGACCGGCCGGCCCACCAGGGCGTTGACCAACGTCGACTTGCCGGCACCGGTCGAACCGCCGACAACGGCGAGCAGCGGTGCGTCGATCTCGCGCAGCCGAGGGAGCACGTAGTCGTCGAGCTGGGCGACGATCTGGCGCGCAGTCCGGCGGGCCTGCGGTGCTCGCGGCAGTTCGAGCGGAAGGTTCAACGCCCCGACCCGCTCGCGCAGCACACCGAGGGCGTCGAGGACACCCTCGGGCGCGTCGTTGATCGTCACGGCCATGATCCTGCCCGTACCTCCCATCCCCGGCCAAGCGACACGTCGGTCGGGGTCTGTGCCCATGACCAATCGGGTAATACGGTCGGTCACGACACCGCGCCGAGGAGGATATATGTCGCTGGAGCGACC
>DASUYL010000078.1:0-2484 GCA_036377395.1 Jiangellaceae bacterium
GTCATCGTCTCGCAGGACGGCGTGCGGACCATGCACATGTCGGTCTCCGCGCTCCCGACCGACCGCGTCGAGGCCGTGCGCCGGGTCGACGGCGTCGCCTGGGCCGAGGGCCTCCAGTTCGCCAGCAGCACGGTCACCGCGGCCACGGGTCGCCAGCTCAGCTACGTGTTCGGCTACGACCCCGACGGCCGACTCGGGCCCGAGACGCTCACCGCCGGTCGGCCGCCCGACTCCGGTGAGGCGCTCGTCGACGAGGTCGCGGCCGACCGCCTCGGGGTGTCCGTCGGCGGACAGGTGCAGGTGTTCGGCGAGGCCTTCACCGTCAGCGGGCTGTTCGACGACGGGACGAGCATGATCAACACGACGACGTTCATCACCGCCGGCGACTACACCCGCCTGCGCGGGCCGTCCGTCGCCTACGTGTTCGCCGGTGCCGAGGCCCGCGTCTCCCCCGACGCGCTCGTCGACCGCCTGGCTGCCGCATTGCCAGGCACGACCGTCCAGACCCGGGGGCGCTTCGTGCGCGAGGAGGCCGCCATCGTCGGTGACATGGCTGCCGACCTCATGCAGATCATGTCGATCGTCGGGTTCCTGATCGCGCTCGCCGTCATCGGACTCACCCTGTTCACCCTCACCCTCGCCAAGCTCCGCGAGCATGCGGTCGTCAAGGCACTCGGGGCGGGCAACCGCCGAGTGGGCGTCGTCGTGCTGACCCAGGCGGTGTGGTCGGTCTCGCTGGCCCTCGCCGCCGCGACCGTGATCGCACTCCTCATCGCCTGGCTCGTCGCCGGTATCGCCCCTGCGCTTCTCGTCGCCATCGAGCCTGGCAGCGTCATCCGAGCCGGCCTCGGCGCACTCGTCGTCGGCGCGCTCGGCTCGCTCGTTCCGCTCCGGCGGGTGTTCACCGTCGACCCCGCCACCGCCTTTCGGAGGGCCTCATGACCACCGTCGTCTCCGTCCACGATCTCACCAAGTCCTACGGCACCGGCGAGTTGGCCGTCGACGCGGTGCGCCACGTCGACTTGGACATCGACGCCGGCGAGGTGGTCCTCGTCATGGGCCCGTCCGGCAGCGGCAAGACCACCCTGCTGCTGATGCTCGGAGCCATGCTCCGCCCCACGTCCGGATCTGTCGACATCGACGGCACCGATCTCGCGACCGCCGCGGAACGCTCGCTGCCGCCGTTGCGCGCTCGCCGGTTCGGGTTCGTCTTCCAGGACTTCAACCTGCTCTCTGCGCTGGATTCCCTCGAGAACGTCGAGTTGGCGTGCAACCTCGCCGGCGTCACCGGACGGGCCGCCCGCAGGCGGGCCACCGACCTGCTCACCCGCCTCGGACTCGCCAAACGACTGCACTTCCGACCCGATCAGCTCTCGGGCGGCGAGAAGCAACGGGTCGCCATCGCCCGCGCCCTGGCGAACGACGCACCCGTGATCCTCGCCGACGAGCCCACCGCCAACCTCGACTCCAGCCACGGCCGCGAGATCGCCCGCGTCCTGCGGAACCTCGCCACCGAGGACGGGCGAAGCGTCGTCATCGTCAGCCATGACCAACGGCTCAAGGAAATCGCCGACCGCGTCCTCTGGCTCGAAGACGGCCAGTTCCGCGAGCTGACCGCCATGGCCACCGACCCGGTCTGCGAGATGCCCGTCGAGACCGGCGACGGCCTCCACGTCCAACACGACGGCACCGTGTTCTGGTTCTGCTCCCCCTACTGCCGCGACGAGTTCGTCGCCAGTCCGGCGCGGTTCCTCAGCGGCGCGGCAGCAGCGGCGCTGACTGACGAGACATGATCACGATGAGTTGGCAGGACGTCGACAGTCACCGGATCTGGTACGAGCGCGAGGGATCGGGGCGACCCCGTCGTCTTCTGCATCACGGTGACAGGGGAGCGTCGGACGGTCCCCGGTAGGAACCCCTACCGGTTGAGATGCCGCTTGCCGGGGCTATCGGGTGAGTTCCGAGAACCAGTCGATGAGGAGTTCGGCGATCGTGGTGGGATCCTCCAGGTGTGGGAGGTGACCGGTGTCGACGGCTTGGTAGGTCTTCGGGTCGTTGGCCGCAGCGAAGACAAATCGTGACTGCTCGGGTGGCTGCATCCGGTCGTTTCGGCCTTGGATGAGAAGCAGCGGCTTGTGCAGCTCACTGGCAGCCCTCGGGCCGTTCCAGTGGTCGAGCATCGTCGAGTATGTGGCAGCGGAGAGCCGTCTGGCGTCGGCGATCAGTGGGTCGGCTCGGATCGTCGAGACCGCTGCCGAGTCATCGATGAGCTGCTCGTAGGAGTAGAAGTGATTGACGCTGATGCGCATCGGGGCGAGTGGCGCGATGCGCTTCGCGAGGGCGAAGGCGACCCGTCGCGGTCTTGTCAGGAGGAAGTCAGTGAGTCGCGCGGGGCAGTTGGCGGCGGCGACACCGGCAACGCGGTCGTCGCTGATCCCGGTCAGGAGTGCCACCATCGCGCCCAAGCTGTTGCCGAACAGGCCG
>DASUYL010000079.1:0-2041 GCA_036377395.1 Jiangellaceae bacterium
TCAGCTGGGTCAGGCGCTCGAAGGAGTCGTGGAAGGCCTGCCAGTGCTCGAGGTCGGCGCCCTGGCGGATCTTCTCGGCGAGCCAGCCGCGCCAGCCGGACCGGTTCGCCGCGATCTGGTTGATGGCTTGCAGGTCGCCGAGGGCGTGGGGGAGCAGCCAGGGCAGCGAGGTGCCCAGCACGAGGTGGTCGACGGCACCGTCGCGCATCTGCTCCTCGACCCAGCTGAACTCGCGGTCGCCGAGCATGAGGTGTCGGCCGTCGTCGAGGATCCGCCCGTTGCGGGAGTCGATCATGATGAACCGGCTCGTGCCGAGGTCCCAGCGGAAGCTGAATCGGATGCCTTTCGTCCCGTCGACCTCGGCGTCGGCGCGGTCGGCGAGCTCGACCAGTAGCGGCCAGGTGTCGCCCTTGGCGGCCAGGATTCTGCGGTAGTCGGGGTCGGCGGACAGTTCCTCGGCGGGGAGATTGCCGAGGTGCTGATAGACCCAGTAGGACGCCAGGGCCGAGCGGATCCGCTCGCGCCACCACGGCTTCTGGGTCATCTGCTGGCGCCAGGCCTGCGAGGTGTTCCAGTCGTCGTGGACGTCGTGGTCGTCGAAGATCATCGCGGTGGGGACGCAGGACATGAGCCAGCGGACCTCGGGGTCGGCCCATGAGTCGCGGTAGAGACCGACGTATTCGTCGTAGCTGACGATCTCGTCGTCGGGCCAGTCAGGGTGGCGGTCCCGACGGCCGGCGATGCGGCGGCGGTTCTGGGGGGTGAGCTCGTCGGCGTAGACCTGGTCGCCGAGCAGCAGCAGCGCGTCTGGCCACTCTTGTGGGGGGCGTCGCGCCATCCGCGCGGCGTAGGCGTCAAGTGCGTCGATGCCGAGCTCGCGGGCCTGTTTGGGGACGACGACCTTCGCGTAACGGCACGATCCGAAGATGATCCGGTGCTGGCGGGCGGACTCCGGGCCACGGGTGCGGACGACGCTGGGGGGGTAGGGCGACACGGGTGGCGGCCAGACTGACTTGCCGTCGACGAGCACGTCGTAGGGATAGCGGGTGTCCGGTTCGAGCCCGGTGACGGCCACGACGGCGTAGTGGTGACCGCACACCTCGAAGGTGCGCGCCTGGCTGCCCAGCACGGAGACAGTCGCGGCCCGGTCGAGCTGCACCCACACCGAAGCCGTGGTCTCCCCGACATGCCGGAGCACCGGCCCGAGGACGAGGCTCATCGCGCCACCGCCGAGCTCCACGAAACACGCAGCGTGGCTCTCGTATGCCACGAGGAGGCGTGCCGAGAATGCTCACAGCGAGGGGTCAACCAGCTGTACCGGGTTTGCGGCGTGGCCTTCGACGGTTCGGTGGCTCCCGCGCTGCACGGCCTGGACAAGCTCCTCTTGGGTTCGCCCGCTACGGAGTTCACGGCCACCTCCTGTGTTGCGCACAATCTCCTCGATCCTCCAGATGACTCGTCGGGGCCTGACGGATGACGCGGGTGCACGCCTCGGTCGGCAGGCGGCGAGTTCGCGGTGAGCGCGAGCCGTGGCCCAATGATCACGCGGTGGCCGTGCCGCGTTCCGGTCACCCCCACGAGCAAGATCACGGCCTACGGCTGGAGCACTAGCCCGTCTTCCGGCGTGAGGCGAGCGAGATGACGTTGGTCGGCGCGGTCTCCACGGGCGAGGGGTGGGGACCGTCGTCGGGAGCGCCATCGTGTTGCGCACCTCGGCGGGGATCCAATGCGCGTACACCCGCAGCGTCGTGGTGTAGTCGGCGTGCCCCAGCCACTCCGACACCTCGCGGAAGTCGTGCCCGGCGTCCAGCGCCAACGCGGCGAAGGGGTGCCTGAGGTCGTGCAGCCGGACGCCCTTCTCGGCCAGGGCGTCGCCACGCGCGCCGGACGCGGTCCGCTCGGGGGTACCGGTGGCCGGGTCGACGAGGACCACCAGGACGGATGCCGCCGCCTGCGTCACCCGGACCGCCGCAACTCCGTGCCAGTCCGTCGTTGAATTCGCGGACGTCTGGCCCTGGTCGTCGTTTTGAACGCGAAGGTC
>DASUYL010000080.1:0-24356 GCA_036377395.1 Jiangellaceae bacterium
AACGACGCACCCGCGCTGGCCCGGGCCGACGTGGGTATCGCCATCGGCGCGGGCACCGATGTCGCGATCGAGTCGGCCGGTGTGGTGCTGGCGTCCGACGACCCCCGCGCCGTGCTCAGCATCATCGAGCTGTCGCGGGCCGGCTACCGGAAGATGTGGCAGAACCTGGCCTGGGCGACCGGATACAACATCGTTGCGGTGCCGTTGGCGGCCGGCGTGCTCGCTTCGGCGGGCGTCGTCCTGTCTCCCGCTGTTGCAGCCGTGCTCATGAGCGCCTCGACGATCGTGGTCGCACTCAACGCGCAGCTGTTGCGTCGGCTCGACCTTCGTCCGTCCCGACTCGCAGGCTGACGGCTGCCGTCGAATCGCGCTGAGCGGGCTAGCGTGACCCCATGCTCCGCGAGGGTCCGATCCCGAAAGTCGTCCACGGTGCGATCGAGTACGTGTTCGGCGTCCTGTTCCTCGCCGCCCCGATCCTGTTCGACTTCGATTCTGCGGTGGCGACCGGCGTGTCCATCGCGGTCGGCGTCCTGGTACTCATCACGACAGCCGTCACCGCCGACCTGCCGACCAGCCTGGTCGGACAGCTCGCGCTGACGGCGCACGTCACGGTGGACTTCGTGCTGGCCATCTTCCTGGTCGCAGCACCGTTCGTGCTCGGATTCTCCGACGAGACCGCGCCGCGCAACTTCTTCATGATCCTCGGCGTGGTACTGCTCCTCATGACGATCGGCACGCGCTTCCGCGAGCGCACCGGGCAGGCGGCCGGCTGAGTGGCCGACGACCCGTTGCCTCGGCTGCGCGAGCTGTGCCTCGCGCTGCCGGAGACCTCCGAGCGGCTCAGCCACGGCGAGCCGACGTGGTTCGTCCGTGAGAAGACGACGTTCGTGACGTATGCGAACCACCACCACGATGACGTACTCGGATTCTGGTGCGCCGCACCGGACGGCGTGGCGGGCATGCTCGTGTCGTGGGCGCCCGACCGCTTCTACATCCCGCCCTACGTCGGCCATCGTGGCTGGCTCGGCGTCCGGTTGGACGGCGAGATCGACTGGGACGAGATCGCCGACATCGTCGAGGACGCCTACCGGACGGTCGCGCCAAAGCAGCTGATCGTCGAGCTCGACCCTCCCGGCGTGGACTGATCGGCGGCGAACGAGCGGGCTCTGTGGTCGCGCCTGACCGCACTCGGTCGGACTCCCGACGGCCCGACGGGCACCCGAACGCTCTACGCCGCGCGAGCCTCTATGCCCGGTACTCGGCAGCGAGCGGGCAGCGGAACGGATCCCGAGCGGCAAGGCCGACACGGTTCAGGTACCGCACGACGACCCGATAGGCACCGACCAGGCTGGTCTCGGTATAGCCGACCTTGTTCCTGACGCAGAAGGCTCGGACGATCGGTTGCGCCTGCCGCAAGTTGGGTCGCGGCATGCTGGGGAACAAGTGATGCTCGATCTGATAGTTGAGGCCGCCGAGAGCGAAGTCCGTCAGCCAACCGCCTCGGACGTTGCGCGACATGAGGACCTGCCTGCGCAGAAAGTCGATCTTCTCATTGGCAGGAACGATCGGCATGCCGGTGTGGTTCGGAGCGAAGGCTCCTCCCAGGAGTAGGCCGAACAGGCCCATCTGGACGCCGAGGAAGGCAGCGGCCTTGCCCGGGGGCAGCACGACGAGCAGCGCGGTGAGGTAGCCGCCGATTCTCGCGACGACGAATGCCGCCTCGCACCACCGGTGCTTCAGCGGCTCCCGGCGCAGGATTGTCTGGATGCTCGCCACGTGCAGAGCCAGCCCTTCCAGCAGTAGGAGAGGGAAGAAGTAGTAGCCCTGGCCGCGGCAAAGGCGTGCTGCCAGTCCGCGCCGGCTCTCTGCGACGGTGGGTGTGAACGCGACCGCACCGGGACCGATGTCCGGGTCGGTGCCTTCTTTGTTCGGGTTGGCGTGGTGTCGGTTGTGCTTGGTCTTCCACCAGCCGTAGCTCAACCCGGTGAAGAGCCCCGACATCACCCGCGCCGTCCATTCGTTCCAACGATGGGACGCGAAGATCTGGCGGTGTGCCCCGTCGTGGCCCAGGAAACCGAACTGGGTGAGCACAACGGCCAGCAGTGCGGCCAGCACGAGTTGGTACCAGGAGTTGCCCATCAAGGCGAATGCAACCCAGATCCCAGCGAACACGACCACAGTCCCGATGATCTTGGACCAGTAGTATGCGTAGCGTCGCTTGAGCAGTCCCGACTCCTGGATGTGACGGGACAACTCGGCGTACGTGGTGACGTACCGATCGCGCCTGGATGGGCCCAAACGCCTGGAAGTGGCGTCCGGGCCCGATCCTTCGCCGTTATCCGCGTGGGTGTCCGCCGTCATTGCGGCTACCGTCCTCTACGTCGATGGGGCCGCCGCATCGGGCCATGCATCCCCTGTGGTCAAGCGCAATCAACTCTTGGTACCCGCCCTGCGAACCGGAAAACCAGCCGGCTGCACAAACCACGGAGAGAAGGCGAAGCCCGCCAAGCGCAACCAGGCGGTCAGCCGAAGTGGGTGATGTGTCGATTGCCCACACAGCACGTGAACCGGTTCCCCTACCGGGCCGGTCGGGATCGCATGGCGATCACCGCCAGCGACACGACGGCGACCGGACCCGCCAGGGCCAACGGCAGTGATGGCGACACCGGCACGGCTGCCACGAGCAGCGCCAGCGCGCCGGCGCCGAGCCCCGCGGCGACCGGCACCGCCAGCGCTTCGGCCCAGCCCAGCGCCAGCCTCGTGGAACCGTGGATGCGCTCGATGAACTCGGCAAGGTCCAGCGCGAGCAGGTAGACGAGCATGAGGACGCCGAGAACGGCGGCGGCTCCCAGCGGCAGGCCCGACACGCCGGCACGCAGGATGATCGCGACGAGCGCGGCGACCAGCGCCACTGAGCTGGCCCAGCGCAGTGCCGGGTGCACCGCGACCACGACCCCGCACGCCGCGATCCAGACCCACAGTCGCGCGTCAGCTGGAACGTGGGCGCCGGCCAGGACGACGACGCCGGCTCCCGGCAGGGCCGCGAGCAGTCCCGCGAGCAGCGGGTTCACCGCACGCCTCCGGCGAGCTGGGGATTCAGCCGGACCGAGATCCGGTCGAGCACGCTGATCGCGTCGTCTTCCGGCCCCCAGGGAACGACCGTGATGCCGATTGCCGCGAGCTCATGCCGCAACGCACCTCGTTCCAGCCGCCACAGGCGCACGGCCTCCGGACCCGCCCGGGTGCCGGGAGGGGGATCCGGCTCGGCGCGGAGCACGTCGACGACGACGGTCGGGTGACCGCGCTCGCGCAGGTCGCGGAGGATCTCCGTGACGGCCGGGTCCAGCAACGGGGTGAACGCGACGACCAGGGCTCCGGGCGGCAGCGCCCGGCGGGGCAGCCGGGCCAGGTCCGGTGCGACGTAGGAGTCGTCCACCCGTACGTCCAGCACGGTCTCGACGACCCGGTGCACCTGGCGGGAGCCCGTGCCCGGCGGCAGCCACCGCACGATCCCGCCGAGCGCCACCACCCCGACCCGGTCTCCGGCGGCCAGGTAGGTCTGAGCGGCTCCGGCAGCGCCGCGGACGGCGAGGTCGAGAGTGCCGGCCACGTCCGTCGTCGCGTCGATGACCACGACGGCGTCCGCCGCGCGCTCGACCGCGTGCCGGGTCAGGTGCAGGCGCCCTCGGCGTGCCGTCGCCGGCCAGTGGATCCGCCGCACCGCGTCGCCGGGCTGGTAGGGCCGCACGCCCGCGAACTCGACCCCGGCGCCCTCGGTGCGACCGGCATGCAGCCCGAGGCGCTGGACCAGCCGGGGCGGCAGCGGGAGGTGCCGGGCCGAGGCCGGGGGCGGGTGGACGTCGACCCGGCCGAGGGTCACCTCGCCGGTCGCCACGTCGAGACGCGACGGACCCCAGGCCGTCAGCCGGACCGGGCCGAGACTGCGCCGACCCCACCGGGTCGGCCGGACCGGCCACAGTGCGCCAGCCTGACGATGTCCGGCCGTCGCGACCATGCCGGATCCGTCCCAGGCGGTGGACGGCAGCGTGAGCTCGGCACGCACGCCGCCGCTGGCCGGCCCGGGGTCGATGCCGACGTGCACGTCGACCGTGTCGCCTTCGACGTACCGGTCCCCTGGCGTCGTCGCCGTGACGGTGAGAGCGCCCGGTCGGCCGCGGCGCCCGGCCGCCAGCAACGCCAGCGACGGGACGGCGACGACGACCAGCTCAGGGCGGCCCAGGATCAGGCCGGCGGCCGCGGCCAGCGCACCTACGGTGGCCAGCCGGCTGGCCAACCGCGAAGGACGCCAGCTCAGCGGGACCCGAACGTCGGTCACGGCGGGCCGGGCCGGGTCGGCGGCGTCGGCACGGTGCCCAGGATCTCGGCGACCACGTCGTCGCCGGAGATCCGCCGCACCCACAGTTCGGGACGCAGCACGAGCCGATGACCGAGCGCGGGAACCGCGACGCGCTTGACGTCGTCGGGCGTCATGTAGTCACGACCGTCGAGCACCGCCTGCCCGCGAGCCAGCGCCAGGATCGCAAGCCCGCCCCGCGGGCTCGCACCGACCAGGACCTGGGCGTGGTCACGGGTGGCGCCGACGAGCCGTACCACGTAGTCGAGCAGGTCACCGTCGACCTCGATGTCCTCCAGGGACCGCATCATGGCGAGCAGGTCGGACGCCTCGCCGATCGGCCGCAGCTCGACCTCTGGCGCCTTCCGGTCCAACCGTCGACGCAGCATCGCGCCCTCGTCCGACGGCGTCAGGTAGCCGATCCGCACCCGCATCACGAACCGGTCCAGCTGAGCCTCCGGGAGCGGATAAGTGCCCTCGAACTCGATCGGGTTGTCGGTGGCCAGGACGGTGAACGGCTCGGGCAGGGCCCGCGTGACGCCGTCGACCGTCACCTGCCGCTCGGCCATGGCCTCGAGCAGCGCGGCCTGGGTTCGCGGCGGCGTCCGGTTGACCTCGTCGGCGAGGACCAGATTGGCGAAGACCGGCCCGGCACGGAACGTGAGCTCCCCCGTGCGCGGGTCGAGCACGGCGGCGCCGGTCACATCGGAGGGCAGCAGGTCCGGCGTGAACTGGATACGCCGCATCTCCAGCCCGAGCACCCGTGCAAAGGACCGGGCCATCAGCGTCTTCCCCAGCCCGGGTAGGTCCTCGAGCAGCACATGACCGCCGGAGAGGATGCCGAGCAGGACGAGTTCGAGGGCCGCGCGCTTGCCCACGACGGCCCGCTCCACTTCGGCCAGGACGTCGCGGGCCCGCCGGCCGGTCGCCGTCGTGGTCCACGCGGCAGAGCTCACGGTATCGGTCACGGGCGCTCCGTCAGGGTTCCTTCGATGGCGTCGAGGACACGGGCGAGCGTCGCCCGGTCGGGTCCGGGCGTGCTGCGGTCCGGTGCGTCCCTCCGCTCCGGGTCGAGCCATGCCCACGCCTCCGGCCCGAGCAGACGCGCGGCAGCGGATCGGTCGGCATGGAGGTCGACCCCGTGCCGCTCGAGCAGGCCAACCGCGGCGACCCTGGCCAGCCGGGGACGCAGTGCCGCGTCGAAGTCGTATGCAGAGGTCAGGCCCCACTCGACCGACCCAACGGTCCGAGTGAAACCCGGCAGCACCTGCGCCGGGCGCCCGCGCCGCCACGGCACGGTCACCAGGTCGGGCAGATCCGGATCGGCGACGATCAGCCGCAGGCGAAGCACGAGGAGCGCGCCCACGACCGCGCCGGACACGACCAGCCCGATCGGACCGGCGGCCACAGTTGCGGCGACGACCAGGACGAACGGCCACCGCGCGATGGTCCGCGGTGGAGCTCGGAGTGGCCTACCGGTGCGCTGCCCGGACGGCGCATCCGGGACCTCCACGTCGAGCGGCAGCATTCCGAAGGTCACGACCGGACTCCTGCGTCGATGCCGCTCAACGCCTCGCGCCCGGCAGCGACGTCAGCAGCCGTCACCGGTGCCGACGAGTACCGGGCGGCCAGGAAGACCCGCGTGAGCCGCCGGCCCGGTTCGGCCGGCAGCCGCCCCTCGGCGACCGCCCGGGCGAGGAGCTCCTCCGGCGACTCGGCCGGACGCCGGCCCGAGCCGGTGGAGGCCAGAGCCGCCTCCATCGCGGCATAGCAGGCGACGACAGCCATGCGGGGGTCATCGACCGGATCGCCCAGAGCAACGCGGCCGGCCCTGATGGCTTCCAGGCCGTCATCACCCTCGAACGCAGCGGACGCCGATGTCGTGCGCCGGGGAGCACGTATCCGCCACCACAGAATGCCGGCGGCAGCGCCGGCCAGCCCGAGGGCAATCAGGCCCACCCACACCGACCAGCTGACGGCGTCGGAGGGACCGGCCGGCGCCTCGAGGCTGCCATCGTCGCCGTCGACCGGACGAGGGTCTTGGCCGACCTGCAACTCGCGCAGCACGAGCACGACAGCGACCACCGCTGCGACGGCTACCAGGCGTTGCAGCCACTCCCAGCGCGCCTCTTCGTTCTGGCGACGTCTGCGGCGCAGCATGCGACCGACCAGGAGGATCGGGATGCACAACACAACCGCCACGAGCAGGGCGAACTCGAGTGTGGATCCTGGCATCGACAGAAGCGGCTGGAAGTCCAGCTCGAGTTGCCCGATCGCACGGGTACCGCCGACGGCCACCGCCACGAGCCCTGCGCCCGCGGCGGCCAGCCCCGCCATCGTGACGGCTGACCGAGTCCGCACGCGGCCTCCCGCCCGGAAGGTCCACCCGTTGATCGATTCTCCGGCGGCCACCCGGTGTGGCCGCCGGAGAGACTCACCCCTGTTGCTCGGCGTCGGGCTCGGCTCGCTGCTGGGGGATCTGCCCCGAGAGCAGCGCACGAACCTCGGACTCCCGATAGCGCCGGTGTCCCCCAAGCGTCCGGATCGACGTCAGCTTGCCGGCCTTGGCCCATCGGGTGACGGTCTTGGGGTCCACCCGGAACATGGCAGCGACCTCGGCCGGAGTGAGGAGGGGCTCGGCGTCCTGAGTCCTCGTCGCCATCGTCACCTCCTTACGTGACCGGTGGAGCGGGCTCCACCATCGGACATTCGCCCGACGTCCAGGCCGAGCAAACATCTCGACGGGCGCCACGAACGGACCTTCCGGACGATTCCGCGCACCGCCACGTCAAAGACTACGCAGAGACGACGTATGCCGCGAGTGGAACACAACCGGTCATCGACCGGGCGTGTCCGGGGCCGGTCGGCCCGGCCCGCGACGGCGTGGAACGGCATATCGTGACGACACGATCACGTTCACCGGCATGCCCGCCACCCCTGTGACCGCAGGCCCGCGGGCTCAAGACGCGAAGGGGTCACCACCGTGACCGAGACGTCGAACCCGACCGGGGTCTTCGGCCGGCACACCGGCCACGAGCAAGTGGTCTTTTGCCAGGACGAGCTCAGTGGGCTGCGCGCGATCATCGCCATCTACTCCACCGCCCTCGGACCCGCCCTGGGGGGTACCCGGTTCTACCCGTACGAGAGCGAGGACGCCGCTCTCGCGGATGTGCTCGAGCTCTCCCGTGGCATGGCATACAAGAACGCCCTGGCCGGGCTCGACCTCGGCGGCGGCAAGGCGGTGATCATAGGTGATCCGGACCAGGACAAGTCCGAGGCCCTGCTGCGAGCGTACGGACGCTTCGTGGCATCGCTGGGCGGGCGCTACATCACTGCGTGCGACGTGGGCACGTACGTCGCCGACATGGACGTCATCGCCCGCGAGTGTCACTGGGTCACGGGCCGCTCCCCCGCCGAGGGCGGCGCCGGCGACTCCAGCGTCCTGACCTCGTTCGGGGTGTTCCAGGGTATGCGCGCGTGTGCCGAGAGGGTGTGGGGCGAACCGACGTTGCGTGATCGCCGGGTGGGGATCTCCGGTGTCGGCAAGGTGGGGGCGAAACTGGCGAAACTGCTGATCGACGACGGCGCCGCGGTAGTCGTCACCGATGTCTCCGAGCAGGCCATCGACCGGATCCGCACCGAACACCCCGAGGTCGACGTGGTCGAGGGCACTGCGGCGCTCGCGACCGCCGGTATCGACGTGTTCGCGCCGTGCGCCCTGGGCGGTGCGCTGGACGACGACACGGTCGCCGCGCTGGCTGCCGCAGGCACCTGCCGCGCCGTCTGCGGGGGGGCGAACAACCAGCTCGCCCATCCCGGAGTCGAGAAGATGCTCGAGGACCGGTCGATCCTCTACGCGCCCGACTACGTCGTGAACTCCGGCGGAGTCATCCAGGTCGCCGACGAGTTGCACGGATTCTCCTTCGAGCGAGCCCAGGGCAGGGCCGCGCGGATCTTCGAGACGACGCGTCGCATCTTCTCGTTGGCTGCCGACGAGGGCGTACCGCCAGCCGTGGCGGCCGACCGCCTGGCCGAACGGCGGATGGCAGAGGTGGCCCGGCTGAAGAGCATCCACCTGCCCGGATGAGCACGGGGCGGAAGGACGGACCGCGGCGAGACGGAACACGGACGCACCCTGTACCGTTGTCATCACGAGCAGATGTCACCGAAGGTTCCGCGGGCGTCCGGCTGACTGGTCGCCCCGGTTTTGTGCGAGGGGGTCGACCCTATGGGGCGCGGCCGGGCCAAGGCCAAGCAGACGAAGGTCGCCCGTCGGCTGAAGTACCAGTCGCTGGACACCGACTTCGACGCACTCCAGCGTGAGTTGGGCGCGTCGGAGGCCGACGTGGACGACCACACGGACGACGACGACGAATACGACCCCGACACCACCGACGACGGGCAGCCTGCCCGCTGGGGGTAAGTCGCCCGCGCGCATTCATCCACGCGGCGTCATGACATTGTCACCGAAGCTACCCTGGGCGTGTGGACGCTCAGGACATCTTCTCGAGCGTGTTCGCCTGGGGCGACCACATCCGATACGTCGCCGTCGCCGGTGGCCAGCAGGTCGAGCTCCAGCAGCGCGACGGCCTCGACGACGCGTCGTCGACGGAGTCGGACCGGTACGAGGAGCTCCTCGTCAACCCGACCTTGCTCCTGCTGACCCGCCAGCGCGGAGAGATCGACTGCGGCGGGCTCGTGCACGTGATCGTCCGTTACGGCAACTTCGCCCAGGTCGTCGTCCCGAATCCCGCCGGCGGGCATGTGTCGGTCGCCGTGGCTCCCGACCATGACCCGGTCATGGTCGCCGAGATGGTGCAGCAGCTTCTCGCGTCCTAGCGGCGATGGGTGCCGTGGAGTGCGGCGGTTCCGTCGCCATCGACGACGTCGCCGACCACCCAGGCGGGCACTCCTCGCCCGCCGAGCATGCGGACAGCTGCGTCGGCGGCCTCGGGCGAGACGACGGCGACCATGCCGATACCCATGTTCAGGGTGCGTTCGAGCTCCGCCGGCTCGATCCGCCCGAGGTGCTCGACCAGGCCGAACACTGCCGGCGGTGTCCACGTGCCGCGATCGATCCGCGCGGAGAGGTGTGGCGGCAGGACGCGGGTGAGATTGCCCGCGAGTCCGCCGCCGGTGACGTGCGCCAGGGCATGCACCTCGACGTCGTCCGCTCCAACCAGTGCCAGACAGTGCGGTGTGTAGACGCGGGTCGGAGTGAGCAGTTCCTCGCCCAGAGTCCGGTCCAGCTCGGGCACGTGACGATCGAGTTCCCATCCGGCGACCTCGAGGACCACGCGGCGCACCAGCGAGTACCCGTTGGCGTGCAGCCCGGACGCGGCCATCGCCACGACGACGTCGCCGACGCGAACGCGCTCCGGCCCGAGCACGGCCTCGGCTTCGACGACCCCGGTGGCGGCACCGGCCAGGTCGTATTCGTCGGGTTCGAGCAGCCCCGGGTGCTCGGCCGTCTCGCCACCAATGAGGGCGCAGCCCGCAGTCGCGCAGGCCTCAGAGATGCCCTGGACGATCGCCGCGATGCGCTCGGGGACCACCCGCCCGCAGGCGATGTAGTCGGTCATGAACAGTGGCTCCGCGCCGCAGACGACGATGTCGTCGACGACCATGGCGACCAGATCGATGCCGATCGTGTGATGGACATCCATCCGTTGCGCGATCGCGACCTTCGTTCCCACGCCGTCCGTGCTGGTCGCCAGCAACGGCCGCCGGTACGACGCCAGAGCCGATGCGTCGAACAGCCCGGCGAACCCACCGACGTCCCCGACGACCTCCGGGCGGCGCGTCGTCGCGACCCATTTCCGCATCAGCTCGACGGCCCGGTCGCCGGCCTCGATGTCGACGCCGGAGGCCGTGTATGACGTCACGGCCGCATCGCCACGAGCCACCGTCGCAGGGTATCCGGTTATCCGGGCCCGCACTTGTGGTGGGTTGCGCACGTCATCCCTTGACCTGAGGCGTGCCGATCCCACCACAAGATGGACGGGTGGGGATGGCTGCCCACGCGGCCTCAGGGGCGGGTGAGGGCGTCGGCCGCGCCGGCGGGGAGCCCGGTAGCGACACCGTCCACGTCGACCCGGTCCGGCACCACCGCCGGGCCGGACGCGATCGGCAGCTCCGTCTGTTCGAGCACGTGCTTGCCCAGGCGGACGGCGTCGGGCAGTTCGACCGGATACACGCCGTCGAAGCACGCCCGGCACAGCCGGCTCATCGGGACCGTCGTGGCGTCGACCAGACCTTCCAGCGAGACATAGCTCAGCGAGTCGGCGCCGATGGAGCGGCAGATCTCCTCGGTGGAAAGGCCGGGCGCGATGAGCTCGGCACGCGTGGCGAAGTCGATGCCGTAGAAACACGGCCATGCAACCGGGGGGCTGGAGATGCGCACGTGCACCTCGCGGGCACCGGCCTCGCGCAACATCCGGACCAGCGCGCGCTGGGTGTTGCCGCGCACGATGGAGTCATCGACGACGACCAGCCGGCGACCGTCGACGATCTCCCGCAGCGGATTGAGCTTGAGCCGGATCCCGAGCTGACGGATCGTCTGTGACGGCTGGATGAACGTCCGGCCGACATAGGAGTTCTTGACCAGGCCGAGGCCGTACGGAATGCCCGACTCCTCCGCGAACCCGACGGCCGCGGGGGTCCCCGACTCGGGGACGGGGATCACCAGATCCGCCTCGACAGGATGCTCGCGGGCGAGCCGGCGGCCCACGTCGACCCGAGTCGCGTGGACCGAGCGGCCGCCGATGTGGGTGTCGGGCCGGGCCAGGTAGACGAACTCGAACAAGCAGCCCTTGGGATCGGCGTCGGCGAACCGGCGGGTGCGCAGGCCGGCCTCGTCGATCGCCACGAGCTCGCCGGGCTCCACCTCGCGGACGAACGCCGCGCCGACGATGTCCAGTGCCGCCGTCTCGCTCGCCACCACCCACCCCCGCTCGAGCCGGCCCAGGACGAGGGGCCGGATGCCCTGTGGGTCGCGTGCCGCGTACAAGGTCGACTCGTCGGAGAAGATCAGCGAGAAAGCACCACGCAGGTTCTGCAGCACGTTGACGGCGGCCTGCTCGAGCGTCGTGTCGGGGTCGGCTCCGAGCAGGGCCGTCACCAGCGCGGTGTCGGAGGTGTTGCCGTAGCGCAGTTCGCCCACCTGGGTGCCCACCTGCCGCCGCACCAGGTCGAGGAGCGCGGCGGTGTTCGTCAGGTTGCCGTTGTGGGCCAGGGCGACGGTGCCCGTGGACGTCGCGCCCAAGGTCGGCTGGGCGTTCTCCCAGCGACTGCCGCCCGTCGTTGAGTACCGCGTGTGCCCGACGGCAACGTGCCCTACCAGCGAGTTGAGCGTGGACTCGTCGAAGACCTGGCTGACCAGGCCCATGTCCTTGTAGACGAGGATCTGCTGGTGGTTGCCGACCGCGATACCGGCCGACTCCTGACCGCGGTGCTGGAGCGCATAGAGCCCGAAATAGGTGAGCTTGGCGACCTCCTCGCCCGGCGCCCAGACGCCGAAGATCCCGCAGGCGTCCTGCGGGTTCCGGTCGTGCGGATCGGTCTCGTGCGTGAGGAGACCGTCGCCGCGCGCCACGGGCACGAGTGTACGGCGGTCGCGGTCGCCCGATCGGCACGGCGGCGCCGGCCGAGGAGCTAGCGTCGGTACCCGGCGGCGAGGCGATCGAGCAGCAGCGTCTCGGCCAGGCAGACCTTGGCGAACTGGCCGAGGTGCAGGCTCTCGTCGACGCCGTGTGCACGTGAGTCCGGGTCCTCGACGCCCGTGACGAGGATCGCCGCATCCGGAAAGGCACTCGCGAACTCGGCAATGAACGGGATCGAACCACCGAGTCCGACCTCCGCCGGCGGCCGACCGAAGGCCTCCTCGAACGCCCGCCGAGCGGCGTCGTAGGCCGCGTTGCGCGTGTCGAGCTCGCTCGGTGCCGCGAGTGAGCCCTCCGTGATCGTCACGTGCGCTCCGAACTCGGCGTGTGACCGCAGGTGTTCGGTCAGAGCATCCATGGCGACTCGGGGACTCTGCCCGGGACCGAGTCGGAGGCTCACCTTCGCTCGCGCCGAGGGGATCAGCACGTTGGCGGCATCGGCGACGCGGGTGGCGTCGAGGCCGACCACGGAAAGCGCGGGCCCGGTCCACAGCCGGTCACCGATCGAGCCGCTGCCGGACAGTCGGACACCGTCCAGCACGCCCGCCTCGGTACGGTAGCGCTCCTCCGAGTAGTCGACGTCCTTCGCGGTTCGACGGACCAGGCCGGGCACCGCCACGTCGCCGTGCTCGTCGTGCAGCGTGGCGAGCAGCCGGCACAGCGAGGTCAACGCGTCGAGCACCGGGCCGCCGAACATACCCGAGTGCACAGCCTGCTCGAGGACCTTGACGTCGACGTAGCAGTCCACGTGACCACGCAGGCTGGTGGTCAGCGCCGGCGTGTCGAGGGTCAGGTTGACCGAGTCGGCGGCGACGATCACATCGGCGAGAAGCCTCTCGCCGTACGTCGCGAGGAACTGCGCGAGCGTCGGGGAGCCGTCCTCCTCCTCGCCCTCCACGAACAAGGTGGCACCGACCGGCGGCCGGCCACCGTATGCGCGAAGCGCCGCGAGATGGGCCATGACGCCGGCCTTGTCGTCCGCGGCTCCTCTGCCGTAGAGGCGCCCGTCCCGTTCGGTCGGCTCGAACGGCGGGCTCGCCCACTCGGCGATGTCACCGGTCGGCTGGACGTCGTGATGGGCGTAGAGCACTACCGTCGGCGCACCGTCCGGCGCCGGCCATTGCGCGATCACGGCCGGTGCGCCGTCGGGGACAGAGAGGATCTCTACTGCGGCGGCACCGGCGTCGCGCGCCAGGTCCGCAACCGCCTCAGCGGAGGCGAGCACGTCCGCGGCTGCGCCGGGATCCATCTCGACGCTCGGGATCCGGACCAGCCGCTCGAGATCTGCCCGGACCGAGGGAAGGACGCGTTCGACTGCGGTACGGAGATCGGTCACGTGCCCGGACTCTAGTCGCGGCCGCGAAGGGCCCAGAACGGCCCTCGTCCCGGTGCTCCCATCACAGCGGCCTGCACCCGTTCGAGGACATGCGTCGGCGACGGCCGGCGCGAGCTCGTCGATGCCTTCACACCGCCTGGGAGCGGGCGGACATGCCGGCTCTGCTGGAGCTGCTGGCGGAGGATGCCAAGTTCACCATGCCGCCGCTGCCCGCGTGGTTCGTCGGCCGGGCGGACATCGGCCGGTTCTGCGAGCGGATGTACGCCCATGGCGGCTGGTGCCGATCCGGGCGAACGGTCGCTGCCCGCCGAGCCATCCGACGGCGGAAACCCGGGTCAGCAGACCGGGAGGTAGGCCTTCAGGTCGGCCCGGTCGCCGCTGGCGAGCACGCGCGCCGCGGCGATGGCGTCGTCCCAGGTGACTCGGCCGGCGGCGAGGCGCAGCCAGGTGACCGGATCGGTCTCGACGACGTTGGCCGGCGTCCCGCGCGTGTGCCGGGGGCCCTCGATGCATTGCACGGCGGCATAGGGCGGAACTCGTACCTCGACGCTGCGGCCGGGAGCCCGCTCGGCGAGCGCCTCCAGTAAGGTCCGGACCGCCAGCCGCTCGGCGTCCACCGGAACCCGCGGCGGATCGACACCCGGAACCGAGCGGGCCAGGTCGTCGGCATGGACGGCGATCTCGACGGCACGGGTCGCCAGGTAGTCGCCAAGCCGGATCGGGCCACGTCCGCCGGCGACCACGGGGTCACCGGCCACGAGGTCGTCGAGGACCTCGAGAGCCGACGCGAGTCGCTCGTCGATCGCGGCCAACGCCGTCGCAGGCGTGCGCTCCGGCCCGCCGGCCGCAGCCCTGGTGTCCCGCGAGATGTCCGCGGCGGCGGCGGCGTACCTGCTCATGTAGGCAGCGGGGCTCAGCGCAGCCGTGCCCCGCGGCGCCCGGCCGAGCGACGCCGGCGAGCCCGCTACCAACGACACGTGCGCGGCCAGGTCGCCGACCGTCCAGGTCAGCAACACGCTCGGCGCCGCCCAGGCCTGGTCGGGAAGGGCCGCCAACCAGTCGCGGAGCGACCGGATGCCGGCCTCGAACATCTCCCGTCCCCGAACCGGATCCACCCTGCTGGTCACGGGACGGCACGGTACCCGCGTCGAGCACGGGACAGGAGCCCGGCTGGTTTCCGCGCTGCGACGCACTTTTCGGGAGCCCTTGTACTCCTATGTGTCGAGCAGAGGAGGCTTCATGATGCAGAACGTTGGGACCACTGTCGACGCCCTGGCCGTACAGGAACTTGCCGCCGGGTTCCGCGGAGAACTGGTTCTCCCGGCCGATCCTGGCTACGACGATCGCCGGAAGGTGTGGAACGGCTCGATCAACCGGTTCCCGGCGCTGATCGCCCGGCGCGCGAGCGTTGCCGACGTGGTCGAGGCCGTCCGCTTCGGCCGCCGGACTGCCCTGACCGTCGCCGTGCGCAGCGGCGGGCACAGCTTTCCCCGGCCTATCCGTGTGCGACGACGGTCTGGTCGTCGATCTCTCGCTCATGAAGGGGCTGCGAGTCGATCTGGGACGCCGCACGGTCCGGGCGCAGGCGGGGCGCCTCGGCGAGCTCGACCAGGAGACGCAGGCGTACGGGTTGGCCGTCCCCGCCGGCATCGTCACGCACACCGGGCTCCCCGGCCTCACCCTGGGCGGCGGCATCGGTTGGCTGATGCGCAAGCACGGGCTCACCGTGGATCAGCTGGTCGCGGCCGACGTCGTGACCGCGAGCGGTGAGGTCGTCAGGGCCTGCGAGCGGGAGAACGCCGATCTGTTCTGGGGGCTTCGAGGTGGTGGCGGGTACTTCGGGATCGTCACCGCGTTCGAGTTCCGCCTCAGTCCGGTGCGGCCGGAGGTGCTCGCCGGTCCGATCATCTGGCCCATGGAGCACTCGGCCGACGTGCTGCGGTTCTACCGCGAGTGGATCACCGACGTGCCCGACGAGCTCACCACGGTCGTCGTACACCGGATGGCACCCGCCATCGACGCCATTCCATCGGCGTTGCACGGCCGGCCCATCGTCACGGTCGTCTGCTGTTACGCCGGGCCGGTCGACGAGGGTGAAAGAGTCGTTCGGCCGATGCGGGAGTTCGGTTCCCCGCTGGTCGACCTGTGTACGCCCAAGCCGTTCGTCCAGCACCAGGCGATGTTCGATCCCTCGTTCCCCGAGGGCTGGTGGTACTACTTCCGGTCGTGCAACGTCGCGGCGCTGACCGATCCGGTCATCGACGCTGACCGCATTCCCGATCTTCCACCTTGGCGGTGCCATCTCCCGCGTCGGTGACGACGAGACCGCGTTCAACGGCCGCCGCACCGCTCACACGATCAACGTCAACCCCGTCACGACCAGCAGCGAGGGCTTCGACGAGGAACGGGAGTGGTCCCGCTCGTTCTGGACCGCCCTCGCCCCCCATCACAGCAGCGTCTACGTGAACTTCCTGATGGAGGAGGGACAGGAACGCGTTCGCGGGGCCTACGGTGCGGCGAAGTACGACCGGCTGCGGCGGCTGAAGCGGCAGTACGACCCGGAGAACTTCTTCCGGCTGAACCAGAACATCCCACCCGCGTGGCCGTGCCGCCTCGGTGCCGGCGCGGTCAGACCGCGGCCGACACTTGCGGCGTCGCCGCCGCCACCGGCAACGCCCGTTGCCGCAGACCCGCCGCGGCCAGCAGGACGAGCCCGGCGACCAGCCAGACGGAAAGCACCAGGATCGGCGTGCTGGCCGCGGCGCCGTCGAAGAACGCCACCGAACGCAGGGCGCTCACCCCGGCGCCCGGGGGCAGGAACTGGCCCACGTCGCCCCACGGTTGCGGCAGCATCTCGGGTGCGCTCGCGGCTGCCGAGAGCGGGTTGCCGACGAAGATCATCACCAGCAGGCCCAGGACGGCGCCCGCTCGCCCTAACACGGCTCCGAGGCCGGCGACGCTCGCGGCCACCGCTCCGATCAGCAGCGCGGCCACACCGGCGACCGCCAGGTAGGAGGCGTCCACGATGCCCAAGACGTACTGGAGCACGGCGGCGGAAAGCAGACCGCCGAGCACGGTGATCCCCGCCACTGCCGCGAGCCGCAGCCGGGTGCTGCGCAGCACGATCGCCGCGATCAGGCCACCCGCGGCGCTCGTGATCACCAGCGGCAGGATGCCGGCCGCGAGGCCCGCGCCAGTCGGGTCGTCGGGCGTGGTCGGGACGACGTCCTCCACCGGTGCTGCCGCACCGGCTTCGGACAATTCGGCCGCTGCGGCCCGCAGCATCTGTGCGACCGCAGGCCCTGCCGCGGAGGCCACCAGCAGTTGCGGGCCTTGCGGAGTCGCGACCACGGCGCCGTACACGTCCCGGTCCTCGATCGCCGCCCTCGCCTCCGCCTCGTCGGCCACTTCCGCCACGTCGAAGGCAGCCCCGTCCTCGTCGGGGCTCGGTGCTGCACCGAGCGTGGCCTCGACCTGTTCGACGGCCGGCGGCGGGCCGGCCACCGCGATCGGCACTTCACGCGGGCCGGTGTTCGTCGCCGGCCACGCGAACGCGAGGAGCATGAGCGCCTGCACGATCACGACGCCGGCGACAACCACGGCGGTCAGCCGGCCGGGAGGCGGGGTGTGCATGACGGTCCTCCTGAAAAGGGAACGCTCGTTCTCGTATCAACTGAGCATGCTCCCGCTCGTCGACATTTGTCAAGAACGAATGTTCGTTTTATGCTCTATGGGTGCCCCGCGTCTCCGAAGCGCACCGCGAGCGCCGCCGCCAGCAGATCCTGGACGCGGCGCGCCAATGCTTCGTCCGCAACGGATTCCACCAGACGTCCATGCAGGACATCCTCGGTGCGGCCGGGCTGTCGGCCGGGGCCCTCTACCGGTACTTCGGCAGCAAGGAGGAGATCGTCGAGGCGATCGCCGCCGAGGCGGTCGGGCGGGTGATGGGCCTGCTGGGCCCGCTCAGCGAGCAGCAACCCCCGCGGCCGCTCACCGAGGTGTTCGAACACGTCACGACCGGGATGGCCGGGGTGGCCTTCGAGGGTGACGGAATCGGGTACATCGCGCCGCAGGTGTGGGCCGAGGCGCTGCGCAATCCACGTCTGCACGCGCTGGTGGAGTCACGCTACGCCGAGATCCGCGCCGCCATCGCCACGCTCGTCCGGGCGGAGCAGGACGCCGGCCGGGTCGACCCGGCGGCCGATCCCGACGATGTCGCCGCCTTCCTGTTCGGGGCGTTGCTCGGCTATGTGCTTCAGGGCGCGATCCGGGGCCAGGCGAGCCCGGAGTCGTTCACCTCCGCCCTTGCCGCCCTGACCGGGCCGCGGCCGGCCCGAACAGCGACGGCAGCGTCGACTCGAAGGCATCGCGAAGCTCGGCCAGGGGCACCGAGAACTGCTCCGTGACCTCGAGCACCGGGGGTCCGACCCCGTCGTCGACCACGCCGATCTCCTGGTACGGGTGGCCGATGGCGGAGCACAGGTCGGTGAACCGGGCGGCCGCGGAACGCGGTACGGCGACGATTGCCCGCGCCTGCGATTCCGCGAACAGGAAGACGAACGGGTCGATCTCATCGGGCACCGTGACCCGCGCACCGATTCCGTAGCGCAGGCACGACTCGACCAGCGCCTGGGCCAGGCCACCGTCGGAGACGTCGTGCGCGGTCTCCACCAGGCGGTCATGGGCGGCCTGGACGAGTATCGCAGCGAGGGCCCGCTCGGCGTCGAGGTCGACCGCGGGCGGCATGCCACCGAGGTGATCGTGCTCGAGGTGCGCCCACTGCGACCCGCCGAACTCGTCCCGCGTCGCGCCCAGCAGGTAGATCGTCTGTCTCGACGTCCGGAATCCGGAGGGTGTCCGCCGGGCCACGTCGTCGAGCACCCCGAGAACGCCGATCACGGGCGTCGGCAGGATCGCCGAGGAGTCGGTCTGGTTGTACAGCGAGACGTTCCCGCCCGTGACCGGCAGCCCCAGTGCACGGCAGCCGTCGGCCAGACCCCGGACCGCCTCGGCGAACTGCCACATCACGTCCGGGTCCTCGGGTGATCCGAAGTTCAGGCAGTTGGTGACCGCCACCGGCCGCGCGCCGACCGTCGCCACGTTGCGGTGCGCCTCGGCCAGCGCCAGCTGCGTGCCCGTGTAGGGATCGAGCATGGCGTAGCGTCCGTTCGCATCCGTCGCGAGCGCGACGCCCAAACCGGTCCCCTCGTCGACCCGGACCACGCCAGAGTCGTCGGGCTGGGCCAGCACGGTGTTTCCCAGCACGTACCGGTCGTACTGGTCGGTCACCCAGGCGCGCGAGCACAGATTAGGTGAGGAGATCATCCGCAGCAGGGTGGCCCGGAGGTCGTCGGAGTCGGCCGGCCGGGGCAGCGAGCCCGGCCCTCTCGCCTGCAGGTCGTCCTGCCAGGACGGCCGCGCGTACGGACGTTCGTAGACCGGACCCTCGTGCGCGACCGTCCGCGGCGGCACGTCGACGACGGTGTCACCCCGCCACTCGACGGTCAGCCGGCCCGAGTCCGTCACCTCCCCGACGATGCTGGCGTCGACGTCCCACCTCGCGCAGATCTCGAGTACCCGCTCCATCGCGGCCGGAGGGACGACGGCCATCATTCGCTCCTGTGACTCGCTCATGAGGATCTCCTCCGGAGCGAGCGTGGGGTCACGCAGCGCGACCCGGTCGAGCACGATGTGCATGCCGCCCTCGCCGGCGCTGGCCAGCTCCGACGTGGCGCAGGACAGCCCGGCGCCGCCCAGGTCCTGGATGCCCACGACGAGCCCTTCGGCGAACAGCGCAAGCGTGCACTCGATCAGCAGTTTCTCCGTGAACGGGTCGCCGACCTGGACACTCGGCCGTTTGCTCGGACCGTCGTCGCCGAAGGTCTCCGACGCCAGCACCGAGACGCCGCCGATCCCGTCGCCACCGGTCCCGGCACCGTAGAGCACGACCAGGTTGCCGACCCCCGATGCATGCGCGAGGTGGAGGTCGTCGTGCCGCATCACGCCCACACACAGCGCGTTGACCAGCGGGTTCCCGGCGTACGCCGGGTCGAAGACGACCTCGCCGCCGATGTTCGGCAGGCCGAGGCAGTTGCCGTACCCGCCGATGCCGCCCACGACGGCGGGCAGCACGCGGGCCGTATCCGGCGCGGCTGCCGGGCCGAAGCGCAGCGAGTCCATGATCGCGACTGGTCGCGCACCCATGGCGAGAATGTCCCGGACGATCCCGCCGACGCCGGTGGCGGCACCCTGGTAGGGCTCCACGTACGACGGGTGGTTGTGCGACTCGACCTTGAAGGTGACGGCGTAGCCCTGCCCGATGTCGACCACGCCGGCGTTCTCGCCGATCCCGGCCAGCAGCTTGCCGACCGGCGTTTCCTGCGGGAGCTCGGCGAAGCGCCGCAGGTGAACCTTCGAGCTCTTGTACGAGCAGTGCTCGGACCACATGACCGAGTACATGGCCAGCTCGGACGACGTCGGGCGCCGGCCGAGGATCCGGCGGATTCGTAGGTACTCGTCGCGCCGGAGCCCGAGCTCTGCCCAGGGCTGCGGTTGGTCGGGGGTCTCGGCCGCGGTCTTGACGGTGTCGACGGTCACGACGCAACCCGGCTTCGCAGCACGGACTCGAACATCCGTAGGCCGTCGGTGGTAGGGCCGGTGAGGGTGTCGACGGCGTGCTCGGGGTGCGGCATGAGTCCCACCACGTTGCCCCGGGCGTTGGTGATGCCGGCGATCTCGCGGTAGGACCCGTTGGGATTGCCGCCGATGTAGCGCACGACGACGCGGCCCTCGCCCTCGAGCTCGTCCAGCGTGCGCTCGTCGGCCACGTAGCCGCCTTCGCCGTTCTTCAACGGGACGACGATCTCGGTGCCGGTCTCGTACGCGGCGGTCCACGCGGTCGCGTTGCTGTCGATCCGCAGCCGCTGGTCCCGGCAGACGAACGTGCGGTGGTCGTTGCGGATCAAGGCGCCGGGGAGCAGGTGTGACTCGCAGAGGATCTGGAAGCCGTTGCAGATACCCAGCACGGGCAGGCCGGCGCGAGCGGCCCCGGCCACCGGTTGCATCACCGGCGCGAACCGGGCGATGGCCCCGCAACGGAGGTAGTCCCCGTAGGAGAAGCCACCGGGGAGTACGACGGCGTCGACGCCGCGGAGATCGGCATCGCCGTGCCAGAGCGCGACGGCCTGACCACCGGCCATCCGAACGGCCCGCGCAGCGTCGCCGTCGTCGAGCGAGCCCGGGAACGTGACGACACCGATCCGCATCAGCCCTCCACGTGGATGGTGAAGTCCTCGATCACCGGGTTCGCGAGCAGAGTGCCGGCGGCCTGCTCGACACGGGCGACCAGCTCCGGAGTCATTTCGCTGTCGAACTCGATCTCGAACCGCTTGCCCTGGCGGACCGCGGCCACCCGGTCGAAGCCGAGCCGGTGCAGAGCTCCGTGTACGGCCTTCCCCTGCGGATCGAGGATCTCGGGTTTGGGCATGACGTCGACGACGACGCGGGGCACGGACACGCTCCTCGCGGGACGGTGGACGGGGCGGGCGCCGCAACGGCGCGGGACCAGCGTAATGACCGGTCGGCAACGGCCGGCCGGTTGGCGGCACCCGTGATGCGACGTGTCAGGCGAACGCCCGGCCGGTGATCCGTTCGTACGCCTCGACGTACCGCTCCCGGGTCCGTGCCCTGACATCCTCCGGCAGCGGCGGCGGCTCCTCCCCCGACGACCGGTCCCAACCGGACTCCGGTGAGGTGAGCCAGTCCCTGACGTACTGCTTGTCGAACGACGGCTGCGCGTGTCCGGGCCGCCACGACGCCAGCGGCCAGAATCGCGACGAGTCCGGTGTCAGCACTTCGTCAGCGAGCACGAGCGAGCCGTCCGACCGCCGGCCGAACTCGACCTTCGTGTCCGC
Source organism: Jiangellaceae bacterium (assembly GCA_036377395.1). Lineage (GTDB taxonomy): Bacteria > Actinomycetota > Actinomycetes > Jiangellales > Jiangellaceae > DASRTE01. The sequence goes on from DASUYL010000080.1 coordinate 21,265, forward strand.
CAGCACGATCCCCCGCTCCCGGGTCACCTGCTCGCCCCGGGCGTACAGACCAAGGGTCAGCATGCGCAGATGCGCCGCCGTCACCGCATCGGTGACCCGCTCCACGTGGGCGAAGTCGACGTTCTCGTCGTGCGCGCCGACATCGGCCTTCGTCGCGGGCGTGAAGATCGGCTCGGGCAGTCGTGACCCGTCGACGAGGCCGGCGGGCAGCGAGATCCCGCTCACCGCTCCGTCCGCCCGGTAGTCGGCGAGCCCGGATCCGGTCAGGTATCCGCGGGCAACGCATTCGACGGGCACCATGTCGAGCCGCTCGCACAGCAGCGCTCGGCCCGCCACGTCCGCCGGGACGTCGGTGGACAGGAGGTGGTTCGGCACCAGGTCGGCCAGCCGCTCGAACCACCACACGGACAGGGCGGTCAGCACACGGCCCTTGTCCGGGATCGTCGACGCCAGGACGTGGTCGTAGGCAGAGATCCGGTCGCTGGCGACCATGAGCAGGACGTCGTCGCGGTCGTCGGGCACGTAGAGGTCGCGGACCTTGCCCGAGTAGACGTGCCGGTAGCCGGGCAGCACGGTCGTCGACATCAGCGGCAGCGTACTCGGCGGCATCCAGACGGGAGCTAGGCAGAACGGGTGCGCTTCCGGGCCGAGGTGCCCGGTGGACCGCCCACCGGTTCGGTCGGGATCAGGCGGGTGAAGTACAGCGCGATGATCGCCACGACGGCCAGCACGAACAGGCTCGCCCGCAGGCCGTGGATCCGGGCGGCCTCGTTCTCGTCCAGGATGGCCTGGGCCTGGGAAGCGGGCACGTCGGCCTTGTCCAGCGCAGCATTGAGGTCGGCGTCGGATACGAATGGAATCCCGCTCGCAAGCTCCACCTCGGCCGCGGCGGCGACCTCCGCGGGGACGGCGGGGTTCTCCTGGATCCCCTGGATGAAGGCCGTGGTGAGGCCGGCGATCAGGATCGACCCGGCCAGCGCCGTCCCGAGCGACGCACCGAGGTTCGTCATGGTGTTCTGCAGCCCGCCGACCTCTCCGCTCTCCTCGTCGGGCACCGAGGAGACCGTCACGGCACCCAGCTGCGACGCGAGCGCGCCCACCCCCAGCCCGGCAAGAAGCAGCGGGACGGTGACGACCTCGGGTCCGGTACCGACCTCGAGGGCGGCGATCAGCGACACGATCCCGGCCAGCAGTGCGCCCAGTCCCCACCGCACGATCCGCCGAGGCGACACCCGAGGGAGGAACCTGGGGACGCCGACGGCCGCGAGCAGAAGCGTGATCGACAGTGGCAACAGACGGACGCCCGTCTCGACCGCCGTGAGGCCGAGTGCGACGGACAGGAAGAGCGGCACCGTGAAGAACAGACCGGCTTGGATCATGAACTGGAAGGAGAACATCGTCAGCCCGCCATCGAGCCGCGCGTTCCGCAGCATCGAGGTACGCACCAGAGGTTCGCGGCCCGCGGCGACGACCCGTTCCTCCCACGCGAAGAAGAGCCAGACGGTCAGCATCCCGGCCAGGATCAACCACAATGTCGGCGACACACCCAGCCACGATGGCCCCTCGGGTTTTGGCTGGACCCAGCCCCACTCGCCGGACCGGAGGACTCCGAAGACCGCAAGCCCGAGCCCCGACGCGGACAGCGCCACACCGACCAGGTCGAGGCGGAAGCGACCCTCGGGTGGCACGTCCTGGATCCTCCGGGCGAGCAGCAGGATGCCGAGCACGATCACGACCTCACCCGCGAACACCAGTCGCCAGGTCAGGTAAGTCGTGACCACGCCGCCGATCAGCGGCCCGGCCGCGACCGCGATCGCCCCCGCCGAGGCGACCAGGCCGTACGCCCGGGGCCGACCTTCGGCCGGGAAGTTCGAGGCAACCAGCGCGACGATCGCCGGCATGATCAAGGCCGCACCGACGCCCTCCAGGAACGACCACCCGATGATGAGCACGGTCAGGTTCGGCGCGAGCGCGGTGGTGAACGAGCCCGCGCCGTAGATCACGCATCCGATCGCGAACGCCCGTCGGCGCCCGATCAAGCTGCCGATCTTTCCACCGGTGATCATCAGCGTGGCCATGACCAGCGTGTACAGCGTGATCGCCGTCTGAATCCCGGTCACCGTCGTGCCCACGTCCGATGCCACCTGCGCAATCGACACGTTCATGACCGAGCTGTCGAGCGTCATCAGGAACTGGCCGGACGCGAGGGTCAGTAGCACGACGCCGGCTGCGCTGCGGCCCTCAGCAGGCACGTGCCCCCCTCCCGCCCCGACGTGTCGGAACCATGTGTATTGCCATGACCTCTCGCGGCGCAACCCGCTTGCGCGGAGGACGACGGCTCGTCACCGATCATCGGTGCCGGCCCGCGCCGAGCCGAGAATACGTCCCTGGTGCCGGCGCATGATCTCGAGCACCCGGCCGACCTCAGGATCGACGGTGTCGATCTCGTGCAGCGGCTGCACCGGGATCGAGCCGTGCGGTGACTCCACCAGCACGTGTCGCGCGACGACCTCCGCAGGAGCGAGTCGGACCCTGGCGTCGGTGAAGCCCGACCGGAGCCAGAACCGTGCGTCCGGGCATTCTCTCGTGATCAGTTCACGCAAGGACTCCGGCGGTCGCTGGACGACCTCGAGGTAGTCCCACGCGGGCACCCGTATCCGCGCTGTCCAGGACGTCATCACCTCCGCCAGCCAACGGAAGGTCGCGTCCTCGTCGGCCAGGGCCAACTCGAAGGTCGTGACGAGCACGGGCGCGCCGAAAACCGATGCGGCCGCCATACCTTCGACCCGATGTGCAACTTCCGCGATGCGGTTGATCTGTACCCAGCCGAAGACACCGTCGCGATCCGCCGTGGGCTGAGCTGCGGCTGCTGCGATAGCACGCTCCACGTCCGCATCCAGCCGCTCGAGCTCAGCGCGGACTTGCTGTCCGGTGGCGGCGAGCACGGCCCGCAGCGCAGCGATCGTGGGCATCCGCCGCCCACGCTCGTAATGGGACAGCGCCGTGCGGGTGACTCCGGCCCGCCGAGCCAGCTCACGTTGGGTCAAGCCGGCCGCATGCCGAGCCTGCCGGATGAGCGCGCCGGGGTCCAT
>DASUYL010000081.1:0-4181 GCA_036377395.1 Jiangellaceae bacterium
TACAAGGACCTGCAGGACATCATCGCCATCCTCGGCATCGACGAGCTGTCCGAAGAGGACAAGATCACCGTGAACCGGGCACGGCGGATCCAGCGGTTCCTGTCGCAGAACATGTTCGCGGCCGAGGCGTTCACCGGTCAGCCGGGCGTGTTCGTGCCGCTGTCCGAGACGCTGGAGTCCTTCGACGGCATCTGCAAGGGCGAGTACGACCACCTTCCCGAGCAGGCGTTCCACATGGTCGGCAACATCGAGTCGGCCGAGGAGAAGGCCGGCACGCTCGCTTCCTGACTCCTCCTCCGGTGGGGTCGGCGGGAGACGGTTCGAGAACCTTCACCGGCCGACCCTCCCGCTCGTCCCGTCGCGCGTCTCCCGGTATTGTCGGGCGTGCGTCGTGGCGCGCATGTGCACGTGCATTCGAGGGAGAACTGGTGGCGGAACTGCACGTCGAGTTGGTGGCGGCCGACCGGAGGGTCTGGTCGGGCGCGGCCACGATCGTGATCACCCGCACGACCGAAGGCGACATCGGGATCATGCCCGGCCACCAGCCGCTGCTCGGGCTGCTCGTCACCGGCCCGGTGACGATCCGCACTCCGCAGGACCAGGTCGTGAGCGCGGCCGTGCACGGGGGGTTCCTGTCGATCGCCGACGACGTCGTCACCATCCTGGCCGAGGTCGCCGAGCTGGCCGACGAGATCGACGTCAGGCGTGCCGAGGCCGCGCTCGAGGCGGCCGGTGACGACGCCGAGGCCACGCACCGAGCCGAGACACGGCTACGCGCCGCTGGGGCACGCTGACCGGGCCGGCGCGAAGGGACGTGGTCGATGACGCTGCTCGAGTGGGTCGCCGTCGTCGTCGCCGCCCTCGCGTTGCTCATCGTCGCCGGCCTGGGCGGGCTTTTCCTGCGCCGCAGCCTGCTCCAGCGGGAGGGTGGCTTCGACATGTGCCTGCGGGTGGACGGCAACGGATGGGGCGGCGGCTGGGTCTTCGGTGTCGGGCGCTACCGAGGCGACGACCTCGAATGGTTCCGCACGTTCAGCTACGGAAGCCGTCCCAAGCGATCGTTGCGCCGCCCGGACGTGACCGTCCTGGAGCGTCGCGCCCCCGATCCGGAGGAGACCTTCGATCTGCCGGCGGGACACCTCGTCTTCACCTGTGAGACCGGACACCGGCGGCTTGACCTGTCCATGACCGAGGCTGCGTCGATGGCGTTCGTCGCATGGCTGGAGGCCGGGCCACCGGGGCAGCACCTCGTCGCGTAACGCGGCGGCGGACACGTATGGTGCTGCGGCCGGCCGACGCGGTGCGGCCGGGTCCGGACGGGTGAGTGGGAGGATTCGTCGGTGGAGAGATTCCGGGTGACCGGCGGGTCCTCGCTGCGCGGCGAGGTGCGGGTCGAGGGCGCGAAGAACAGCGCGCTCAAGCTCATGGCAGCGGCGCTGCTGACCGAGGGCCGCACGACACTTCACGACGTCCCGGCGATCACCGACGTCGACTACATGGCCGAACTGCTCCGCCGCCTCGGTGTCGACGTGCAACGCGACGGCCACACCGTCACGATCGACGTCCCTCACCAGGTGAGCCACGCCGCTCCCTACCACCTGGTACGCAGATTACGTGCGTCGATCGCCGTTCTCGGCCCGCTTGTCGCGCGCTGCGGTGCCGCCGACGTGGCGCTGCCCGGTGGTGACGCGATCGGCTCGCGCGGGCTGAACATGCACCTGGCCGGGCTGGCGAGGCTGGGCGCCACGGTCCGGGTCGAGCACGGGTTCGTGCTGGCCCGGGCGCCCACGGGTCTGCGCGGAGCCAATGTGTGGCTGGATTTCCCCAGCGTCGGTGCCACCGAGAACTTGGTCACGGCGGCCGCCCTGGCCGCTGGCGAGTCCGTCATCGACAACGCGGCCCGAGAGCCCGAGATCGTCGACATCTGCCGCATGCTGGTCGACATGGGAGCCAAGATCGACGGCATCGGGACGTCGACGCTGCGGGTGGAAGGTGTCGAACGGCTCCACCCCACCGAGCACACCGTCGTGCCGGATCGGATCGTCACGGGCACCTGGGCGGTGGCTGCGGTCATGACCCAGGGGGACATCATGATCGTGGGTGGCCGGGCCGACCACCTCGAGATCGTGCTCGACAAGCTCTGCTCGGCGGGCGCCACGATCGACGTCGCCGACGAGGGGCTGCGGGTGGCGATGTCGGGTCGACCGCGCGCGTTCGATGTGGTGACACTTCCCTATCCGGGCTTCCCGACCGATCTGCAGCCGATGGTGGTCGCGCTCAACGCGATCGCCGAGGGCACGGCGATGGTGACCGAGAACGTCTACGAGGCTCGTTTCATGTTCGTCAACGAGCTCGCCCGCCTTGGCGCCGACGTCCGCACCGACGGACACCACGCCGTGGTGCGCGGCCGGGAGCGACTGTCGGCGGCACCGGTGGTGGCACCGGACATACGGGCCGGCGCCGGACTCGTCTTGGCCGGCCTGGTGGCCGAGGGTGAGACACTGGTGTCCGCAGTGCATCACATCGACCGCGGTTACCCGGACTTCGTCGGCCTGCTCGACTCGCTCGGCGCCGACGTCGTCCGCGAGCCCGACCCCGACCACTTCGAGGCGTGATGGTCGACGGCACGTCCGCGCGGCGACCGAGGGAGGGTCGGGTTTCGCCATGGGCCTGAGCAGCGACGTCCGCGACGTCGCGGATGACCAGGCAGCGACGCCGCCCTCGAGAGTTCCGACCGCACTGCGACCGTGGACGTGGCCGCTGCCGCGGATCGGACTGGCGATCTACCTGACGGTACTGGTGGTCTACATCGTCAACGTCGGGGTGCCCACGGACCGGATCGGCCAGACCGGCTGGATCGTCATCGGCATCGTGGCCGCCCGGCTGGGCCGGCCGTTGCGCGAGCACATCCGCGCGGTGCTGGACTGGTTGCCTCTCCTGGCGGCGCTGATCCTCTACGACCACACCCGCGGCATCGCCGACTCGTTGGGTATGACGGTCCGGGTCACGGAGCTGGTCGACCTGGAACGGTCGATGTTCGCCGGCATCCTGCCCAGCGCGTGGCTGCAGGAGCGCTACTCCAGCCCGGTCGACCCGCAATGGTGGGATGCCGTCGCCTCGCTGGTCTACACGTCGCACTTCGTGCTGCCCTGGGCACTTGCTGCAGTGCTCTACGTCCGGTCGCGACCGGCATGGCTGCGTTACGTGCGGTGGGTGGTGCTGTTGTCGTACGCAGGGCTGGCCACCTACATCCTGGTTCCCGCAGCACCGCCGTGGTACGCCTCGAGGTACGACTTCGTCCCCGAGCAGATCGACCGGGTGATCACCAACGGCTGGGCGGTACTCGGGCTGCGCAGCGCGGGTGCCTGGCTGGACCAGGCGCAGGCGGGTTCCAACCTGGTGGCGGCGCTGCCGTCGTTGCACGCGGCGTTCGCCCTGCTGGTGAGCATCACGCTGTGGCGGCACGTTCGCAACTGGGCCGGCCGAGTGCTGATCGCCGTGTACCCGGTGGCGATGGGCCTCACCCTGGTCTACGGCGGCGAACACTACGTCGTCGACGTGCTGCTCGGCTGGGTCTACGTCGGGCTGGTGCTCCTGGTGACGCTGGCATGGACGACCTGGCGGTCAGCTGCTCCCGATGACCCTGCGGACCAGGCCGCGGGCACGGTTGGCGTCCTCGGGCCAGACGAGGACCTCGTGACGGTCGCCGGCCTCACTGACGGTGCAGCGGATCCCCGCCACACGCAGCGCGCGCAGGGCGGGCTCGAGGTCCGCGGCGACGCGGGCGGCGGCGATGGGTTGCAGCAGGCCGTACTGTGGCCGCGGCGGCTTGACGACGGATCCCCCGCGCCCGGTCGCCCACCGGACGACAAGCACTAGCGCGCCGAGCAGGACCGCCACCCACAGCGGCCCGAGCACGTAGGTCGCGCTCCCGGTACCGGGCACGTTGTCCAGTGTGCCCATCCCCACAGCGGGTCACACCCGAGTTGGAGACAGGTGGAGGACGAGTCGATGACGCAGCGAGCCGCCGTGATCGGTGCCGGCCTGATGGGATCGGGCATCGCGCAGGTCGCGGCCCAGGCCGGGTGGCAGGTCGTCTTGCAGGACGTCTCGGACGATGCCCTGCTGCGCGGCCGCGAGGGCATCGAGCGGAGCACCGCACGATTCGCCGAGAAGGGCCA
>DASUYL010000082.1:0-12572 GCA_036377395.1 Jiangellaceae bacterium
TGGCCCGACCTGCGTCTGACCGTCGTCACCGATCGAGGGCTGGACGGGATCCGCTGGTCGGTTGCCGGAGCATTGTCCGGTACGGCGGAGATCTGGCTCGAGCCGTGGCAGGACGGCGTGATCGTGCACTGGTTCCTACGCGCACAAGCCCTCGCGGGGCGCGAGGGCGAGCGGCTCCGGCACCGCTACGCGACGGCGTTCAAACGCAGGATCCACGCGCTCAAGGACGACCTCGAGCGCGGCCGCCCGGCAGGCTTGCCCCGTGGACACGGCTGACCGGTAGTCTCCGCCACGCCACCCGACGACAGGACCACCTATGGCCGATCAGACCACCTCCAGCATCACCATCGCCGCCGCTGCAGCCGACGTGATGGACGTGATCGCCGACCTCGAGGCGTACCCGGAATGGACCGCGTCAGTCCGGGAGGTCGAGGTGCTCACCGTCTACGAGGACGACGAGCGGCCCGCCGAGGCCCGCTTCGTCCTCGACGCCGGTGCGATCAAGGACACCTACACCCTGTCCTACGAGTGGGACGACGACGAGCAGGTCCGGTGGACCCTCGTCGAGGGTGGCCTGCTGCGCGGGATGGACGGCTCGTACACCCTGGAGGAACGCGACGACGGCTCCACGGAGGTGACCTACGAGCTGACCGTCGACGTCGCGATCCCGATGCTGGGCCTGATGAAGCGCAAGGCCGAGAAGATCATCATCGACACGGCGCTCAAGGAGCTGAAGAAGCGGGTGGAGGGCTGAGTGGGCGTCGCCATCGGGGTCGACGTCGGGGGAACCAAGATCGCTGGAGGCGTGGTCGACGAGGCCGGCGCCATCATTGCGCGGACCCGCCGCGACACCCCGTCCACCGATCCTCGCGCGATCGTCGCCAACATCGTCTCCGTCGTCCAGGAGCTCCGCCGGGACCGGAGCATCGACGCCGTCGGTGTCGGCTCGGCCGGGTTCGTCGACGCTGCCCGTTCCACCGTCCTGTTCGCGCCCAACCTCGCCTGGCGGGATGTAGCGGTCCGCGACCAGGTGGTCGCCGCGACCGAGCTTCCGGTCGTCGTCGAGAACGACGCCAATGCCGCTGCCTGGGGGGAGTTTCGCTTCGGGGCGGCCGAGGACGTCGACGACATGGTCTGTGTGACCGTCGGCACCGGGATCGGCGGTGGGCTGGTCCTCGACGGCGCGGTGTACCGGGGTGCGCACGGCGTCGGGGCTGAACTCGGTCACATGCGGGTGGTGCCGAACGGGCACCTCTGCGGGTGCGGCAACCGCGGCTGCCTCGAGCAGTACGCCAGCGGGAGGGCACTCGTCCGGGAGGCCCGGGCGTTGGCCCTGGCGGGCTCGGTGTTCGCGGCCCGGCTACTCGAACTTGCCGGCGGCGACCCGGAGAAGATCACCGGCCCGATGGTGACCGTGGCTGCACGGGACGGCGACGCTGCTGCACGGGAGTTGCTGACCGATCTCGGCCGGTGGCTGGGCGAAGGGCTGGCCTCGTTCGCGGCCATCCTCGATCCCGCCGTGTTCGTCATCGGCGGTGGTGTGTCGGCAGCCGGCGACCTCTTGTTGGGCCCGGCCTCCGATGCCTACCGGCGTAACCTCACCGGCCGCGGCTATCGTCCGGAGGCCGAGATCCGCGTCGCCACGCTGGGCAACGACGCGGGGATCGTCGGGGCCGCCGACCTGGCCCGGGTGTAGTCGGCCGATGAGTTCGGCCTGCGGATCCGGTCTCCATCGGTATGACATCGGAAGCGAGGCAAGGAAGTCCCATGGCAAGCACCGACCCGATCGGCACAGTCGACGCGCGATTCGGTGAGGATGGCGCCGGGCCGACGCCTTGGCCCGACGTTCGTACGGCCCTGACCGGGGCCGAGCTGTTCTGGCTGTCCACGGTACGCGTCGACGGCCGCCCGCACGTCACGCCGCTGATCGCCGTCCTGGTCGACGATCGGCTGCACTTCTGCACCGGCGTCGGTGAGCAGAAGGCGAAGAACCTCGAGCACGACAACCGATGCACGATGACGACGGGTAACAACGCATGGGCGCAGGGACTCGACATCGTGACCGACGGGGTGGCCGTCAGGGTCACCGAACGGGCCCGGCTCCAGCAGATCGCGGACACGTTCGAGGCGAAGTACGGCAGCGACTGGCATTTCGACGTGGAGGACGGGGCCTTCGACGGTGGCGGCGGCCCGGCATTCGTGTTCGAGGTCCGGCCATCCTCCGTGTTCGCCTTCGCCAAGGACCCGCACAGCCAGACCAGGTTCGACTTCGACGCCTGAACCGTGCCCTCAGTCGCGCCCGCCGGCCGAGGTGAGACCCATGTGCACGTGCCGGTCGCCGACCGCGCGGGCTGCGAGCCGGTCGAGGCGCTGGACGGCCTCCGGCGGCAACACGATGTCGACGGCGGCGACGTTCTGCTCCAGCCACCGCACCCGCCTGGTGCCGGGGATCGGTACCACCGGCAGGTGCCAGACCTCGCTGCGTTGATGCACCCACGCCAGTGCGACCTGGGCCGGTGAGACGCCGGCGTCAGCAGCGACGGCCCGCACCTCGCCGACGAGTTGGCGGTTCACGCCGATGGTCGACTCCTGCAGCCGTGGCTGTGATCGGCGGAAGTCGTCGTCGGCCAGTCCGTCCAGCGAGTCGAGCGTGCCGGTCAGGAAACCGCGACCCAGCGGCGAGTAGGGGACGAACCCGACCCCCAACTCGCTGCACGCCGGCACCACGGCGTCCTCGACATCCCGGCTCCACAACGACCACTCGGACTGTACGGCGGCGATCGGATGGGTGGAGTGCGCACGTCGGAGCTCACTCGCCGTGACCTCGGAGAGGCCGAGGTGGCGGACCTTCCCGGCGGCGACGAGCGCGGCCATTGCGCCGACCGTTTCCTCGATCGGGACGGCCACGTCGACGCGGTGCAGGTAGTAGAGGTCGATGACGTCGGTACCGAGCCGCCGCAGGCTGGCCTCGCATGCCTCCTGCACGTAGGCCGCGTCGCCCCGCACACGTTGTGCGGTGGAGGCGCCCGGTGCCGGGACGATGCCGAACTTCGTGGCGACCGTCACCCGGTCGCGGCGGCCGGACAGGGCTCGGGCCAGCAGCTCCTCGTTGGCACCGGCACCGTAGGAGTCCGCCGTGTCCCAGAAGCTGACACCGAGTTCGACGGCGCAGTCCAGAACGGCGAGCGACTCCGTCTGGTCCGATGGTCCGTAGGTGTGGCTCATGCCCATGCATCCGAGACCCTGTGTGGAGACCCGCAGCCCGGTGGAGCCGAGGTCGGTCGTGTGCATGGAGCCGCAGGCTACCGACGGCCGCGGAGTCTCCGGCGTCCGGCCCTACGCTGGGGCGCCGTGGTGGATCTTCGGGTCGTCAGCTACAACATCCGCTCCCTCCGCGACGACAGGAGCGCGGTCGTCCGGGTGCTACGCACGCTCGACGCCGACGTGGTCTGCATCCAGGAAGCCCCCAGGTTCTTCCGGTGGCGTTCGCGTTGTGCCGCGCTGGCGCGGGAGTCCGGACTGCTCTACGTCGGCGGCGGCGGGTCGACCGGAGGCACCATGATGCTGACGTCGCTGCGGGTCGACGTGCGGAGCACCATCGAGTACCGCTTCAGCCGGACGCCGGCGCTGCACCCGCGCGGCGCGGTGGCCGCCCGGCTCCACAGGGCAGGCGCATCCGTGGTCGTGGCGAGCGTCCATCTGGGGCTCGACGCCGACGAGCGGGCCCGCCACCGCACCGAACTGTTCGGTCTGGTGGACCGGTTCCACTCCGAGGTGACGGTTCTGGCGGGCGACGTCAACGAGGCACCGGACCAGCCGACGTGGCGGGCGATCGCGGCCGCGTTCACCGACACGGCTGCCGGCGACGAGACGCCGACCTTCTCCACGGCCGTCCCCCGTCGACGCATCGACGGAGTGTTCGTGCGGGGGCCCGCGCGCGTCGTGGCCTACCGGGTCGTGGACGACCCGGACGTCCTGGTCGCCAGCGACCACCGCCCCGTCGTCGTCGACCTCCGACTCGCCTCGACCTCAGCCGGCGGCCGCTAGCCGCCAGTCGGCCCCCGAGCCTGACTCGTGGCGGGTTGGACACGCCTCAGACATACATGAGAGGTGTCGAAGCCGCCACAAGTCACAGGAGGGGAGGAGAGGGGGTGAGGTTGAGGTGATCGGAGGGCGGCCAAGCGAGGCTCAGTCGCGGAAGCCGGGCACGAGCTCGAGCGCGATCTGCTCGAGGAACAGCCCGATGTCGGTGACTATGCCGCGAGCCTGTAACGAGCCACGGTCGGCCAGCTTCGTGACCGTCGCCGGGTTGATGTCGACGCAGACCAGCGGAATCGACGCCGGGAGGATGTTTCCGGTCGCGACCGAGTGCAGCATCGTCGCGACCATGATCACGAAGCCGACGTCGTGCAGTTGAGCCCGCATGGCTCGCTGCCCCTCGATGACGTCGGTGTACACGTCGGGCAGCGGTCCGTCGTCGCGAACCGAGCCGACGAGCACGAAATCCTTGCGGTGGGCGACCAGCGCGTGCATGACGCCGCCGGTGAGGATCCCCTGCTGAACGGCGGCCCGGATCGACCCGCAGCCGCGGATGCGGTTGATGGCCCGGATGTGGTGTTCATGGCCGTGCTCGACCCCACGCCCGTGGGCCAGGTCGACACCGAGCGATGTCCCGTACAGGGCGGCTTCGATGTCGTGCGTCGCGATTGCGTTCCCGCCGAACAGGACGTCGACGTAACCCGCCCGGACCAGCGCCACCATGGCCGGCGCCGCGCCGGTGTGGACGACGGCGGGGCCGGCGACCCAGAGGATCCGGCCGCCGTCGGTCTTCACCGATCGCATCTGTTCAGCGATCTGTCGTACCAGCAAGGCCTGCGGCTTCTCCGTCGAGACCTCGGAGTTCATGAACTCGAAGGCTTTGTCGCCGGCCTCGGGCCGGGGTTCCCGGCGCACCCGGACACCGGCAGCACCGCAGACCACCCGCTGGCCTGCCCGGACCTCACTGACCGGAATCGTGCGGACCCGGGTGCGGCCACCGTCGTCCCACACCAGCAGGCCGCAGTCCATCTCGGGCTGCTCGACCGCCACCCAGGTGCCACTCAGCCGCACCGCGGTGTCGAGGTTGGTGGTCGAGTAGAAGTCGTCGGGGAAGACACCGTCGTGTTCGACCTCGCGGGTCCGAGCCTGCCCGGGGTCGACGAGGTTGACGCCGTGGGTCTGCAGCCGCATCAGGATACGGGCCAGCGCCTGCGGGTCGGCCGCCGAGACGGTGATCGTGGCCCGGGACTCGTCGCTGGGCCTCCGCCCGACCTCGAAGCTGTCGAAGGAGAAGTCGGCGCCGTACTCACCGATGTCGTCGACGATCCGCGACAGCAGCCCGGAGTCGAGCAGGTGGCCGGTCAACTCGACGGTCTCGCTGGCCTGCATCGCGCCTCCTGCGGCCGGTTGGTCAGACGACCGCGCCGTCGTCGGGGTCGTACGGGTCGTGCCCCCGCATCCGGGCGACCAGAGTGACGAACCCGCCGACGAGGGCGCCGACGGCCAGCACGGTGACCCAGGTCGGCAGACGCCATCCGAGTGCGACCGCCAGCACGAGGAACACCGGAGCCCCCAGAACCCCGGCCCAGGCCAGCCGTGAGATGCGGTCGCCGCGGGGGAGCGGCGGCGGCGGCGGGGGGACGAAGTGCTCGTCCGGCTCGGGCCGCGGTCGTGGTTCGGGTGCGGCGTCCTGCGTCGCGACCGGCTCGGCGTCGTCGTCCCCGGGCCCGACGGCGTCATCGGCCACGTCCTCGGCGGCGGGCCATCGGGGCATCTCCTCGCCGGGAGACGCGCCGGGAGACGCATGGAAGGCCTCGACCAGGTCGGCCCATGCCTGGTCGTCGTCACGCGACACCGCTACCACCGTCCTGCGCGGCGTGCTCGAGACGGCGGACGAAGTCGAGCGACCCGGCGAAGATGGTCTCCGCGTCGTGGTCGAGGGTTGCGACGTGGTAGCTCCGGGACAACGGAACGACCGCGACGTCTGCCGACGACACCCGCCCGGTGATGAGTCCGAGGCTGGTCGCGTCGACGAGGTGGTCCTGGTCGCTGCGGTAGATCAGCAGTGGCTGCACGACCCGGGGAAGATCGGCGACGACGATCTTCCACAACTGGGTGAGCGAGTGCAGGGCGCGCAGCGGGGTGCGGTCGTAGGCGATCTCGTCCCGGCCGGGCTTGGCGATGTCGCCGGACAGTGCGGACAGCGACGGGACGACCCGGTGGAGCACGGGAAGCGCGAGCAGTCGGCGGTCGCGACTGGCGACGGCGGGGTTGACCAGTACGAGCCCGCTGACGGCGTCCCCGTGGACCTGGGCCAGGCGCAGCGCCAGGCAGCCGCCCATCGACAGCCCGCCGACGATCACCGCATCGCAGCGCTCCCGCAGATCGAGCAGTGATCGTTCGACCGCCGTGTACCAGTCCGGCCAGCGCGTGGTGTTGAGGTCCTGCCACACCGTGCCGTGACCGGGCAGCAGAGGAACCTCGACGCTGAGGCCGGCAGCCGCGAGGTGCTGGGCCCAGGGGCGCAACGATGCCGGGGAACCGGTGAGGCCGTGGCAGAGCAGCACGCCGGTGGGTCCGCCCTCCTGGCGGTAGGGCTCGGCTCCGGCGACGATCGGCACCGCGGTCTCCTGGCTGGGCTCGAAGCGTGTCAGCGGCATCGTCGCACGGTTCGCTGAGGACCGGTCGGCCGGAGCCGGTCGAGTAGTGTTCGGCCGTGTTCTACTGGTTCCTCAAACGGGTGATCCTTGGCCCGATCCTGCGAGTCGTGTACCGGCCGTGGGCCGAGGGACTGGAGCACGTACCGCCGACCGGGGCGGCCATCGTCGCGAGCAACCACCTGTCCTTCTCGGACTCGTTGTTCATGCCGCTCGTCGTACCCCGCCGGGTGACCTTCCTGGCCAAGAGCGACTACTTCACCGGTCGGGGTATCAAGGGGTGGCTCACCCGGGTCTTCTTCCGCGGCATCGGCCAGGTGCCGATCGACCGCTCGGGCGGCAAGGCCAGCGAGGCGGCGATCGGAACGGGGCTCAAGATCCTCGGCCGGGGTGACCTGCTCGGCATCTACCCGGAGGGTACGCGGTCGCCCGACGGCCGGCTCTACCGCGGCAAGACCGGCGTGGCGCGGATGGCTTTGGAGGCCAAGGTCCCTGTCATCCCGGTCGCGATGATCGACACGGAGAAGATGCAGCCACCCGGCCGGCTGATCCCGCGCGTCATGAGACCCGGTCTGCGGTTCGGCAGGCCGCTGGACTTCAGCCGGTACGAGGGCATGGAGGACGACCGCTACGTGCTGCGCTCGGTCACCGACGAGATCATGTACGCGCTGATGGAACTGTCGGGCCAGGAGTACGTCGACATCTACGCTCAGCGTGCGAAGGCAGAGATCGCCGCGGCGAGGAAGCGCAAGACGCTGCCGCCCGACGTCGAGCAGGACGAGTAGCCCCGCACTGGCGGCGACCCCAGCACCTCCCGCGACGCCGGCAGTTGATCACGTTCACCACCCGCACGGACCGTTCACCAGGGTCCGGCGCCTGGTGAACGGTCCACCAGCATGGTGAACGTGATCAACTGCCACCTGGCGGGTCAGCCGGTGGGCTGGGCGATCTCAGCGAGCATGTCCGCGTACCAGCGCACGGCCGGGTCGAAGCGCTTGCCGCCCTTGATGCGGTCGAACTCGATCGCCCGCAACTGCCCGGCATGCTCCTCGTCCTGCCCGACGACGCCCGCCTCACCGCTCAGCGCGCACTGGACGGCGAACTCGGTGCAGCTCCGGATCAGTCCGAGATCGTCGTCGTTCGGCGCTGCGGAGCGGCTGAAGTACCCGCTCTTCTGCACCATGACCTTCTCGGCACCGAGACGCCCGGACAGCTGCTCGCCGAACCACGCACCGGGATTGACCTTGTCGAGCTGGACGTGGCCGAACGGGTCGCGAGGCACTTCTTCGCCGGACTCCTCGAGCTCGGCGACGATCGACTCGACTCCGGCGCCCTCGGACACGAAGAGGTTGACGCATCCGAGCTCGTCGATGACGTCGCGCAGCCGGTCGGCCTCGGCGTCGATGTCCAGGTGGACCTCCGGAATGTAGACGCCGTGGACGTCCCAGCGCCGCGCGTCGAGGCCGATGCCCGGGTTCCACTCCTGGTCGGACAGCCATGCGCGGTAGACCCTGGCGGTGGCGGCGGTGAGCCACCCGCAGTGCCGACCCATGACCTCGTGGACGACGAGCATGCGCGGGTTGGACGAGTGCTCGGCCACGATGTTGCGGGCGAACAGGGCGCCCTGTTCGGCCGCCGTCCATGCGCCCAGGCTCTGTTTGACCGGCACGATGTCGTTGTCGACGGTCTTCGGCAGGCCGACGACGGTCAGCGCGTAACCGTGCTGGTCGAGGTATGCGGCCAGCTCGGCGGCCATGGTGCTGGTGTCGTCGCCGCCGATCGTGTGCAGGACGTCGACACCGTCCTGGGTGAGACGGTCGGCGGCCATCGCCAGCGGATCCTGGCCGTCGTCGATCAGGCCCCGCTCGACCAGGTCTGCGACGTTGGTCAGCTTGACCCGGCTGTTGCCGAGCGGGCTGCCGCCGAAGCGGTGCAGCACGTGTGCTCGCTCCCGCACCTCGGGTGTGATCTCCACCGACCGCCCGGCGAGCAGGCCGGCGTATCCGTCCCGGTATCCGATCAGCTCGACCTCGGGTGCGGTGTCCGTGTACCGCTCGATCAGCCCACCGATCGCGGAGGAGAGACAGGGGGCCAGGCCTCCGGCCGTGAGCATCGCGACCTTACGAACCGTCATGACGTTGACCTCTCGCGCATCTGAGCACGACGCCCACGGCGTCGTTCGTCGGCCCGGCCACCCTACCGAGCACCCGGCTGGGGTCCCCAGCCGTGTTCGGCCGGCCAGCGCGGTTCGCCCGTGCAGGTGAGTGCCAGCGGACCGTCGGGCCTACGCTTGGCCGGTGACTGCGACCAGCGACGCCGCGCTCTACGCCGAACTCGGCGGCGCTCTTGGCCTGCTGCCGGCCGCTCAGCAGCCGGAGTGGCCCGACGCTGCCGCTGCGGATACTGCCGTCGACCAGCTCTGCGCCCTGCCGCCGCTGGTCTTCGCCGGCGAGTGCGATCTACTGCGGCAGCGGCTGGCCGCGGTGTCGCGCGGTGAGGCGTTCCTGCTCCAGGGCGGCGACTGCGCCGAGACGTTCGACGGCGTGACCGCGGGCAACGTGCGGAACAAGCTCAAGACGCTGCTGCAGATGGCCGTGGTGCTCACCTATGCCGCGAGCGTGCCGGTGGTGAAGGTGGGCCGGATCGCCGGTCAGTACGCCAAGCCGCGGTCGCGGGCCACGGAGACTCGCGGCGACGCCACGTTGCCTGCCTACCGCGGCGACATGGTCAACGGCTTCGAGTTCTCCTCGCCGGCCCGTGCGGCCGACCCCGCCCGGATGGTCCGCGCCTACCACGCGGCGGCGGCGACGCTGAACCTCACGCGCGCGTTCGTCGGCGGGGGTTATGCCGATCTTCGCCAGGTGCATGCGTGGAACACCGACTTCGTCCGCACGTCCCCGGCCGGGCTCCGGTACGAGCGGCTGGCCGGTGAGATCGACAAGGCGCTGTCGTTCATGCGGGCGATCGGCGCCGATCCCGAGCAGCTGCACAGCGTGGAGCTCTTCGCCAGCCATGAGGCGCTTCTCCTCGACTACGAGCGCGCGCTCACCCGGATCGACTCCCGAACGGGGACGCCGTACGCGGTCTCGGGACACCTGCTCTGGGTGGGCGAGCGCACGCGTCAGCTCGGCGGTGCGCACCTGGAGTTCGCGGCCCGCATCAGGAACCCGGTGGCCGTCAAGCTGGGCCCGTCCTGCTCGCCCGAGGACGTCCTCGCCATCGGCGAGCGGCTGGATCCCGAACGTGAACCGGGACGGTTGACCCTGGTCACACGGATGGGTGCGGCGCGCGTCCGCGACGTACTGCCGGCACTGGTCGAGAAGGCGACGGCGGGCGGGCTGGTCGTCTCCTGGGTCTGCGACCCCATGCACGGCAACACCTACGAGGCGCCCAGCGGGCACAAGACTCGTCGCTTCGACGACGTCATCGACGAGGTCCGCGGCTTCTTCGAGGTGCACCGGGCGCTGGGTACGGTGCCCGGCGGCGTGCATGTGGAGCTGACCGGTGACGACGTCACCGAGTGCGTCGGCGGCGGCGACCCGATCGCCGAGGACGGTCTGGGGGACCGGTACGAGACGGTCTGCGATCCACGCCTCAACCGGACCCAGTCCCTGGAGCTGGCCTTCCTGGTGGCCGAGCTGCTCGAGGCGCGTGGCTGGCCGTCGGGCACGCCATAGTCTCTGGAGTTCTGGCGTGACGATCGACCTGCGCAGCGACACCGTGACCCGCCCCACCAGGGCGATGCTCGCCGCGATGACGATGGCCGAGACCGGTGACGACGTGTACGGGGAGGACCCGACCGTCCGGGTGCTCGAGGAACGTGTCGCGGGCCTGCTCGGCCATGAGGCGGGACTGTTCACCGTCACCGGCTCGATGGCCAACCTGCTCGGCGTGCGTGCCCACGTCGGTCCGGGCCAGGAACTGCTCTGCGAGGCGCGTGCCCACCTGGTCCGCACGGAACTCGGTGCGCACGCCGTCTGGCACGGCGTGACAACTCGCACCTGGTCGCACCGCCGTGGCCGCATCGACCTCGACGCCGTCACCCGGATGCTCTCTCCCGACGCCGGCCCCTACATCGTGTCCACCGCCGCCGTCACCGTCGAGAACACCCACAACTTCGCCGGCGGCAGCGTGCAGCCTCTGCGCGACCTGCGCGACCTGCGCACGTTGATCGACGGCACAGGGGTGCGGCTGCACCTGGACGGAGCCCGGCTGTGGAACGCCCACGTGGCCACAGGGGTCGCGCTGCACGCCTACGGGAGCCTGTTCGACACGGTGTCGGTGTGCCTGTCGAAGGGCATGGGCGCGCCGGTCGGGTCGGTGCTGGTCGGCCGGGCGGACGCGATCGCCGAGGCGCGGCAATGGCGCAAGCGGATGGGCGGGGGCTGGCGCCAGGCCGGGGTTCTCGCCGCGGCGGGCCTGTACGCGCTGGACCACCACGTCGACCGGCTGGCCGACGACCACGCGAACGCGAAGGTGCTGGCCGACATCCTCGCCGACTCCGGCGCCGTCGATCCGGTGGAGGTCGAGACGAACATCGTCCTGCTCGATCTGTCCGGTCTGCCGGTGGACACCGGCGAGGTGGTCCGGCGTTCCCACCAGGAGGGCGTCCTCGTCAGCGCGGTCGGCCCCCGGCTGGTTCGCCTGATCACGCACCTCGACGTCACCGCCGACGACTGCCGGAAGGCGGGGGAAACGCTGACCCGGCTGTTGGCACCGCGAAAGCCTTGACTCGGCGTCGGCGATTACCCCACTATTCCTATCAGTCTTATCGGAATAGCCGTGGGGAAACCCGATGCCAACTCTGGTCCTGCTCGGTCTGGTCGGGCTGGCGGCGCAGCTGGTCGACGGCAGCCTCGGCATGGCGTACGGCGTCACGTCGACCACCCTGCTGCTCGCGATCGGCACGAACCCGGCGGCGGCCTCGGCCACCGTGCACCTCGCCGAGATCGGGACGACGCTGGCATCCGGACTGTCGCACTGGCGCTTCGGCAACGTCGACTGGACGGTGGTCCGCCGGATCGCGCTCCCGGGTGCGATCGGAGCTTTCGCCGGCGCGACCTTCCTGTCGGCGCTGTCGACCGAGGTCGCCGCGCCGGTCATGTCCGCCATCCTGCTCGCACTCGGCCTCTACATCCTCGCCCGGTTCACGCTGCGCGGGATGCCGAGGCGCAACCTGGGCACGCCGGTGCGACGGAGGTTTCTCGGCCCGCTCGGCCTGGTCGCAGGGTTCGTCGACGCCACCGGTGGCGGTGGGTGGGGCCCGGTCGGCACGCCGGCGCTGCTGGCCAGCGGACGGATGGAGCCGCGCAAGGTGATCGGTTCGATCGACACCAGCGAGTTCATCGTCGCGGTCGCCGCCAGCGTCGGCTTCCTGGTGGGACTGGGCTCGGAGAACATCGACTACTCCTGGGTCGCCGTGCTGCTGCTCGGTGGGGTCGTCGCCGCGCCGATCGCCGCCTGGCTGGTGCGGCACGTCCCGCCGCGGATCCTCGGCTCGGCGGTCGGCGGCGTGATCATCCTCACCAACACCCGGACCGTCCTGAACAGCGACTGGGTTGATGCCCCCGGCAGCGTGCGCACGGCCGTGTACGTGGTGCTCGCTGCGATCTGGGTGGCGGCACTGGCGTACTCGGTCCGGGAACACCTGGGCGAGCGCGAGGTCGAGCAGCTGAAGCCGGCAATCCTGGGTGACGAACGGCGCGACGCCGAGCCGGTCGGTTGACTCCGCGCGGCCGGTCAGCGCACGGGCGCGAGGCGTTGGGCGGGCTGGCGACCCACCAGCGGCGGCAGCCGGCGAACCGCCGAGGCGAGTTCGCGCAGGTCGGCGCCGACCAGAGCTTGGGCGCCGTCGACGAGTGCCTCCTCGGGCGCGGG
>DASUYL010000083.1:0-3995 GCA_036377395.1 Jiangellaceae bacterium
CATGGCCACGGCACTGCTCGCCCGGTGGCGGTACCGGGCCGGGACGGCCGACTGGGCCGCGTCCTACGCGGGCGTGCGGGCGATCCTGTTGGCCCGATTCGCGACCACGCACAGCCTCGCGCTGCAGCAGACCCTGTGGGAGATGGGGCGTGCCGTCCTCGAGCAACGGCCCGAGATCGCCGAGGTCAGGCTGTCGGCGCCGAACAAGCACCATTTCGCGGTCGACCTGACCCCGTTCGGGCTGGAGAACCCGAACGAGGTCTTCTACGCCGCCGACCGGCCCTACGGCCTCATCCAGGCGTCGGTGCTCCGCGACGACGCGCCCGCGGCGGGCGCCGCCTGGGACGACTGAACGGGGCCGGCCGCGTCACCCGGGCAGCGAGCGGAGGGCCAGGAACACGTCCACCCGGTCCTCGAGGTGCGAGAGGTCCCTGCCGGTGAGTGCCTCGACGCGGCCGATGCGGTAACGGACCGAGTTCACGTGCAGGTGCAGGGCCGCCGCACACCGACTCCAGGACCCGTCTGCCTCGAGAAAGGCGCGCAGCGTCGCAAGCAGTTCGCTGCCGTGCTGTTCGTCGTGGGCGAGGACGGGTCCCAGCACCCTGATGGCGAATGCCCGCCGGACGTCGTCGGAGACGGCCGCCAGGAGCAGCACGTGCGAGGTCACCTCGTCGGCGGTCACGACCGCGACCGGATCGGCACGGAGCGCCGCCAGCCGCTGCGCGTGCCGGGCCTGGTCCAGAGCGCCGACCAGGGCATCCGGTGCCGTGGCGGCCGACACGCCGACCCCAAGGCGCGTGCGCACGCCTGACTCCAGCCGTCCCAGCGCCGCTCTCACCCGCTCGGCCGGATCGCCGACGCCCGCGGCCGGGATCAGGGCGACCGCGACGTTCTGGTGGACTCCCGTGACCGGCAGGCGGGCGATGTGCAGGCCCGCGTCGTGCAGAACGTCCCGGGCGAGGTCGAGCAGGTCCGGACCGTCGGGGAAGGCGGCGACGGCGACGAGGAACGGCCCGGCCGGATCGACGCCGAGGTCGCTGATCCGGGTCACCGTCGCGGCCGTCGTCGCTCGTCCCGCCGCCACGAGATCCACGACCTCGTCGGCGATCCGCCGTTCCACCCGCCGGGCGTCCTCCAGGCGCGACCGCTCGAGGGCGACGGCCGC
The DNA here is from genome assembly GCA_036377395.1 of Jiangellaceae bacterium. Lineage (GTDB taxonomy): Bacteria > Actinomycetota > Actinomycetes > Jiangellales > Jiangellaceae > DASRTE01. The sequence continues at coordinate 1,166 of DASUYL010000083.1, forward strand.
AGCGAGGTCGTCCACCGTGGAGCGCACGTCCTCCGACCACGTCCGGTGGTCGCCGGTGGCGACGAGGAACCACGAGGAGACCTGCGGGCCGAAGCGGGAGCCGGAGGCGAGGACGGTGTGGTCTCCGCCGGACGTGGTGACGACGGTGGGCAGCCGGTCCAGCAGGAAGGTCCGGCTGAGCGTGTCGACGTCACCGGCCGGCAGCGGCGGCCCGTCGGCCGCCACGTCGCGGCCGGTGGGCGTCATCACCCGGCAGGCCACGCCGACCTCCTCGGCCACGATGCGCAGCAGAACCGCCGTGCCTCTGCCCTCCGCGACGGCCGACAACAGGCGGCGCTGGCGATCCCGGGCGATCGCCAGCCGGTGGCCACGCTCGGCCTCCTGCTCGCGCGCGACCCGGTCGCTGACCTGACTGAAGGCGGTCTCGACCGGAACGCTGACCAGGGCGATGCCGCGCCGGCGACAGGCCCGGACCAGGTCGTCGGGGATCGAGCCCAGCGCCGCCTCCCCGGCACCGAGCGCGACCACGTCGAACTCTGCGAGCGCCTCGGCGAAGGCCTCACTGTCCGCGGGACCCCGGTGCCACATCAGGCCGGTGAGCACGAGAGCACCCTTGCTGAGGTACCGGCGGGGATCGAGCAGGTCGATCGTCGTCACCGTGGTCAGCGGTCGGTCCAGGGCGCGCTCGCCGTCGACCAGCGTCAGCCGCAGGTCGGGATCGGCCACCAGGTCCCGGAGCAGCACTAGAGGATCATACAAAGCACCCGGTCCGATCGGCCGGACGATTCGTGCTTGCTGAGGCTGGCCCGTTGCGAAGTCGCGAGGTCTACTACGTGCAGCCGATGGGGGAGTACGGCAATGGAGTTCATGCAGCCGCGGACATGGGCGGACGCCCTCGCGGCGAAGGCTGAGCAGCCGGACGCGATGCCGGTGGCCGGCGGCACCGACGTCATGGTCGAGCTGAACTTCGACCAGGCCCGGCCGCCGGCACTGCTCGACCTGACGCGGGTGGACGACCTCGCCGCGTGGTCGCAGCACGGCGACCGGATCCGGCTCGGTGCCGGTGTCTCGTATACCCGGGTCATCACCGAGCTCGGCGGCCGGCTCCCGGGCCTGGCCACGGCGTCGCGGACCGTGGGTTCGCCGCAGATCCGCAACCGGGGGACCGTCGGCGGCAACCTCGGAGCCGCCTCGCCGGCCGGCGACGCCCACCCGCCGCTGCTCGCCGCCGGGGCCGTCGTCGAGGTCGAGTCGACCCGCGGTGTTCGCGAGATCCCGGTGTCGGAGTTCTACACCGGCGTCAAGCGCAACGCGCTGGCGCCGGACGAGCTGATCAAGTCGATCCTGGTCCGGGTCGCATCCGGGCCGCAGGAATTCTCGAAGATCGGCACCCGGAACGCCATGGTGATCGCCGTGTCGTCGTTCGGGCTCGCGTTGTTCCCCGACGAACGGCGGGTGGGCACCGGCATCGGCTCGGCCGCGCCGACGCCGCGTCCTGCCGTGGAAGCCGAACATTTCGTCGCCGGCGCGCTGGACTGGGACGGTCTCGGACCGATCGACGACGACGTCGCTCGCCGGTTCGGGGACCTGGTCGCGGCCGCGGCCGCACCCATCGACGACGTGCGAGGCACCGCCCGTTACCGGCTCCACACGCTGTCGGTCATGGCCCGCCGGACCCTGGGCTGGGCATGGCACGCCTACCGGAAGGTGTGAGGCACCCGTGCGCGTCAACGTGACCGTCAACGGCGAGAGCCGCCAGGCCGAGGACGTCTGGGAGGGCGAGAGCCTGCTGTACGTCCTGCGCGAGCGGCTGGGCCTGCCCGGCTCCAAGAACGCGTGTGAGCAAGGCGAGTGCGGTTCGTGCACCGTCTATCTCGACGACGAGATCGTGTGCGCGTGCCTGGTGGCCGCCGGTCAGGCCGAAGGGCGCGACGTTCGGACCGTGGAGGGCCTGGGTACCGGCGATGACCTCGACCCGGTGCAACGGTGCTTCCTCGACGCCGGGGCGGTCCAGTGCGGGTTCTGCACGCCGGGGCTGGTCGTGGCCGCTCACGACCTGCTGGAACGGACGCCGCAGCCCGAAGACGCCGAGATCCGGGAGGCGCTGGCCGGCAACCTGTGCCGCTGCACGGGCTACGAGAAGATCCTCGACGCTGTTCGCCTCGCCGCCGCGCAGAAGGCGAGTTGAGTCATGGCACCCGATCTCGACACGACGGCGCCGGTGCAACCACCGGACGTGTCCGGTGATCTGGGCCAGGGCGGGGTCGGCCAGCGGGCGGCGCGCCCGGACGGAACGCTCAAGGTCAAGGGCGAGTTCGCGTTCTCCAGCGACCTGTGGGCCGCCGACATGCTCTGGGGCACGACCCTGCGCAGTCCGCACCCGCACGCACGGATCACCTCCGTCGACATCGGCCCGGCCCTGGCCACACCCGGCGTCCACACGGTCCTGACCTACGACGACGTGCCGGGCCGGAAGCTCTACGGGCTCGAGCGCCCGGATCAGCCGGTGCTCTGCGACGGCACGGCCCGTTTCCACGGCGAGCCGGTCGCGATCGTCGCGGCCGACCATCCCGAGACCGCCCGGCGGGCGGCGTCGCGGATCGTCGTTGACTACGACGTGCTCGAGCCGCTGACTGATCCGCAGCGCGCAGTCGACCCGGCCGAGACGCTGCGGGTCCATCCCGGCGCCAACGTGGTCCGGCACCTGCGCATCCGCCGCGGCGACCCGAACGCGACCGCCGAGGTGGTCGTGACCGGCGAGTACGAGGTCGGGATGCAGGACCAGGCGTTCCTCGGGCCCGAATCCGGCCTGGCCGTGCCGGCCGAGGAC